>CAYQVI010000121.1:0-10964 GCA_964420725.1 uncultured Gemmatimonadaceae bacterium | reverse complement strand
GGTCCGGCACCACCCCCTCGCGGCGGCGCCGGACCAGTTCGGCCTGCATCTCCAGGGCCTCGCCGTAGGCCACAAGCCCCGGCGTTCCCACCTGGAGGGGGTAGCCCCCCCCAGGCGTCAACGGAGCGTCAGGCATCCTCCGGGAAGGTCTCCAGGACCTCCTTCAGCCGGGCCAGGAAGCGGGCGGCGTCGGCTCCGTCCACGATCCGGTGATCGTAGCCCAGGGAGAAGTAGCACCGCTTCCGGATGCTCATGGCATCGGTCCCGGTCTCCGGGTCCGTGATCACCACCACCCGCTTCTCGATGGCGCCGGTCCCCAGGATGGCCGAGGTCCCCTTGGGAATCACCGGCATCCCCACCATGGTCCCCAGGACGCCGGGGTTGGTGATGGAGAAGGTGGCTCCCTGGATCTCCCGGGGGTCCAGCTTGCGGTTCCGTGCCCGGTCCGCCAGGTCGATGATCTTCCGCCCGATCCCCACGAGGGAGAGGTCGGCGGCGTCGTGGATCACCGGCACGATGAGCCCGGGATCGAGGTCCACCGCGATGCCCACATTCACATTGCCGCGGAAGATGAGGTTGTTCCCCGAGACGGTGCCATTCACCGGGGGGAACTCCCGCAGCACCCTGGAGCAGGCCCAGGCCACGAAGGCGGTGTAGCTCACCCGGGCTCCCTGTTCCGCCCACTCCTTCTTCTTCTTCCCCCTCACCTGGTCGATGGCGGTGAAGTCGATCTCGATGAACGAGTGGACGTGGGGGGCGATCCGCTTGGCCACCACCATGTGCTCGGCAGTGAGACGGCGGATCTTGTCCATGGGCTCCACACGGTCGGCTTCCCGCACCGGGAACTCCGGGTGCACCGCCTGGGAGTGGAACATCTTCCAGAAGTCGCCGCCGGGGACCGGGACGCTGGCCACAGGGGCCGCAGGGGGCGCCGGAGGCGCAGGGGCGGCCGCAGGGGTGGGCTGGGCCGGGGCGGCCTTGGTGCCCCCGGACTCGATGTAGCCCAGGATGTCCTGCTTCGTCACCCGACCGGCGTGACCGGTACCGGCCACCGCCTCGATGTCCACCCCGTGCTCCTCCGCGATCTTCCGCACCACCGGGGTGGAGCGCTGACGGAGCCGGTCCTCCGCGGTGTCGTCCCCGGATGAGGGGACCGCTGCCGCAGGCTGGGCGGGCTCCGGGGGGGGCGCCGCAGGGGCGGGCTCAGCCTCCGCAGGAGGGGCCACGGGGGCCGGAGCTGCCGCCGCCGGTCCGCCGCCATTGGCGGAGGGGGCGGCCTCCGTGTCGATGAAGGCCACGATGGTCCCCACCTCGACGGTCTCCCCCTCCTTCACGGAGATCTCCACGATGGTCCCCGCGGCGGGAGCCGGGATCTCCGCATCGACCTTGTCGGTGGAGATCTCGAGGATGGGCTCGTCGCGTTCCACCGCTTCGCCCACCTGCTTCAGCCACTTTGATACGGTCCCCTCGGCGATGGACTCGCCCATCTGGGGCATCGGCACCTCGATCCGGGCCACTCTGATGACTCCATGTGCTGTCGTGTGGACTCGTGCGGAGGACCGGACGGGAGGAGGCGCACCACCCCACATCCGGACCTCCAGTTTACCCCATCCGCTCCCGGCGGCAAAGGCCGGAAGGTCCATTCAGTAGCCGGCCAGGTACCTCACCGTGGCCATGATGTCCTCCACCCCGGGGAGGAAGTGATCCTCCAGGGCCCCGGCGTAGGGGACGGGCGCGTCCAGCGCCGTGACCCTCAGGATCGGCGCGTCCAGCCACTCGAAGGCCCGCTCGTTGACCCGCATGGCGATCTCCCCGGCGATCCCTCCCGTGCGGGTGTCCTCATGCACGATGAGGAGGCGACCGGTCTTCCGGACGGAGGCGGCGATGGCCTCATCGTCCATGGGGAGGAGGGTCCGTAGGTCCAGGATCTCCACCTGGATCCCCTCCTCCGCTGCCAGCCGTTCCGCGGCCTCGGCGCTCCGGTGGACCATCATCCCGTAGGTGACGATGGTGACGTCGGTCCCCTCCCTGTGTACCCGGGCCACCCCCAGCGGGATGACTTCGTCGGGGTCCGGGAGGAGCTCCCTGAGCTGCGGGGCCCGGTAGAGCCCCTTGTGCTCCTCGAAGAGAACAGGATCGTCGTCCCGGATGGCGGCCTTGAGGAGCCCCTTGGCGTCCCGCGGCGTGGAAGGGTAGACGATCTTCAGCCCCGGGGTGTGGAAGAAGGCCATCTCCACATTCTGGGAGTGGAAGGGACCGCCCCGGTTCCCCCCGCCCACCGGACCCCGGATCACCAGGGGAAGGGGTCCGCTCCCCCGGTACCTGGAGGTGGCGATGTAGTTGGTGATGACGTCATAGGCCGGGGAGATGAAGTCCATGAACTGCATCTCCACCACCGGCCGGAGCCCCATGTGCGCCGCCCCCGCCGCCGCGCCGGTGAATCCTGCCTCCGAGATGGGCGTGTCGATGACCCGCCGTGCCCCGAACTTCTCCAGGAAGCCCCGGGTGACCTTGAAGGCGCCGCCGTACACTCCGATGTCCTCCCCCATCAGGAAGACCGAGGGGTCCCGCTCCATCTCCTCCCAGAGTGCTTCCGAGATGGCCTCCAGAAGGGTCACCGGCTCCCCCCGGGCACTCCGGGAGACGTGGTCGGGGGCGGAGGGGCCGGGGGTGGGGTCGCTGGAGGGTGTCATGGCGGCTCAGGCACCTGCGAGGGGTGAGACACGGGAAACGGGACGGTGGAAGGCGCCCCGGATGGGGAACTCCCCGGGGGGGAGTGGGGCATCCGGCCCCTGCCGTGCCGCCTCCTCCATCTCCGCCCGGGCCGCCGCGTCGATGGCGGAGATCTCCTCCGCCATGGAGGGATCCAGCTGGCCCAGGCGGGCCCGGAAGGCGGAGGTGGGGTCCCCCAGGGCGGTTCCAGGATCCCACCGGACCTCGATGAGGGTGACGCCTCCCCCCTCCCGGGCCCGCTCCAGGGCCGAGGACACGGTTTCCAGTGTTCCGGTGAGATCGTCCCCTCCCACCGACTGCGATTCGATGCCGTAGGGGAGCCCCCGATCTGCCGGGGAGGAGGCACCGGAGGGGGTTCGCCCGGGGGAGGGGGAGGGATCGCCGGGGCGGGTGAGGATCACCACAACCAGCGGGGACCGCTGGACCGCGGCCAGATTCAGCCCCTCGTGCCAGACCCCGGAGGCGGATCCGGCCGCCCCTCCCAGGAAGAGCCCTGCCCGGGGTTCATCCCGGAGACGAAAGGCCAGGGTGGCTCCTGCCATGACCCCCAGGAGCACTCCTGGAGGGGCCTCGGGGGCAAGCAGTCCATGCGGGAGATCGATCCAGTCCCCTCCGGCGTCGCGTCCTGGGGCGGGGACGGGAGGGCGATGACTCCCCTGGAGCAGCGCCCGGGGGGAGTGGCCATGACCCAGCGCCGCCACCGGGGAGCGGATCGCCATCCCCAGGAGGTCCCCGGAACCGTCGGGGTTCCTCCGGAGCGGCCACACCGCCCCCAGGGCTACCAGCGGCGGGAAGGTCGCCGGGGAGGTGGGAGGATCGCCGGCGAGGAGCCGCTCCACCTCCCTTCCCCGGGCCAAAACCCGGTAGAGATCCAGGAGCCCTGAACGGGAAAGTCCCGGAGGAAGCAGGGAATACGGGGTTTCTCCGTGGTCCGTGCTCATTCCGGGACTCTCTCCCCTGCCGGGCAGGTCAGGGCTGCGACGTCAGCGTGGGCTCTAGTCGTCCGACCCGCCGTCAGGGGGAGGGGTCTCACCGGCGGGGGGGGCCACCGGGACCGGGGTGACGGACGGAGCCGTCTCCGGGAGGACCGGAGCCGGGGTCACCGCAGCCGGGGCGTTCTGCCTGAGGACGGGGGTGGCCGTCTGGGCCCGGGAGGAGAGGATGGCCAGCACCAGCGCCAGGACCATGAAAGCCGTCCCCGAGATCCAGGTGGCCCGTGTGAGGACGGTGGTGGCCTGACGGCCTCCCAGGACGCCCTCGGTGGCGGAGGAGCCTCCACCCATGGCCGCGAGACCGCCACCCTTCCCAGCCTGGAGAAGGATCACGACGCTGAGGAACAGCCCGTCCAGGACGAGCACGGTGAGCAGAAAACCATACATCTGGGGCACCCTCTCCACGGTCACAGGTAAGCGGGGAAACTTCGCCCCGTTGGGGAACGGGGTCAAGCCAGGGTCGTGGCGGTGCCGCCCTCACCCCCGGGCGGCCCGGGCGATGGCGGCGAAGCTGTCGGGGTCCAGGCTGGCTCCTCCCACCAGGACCCCCCCCACCTCAGGTGCAGCCAGGAGTTCTGCGGCGTTCCCCGGCTTGACGCTCCCGCCGTAGAGGATGGGGACCCCTGCTGCGTCTGGGACTCCCCGCTCCACCAGACGGTTCCGGAGGAGGGCGTGGGCCTCCGCCGCGTCGGCAGGGGTTGCGGTCTCACCGGTCCCGATGGCCCAGACCGGTTCATACGCCAGCATCCACCGACCGGTGCCCCCGGCCAGGGCATCCAGGACCGTATCGAGCTGCCGGAGGAGCACCTCCTCCAGCCGCCCCGCCCTCCGCTCCTCCAGCGTCTCCCCCACGCAGACCACCGGGATCAGGCCACCGGAGCGGATGGCCACGGCCTTGCGGGCCACCTCGGCATCGGTCTCGTGGAAGAGCTGCCGCCGCTCCGAGTGCCCCGCCAGGGCATGGGTGGCGCCGGCCTCCCCGGCCATGGCCACCGAGATCTCCCCGGTGAAGGCCCCCTCCCTTTCCCAGTGGACGTTCTGCACTCCGAAGTGCAACGGGGCGTCGCCTGTGGACCCCAGGGCGGAGGCCAGGGAGAGGGTGGGCGGGAAGAGGAGGAGTTCCGCATCCACCCCCTGCACCAGGGGAAGGAAGGCGGTCACGAACTCCCGGGCGGCTCCGGGCCCCAGGTTCATCTTCCAGTTGCCGGCAATCACCTGCCTGCTCATGGCGTGGGCTCCCGGGGCGTCAGTGCGGCCACCCCAGGGAGTTCCTCTCCCGCCAGGAACTCCAGTGAGGCCCCCCCTCCGGTGGACACGTGGGTGAGGCGGTCCACCACCCCCGCCTCATCGGCGGCGGCGGCGGAGTCCCCCCCCCCTACCACCACGGTGGCCCCCCCGTCGGCGGCGTCCGCCACCGCCCGGGCCACCGCCATGGTCCCCCGGGCGAAGGGCTCCATCTCGAAGACCCCCATGGGCCCGTTCCAGAGGATGGTCCGGGCTACGGCAATCTCCTGGGTGAAGAGAGCCACCGAGTCCGGGCCGATGTCCCCCACCCGGTCGTCGGCACCCACGGCGTCCCGACCCTTGGAGGCAGTCTGCGCGTCGGCGGAGATCTCGGGAGCCACCACCGTATCAACCGGGAGGAGGATTCGGTCCCCCCCCCGTTCCAGGAGATCCCGGGCCATCTCCACCCGGTCCTCCTCCACCAGCGACTTCCCCGTATCCAGCCCCATGGCCCTGAAGAAGGTGTTCGCCATGGCCCCCCCGATGAGGAGGCGGTCCACCCGGGGGAGGATGGCCTCGATCACATCGATCTTCCCCGAGATCTTGGCGCCCCCCAGGATCGCCACGAAGGGGCGTTCCGGATTCTCAAGCACCATTCCCAGGAAGCGGAGTTCCCTCTCCATGAGGAGCCCCGCCACGGCCTCACCCCCCTTCTCCCGGATGACCCGGGCCACCCCCTCGGTGGAGGCGTGGGCCCGGTGGGCGGCTCCAAAGGCATCGTTCACGAAGTGGTCCCCCAACTCCCCCAGCCTCCGGGCCAGCTCCGGATCGTTCCGGGTCTCCCCGGGGAGGAAGCGGGTGTTCTCCAGGAGGAGGATGTGCCCGTTGTCCAGCCCCGCCACCGCAGCCTCCGCACCCTCACCCACGGTGGCCGGGGAGAAGCCCACGGGGTGGTCCAGCAATCGGGAAAGGGCCCGGGCCACCGGCTGGAGGGAATAGCGGGGGTCGGGAGCGCCATCCGGCCGGCCCAGGTGGGCCAGGAGGACGATCCGGGCGCCCCGCTCCATGAGCAGGCGGAGGGTGGGGAGGGTCTCCTCGATGCGGTTGGTGTCCCCCACCTCTCCCGAGGCCTCCAGGGGGACGTTGTAGTCCACCCGGACGAGGATGCGGCGACCCCGGAGGAGCTCTTCAGGCAGGTCCGTCAGGTTCTTGCTGGCCATGGATCCCATGGGGGGGGGAACGAAGGGAGGAGGGGATGGGAGCGGCGGGACCTCCCATCCACCGGCAGCCTTCCGCCGGTGAAGGGGAGGTCCCCAGCGATTCAGCCCCCGGACCGTGCCGGGAGACGCTGGCCCATGTAGCGGGCCAGGTCCACGCAGCGGTGGGAATAGCCCATCTCGTTGTCGTACCAGGAGAGGACCTTCACCAGCCCCCCGCCGATGACCGACGTAGTGGCGGCGTCCACGATGGAGCTGTGGGGGTTTCCGGTGAAGTCCACCGACACCAGCGGCACATCGGAGACCTCCAGGATCCCCTTCAGCGGACCCTCTGCGGCGTCCCGGAGCGCCCGATTCACCTCCTCCGCCGTTGCATCCCGTTCCAACTGGGCCACCAGATCCACCAGCGACACGTCAGGAGTGGGAACCCGGATGGCCAGGCCGTCCAGGCGCCCCTCCAGCTCCGGGAGCACCAGGGACGTGGCCCGGGCGGCACCGGTGGTGGTGGGAATCATGGAGAGGGCCGCCGCCCGTGCCCGGCGGAGGTCCTTGTGCGGGGCATCCAGGAGCGCCTGGTCGTTCGTGTACGCATGGATGGTGGTCATGAGCCCCCGTACGATCCCGAAGCGCTGGTGGAGCACCTTGGCCACCGGAGCCAGGCAGTTGGTGGTGCAACTGGCGTTGGAGACCACGTCGTGCCGATCAGGATCGTAGGCGTCCTCGTTGACCCCCAGGACCACGGTGATGTCCTCATTCTTCCCCGGCGCCGAGATGATGACCTTCCGTGCACCGGCGGAAAGGTGCTTCGCCGCATCGTCCCGCTTCGTGAAGAAGCCGGTGGACTCGATGACGATGTCCACCCCCAGCTCCTTCCAGGGGAGCTTCGCCGGATCCCGCTCGCTGAAGACCGCGATCTCGTCGCCATCCACCACGAGCCCCTTCTCCGAGGTCTCCACGGTGCCGGGGTAGGCCCGGTGCACGGAGTCGTAACGGAGGAGGTGGGCCAGCGTCTTCGTGTCGGTGAGGTCGTTCACCGCAACGAAATCGATGTCCTGGACTCCGGAGACCTTGGCCGCTCGCAGAACCAGTCTGCCGATACGTCCAAATCCATTGACCGCAACGCGGATCGCCATTCTATCTCATGTCCTTTCGAGGCGTGTCCGCCCCGGTCTTCGTGAGTGTGGGGTGATTTCGAATCAGGGTGGTCACAATTCAGGGATCCTGCTGGTCCCGATCCGTCAGCGCCCGGGCGAAGACGATGAGCAGGACCCGGGAGGCCCTGGCCTCTTCCAGCACCCGGGCAGCGGCACAGGCCGTGGCGCCCGTGGTGAGGACGTCATCCACCAAGAGCACGGGGCGACCCGCCACCTGCGGGGCTCTCGACGCCTCGAACACATGATTCACGTTAGTCCTGCGCTGGGAGGGGTGCAAGGCGACCTGGCTCGGTCCGCTCCCCCTCCGTTCCAGGGCGTCGACGCAGGGGCGGTCCAACCGCTGCGCCAGGGCCTCGGCCAGGAGGCGGGCCTGATTGTATCCCCGCTTCCGGAGACGCTGCGGGGTGGTGGGAACCGGGACGAGGAGGAGATCCTGCGGGAGGTCGGACAGCCGGTCCGCCATGACACGGGCCATGGGACCTGCCGCCCGTCTCCACCCCTGGTACTTCAGGGCGTGGACCAGCCGGTGCGCCGCCGGATTCAGCTCCGTCCCCGCCCGGGCCTCCACCAGGACTCCCGGCCACTCCAGGCACTCCCGGCAGGGGTGTGGACCCTCCCGGCGGGTTCCCAGGGGGTGGTCGCACCGGGAGCAGCGGGGGGCCGGGGGGGGGACCAGGCGGAGGTGGCACGCCCCGCAGAGCACCTGATGGGGATCCACCCCCACCAGTCGGGAGCTGCATCCCAGGCAGGAGGGGGGGAGGAGGATGTCCAGGAAGGCGTTCGCCACGGCCAATCCCTTCATGGACCCTCCAGCGCCGCCCGCATGACCGCTTCCGGCGCCGGAACCCCCCACCAGTGGCGGAATGAGGCCATCCCCTGCTGCAGGAGCATCTCCCGGCCGTCCGCGGCGGGGATCCCCAGCTCCCGGGCCCGCTCCACCAGGGGGGTGGGGCGGGCGCCGTAGACCACATCCAGCACGGCCCCCACTCCCCCCTTCTTCGGGTCCAGGGGGAGGGGGTCGGTGGGGTGGAGCCCCAGGCGGGTGGCATTCACCACGAGGTCCCACCCCTCCTCCCCGGCGGGAAGGGGGGCCACCGCCTCCACACGGGGATCGTCCAGGAGCCGGGCCAACTCCTCCCCCCGGGCGGGGGTGCGGTTCCGGATGGCCACCCGTTCCGGATCATCCATCAGGAGACCCAGCGCCACGCCCCGGGCGGCCCCTCCGGCCCCCAGGAGGAGGATCCTGGCACCGGTGGGCGGGCCCCCCAGGAGGGAGGCCACGGCAGCCCGGACCCCCACCACATCGGTGTTGTCCCCCTTCAGGACCCCGTCCTCCATCCAGAAGGTGTTGCAGGCTCCGGTCCGCAGCACCGCCTCGGTGGGGGCCTCCACCACCCGGGCGGCCTCCTCCTTGTGGGGGAGGGTCACATTTCCGCCCCCTCCGGATCCGGCGATCCCCCGGATGAGCCCCGCCACATCCCCCTGGGAGGTGCGGAGACAGAGGTATACCCCGTCCAGCCCCAGGGCCTGGATGCCGGCGTTCTGCATCCGGGGGGAGAGGGAGTGGGCCACCGGATCGCCCAGGAGCGCCAGGAGGCGGGTGGTGGCAGCAGCTCCCCGGGGGGCCATCAGGGGGCGACGATGGGCTCGAGACGATCCAGCACCCGGACGATCATCCTCTCCAGGACCCGGTAGGTCTCCCGGTAGATGGCATCGTCCTGGCCGAAGGGATCCGGCACCTCGACGCCCATCGCCCCGGCCTCCTCCTCCCCGGCGGCCATGGCCCCCAGGAGGGTGGCCCGCTCTCCGGCCCCCGAGGCCTGGATGACCGCCAGATGGCCGGCAGACATGGCCAGGACCAGGTCCGCCCACTCCAGGAGCTCCTGGTCCACAGGGGTGCTGGAGTGTCGGGAGAGGTCGAGTCCCTCCTCGGCCGCCACCCGACTGGACCCCTCGCTGGCAGGGAATCCCGGGGCGGCCCGGACTCCGCCGGAGCGGACCTCCACATGCCGCCACCCCCGGGCCTCCAGCTCCCGCCGGGCCAGCACCTCCGCCAGGGGACTCCGGCAGGTGTTTCCGGTGCACACGAAGAGGATCCGGAAGGGCTCCGGCGCCGATACTGGGGGGCCCTGGCTCATGCCACCCCCCCGGTTGCGCCGGCTCCGGTGCGGCGGAGGGAGAGCCAGTGCTCCGCCAGCTCCAGGTCCCCGGGAAGGGTGACCTTCAGATTGGCCGGGGATCCCTCGGTGACCACGATCCGCCCCCCCTCCCGCTCCACGGCGGACGCGTCGTCGGTGAGCCCCTCGGTGCCCCGCCGGTAGGCCGCCAGGAGGAGGGGGAGGGGGAAGCCCTGGGGGGTCTGGGCGGCCCAGAACCGCCGGCGCTCCGGAGTTCCCTCCACCATCCGGGCAGGGCTCACCTCCTTCAGGGTGTCGGTGACCGGGAGGGCCGCCACAGCCCCCTGCTCTGTCGTGATCCCCGCCAGGCACCGGTCGATGGTGCCCCGGTCCACCAGGGGGCGGGCGCCATCGTGGACCAGCACCACCTCCACACCGCCGGGGAGCGACTCCAGCGCCGCCAGGACGGAGGCCGCCCGGGTGTCCCCACCGGCCACCACCCGGACCCGGGGGTCCTCATCCAGGAGCCAGGAGGGGGGGTGGGCTGCGTCGTCGGCGGAGAGGGCCACCCGGACGGCGGTGACCCGGGGGTGGTCCAGGAAGGGGCGGATGGCATGGAGGAGGACCGGCACCCCCGCCAGCTCCAGGAAGGGCTTCCGTGCGCCCCCCATCCTCCGTCCGGAACCCGCGGCGGGAAGGACCACACCCACGTCCCCCTCCAGCATGCCCATTCCCGGATCCCCTCCCCCCGCCGCAGACTGACTCATCCGTAGTGACCGTTCCCCTGTTCGTAGCCGCCGCCCCCGGCGCCGCCGGGGACTCCCCGTTCATCGGCCAGGTTGTCGAAGCGGGTGTACGCCTTGTGGAAGTACAGGGGGACCATGCCCGTAGGCCCGTTCCGATGCTTGGCGATGATCAGCTCCGCCAGCCCCGCGGCCCCCTTCTCCTCGATCTCCTCCGGTCTGAGATAATACTCCTCCCGGAACAGGAACATGACCAGATCGGCATCCTGCTCGATGGAGCCCGACTCCCGGAGGTCGGAGAGCATGGGGCGCTTGTCCTGCCGGCTCTCCGGACCCCGGCTGAGCTGGGACAGGGCGATCACCGGGATGGCCAGCTCCCGGGCCAGCGCCTTGAGCCCCCGGGAGATCTCGCTCACCTCCTGGGTCCGGCTGTCGCTCCCCTTCCCGCCCCCGCTCATGAGCTGGAGATAGTCCACCACCAGCATCCCGATGTTCTCGTCGGTCTTGAGGCGCCGGGCCTTGGCCCGCATCTCCAGCACCGTGCTCCCCGGGGAGTCGTCGATCCAGATGGGGGCCACATTCAGCAGCCCGGCAGCCCGGGCCAGGCGCTGCATCTCCTCCGGGCTGAGCCGACCGATCTTCAGCCGGCTGGCATCCACCCGGGCCTCGGCGCAGAGGAAGCGCTGCACCAACTGCTCCTTCGACATCTCCAGCGAGAAGATGGCCACCGGAACGTTGTGGTCGATGGCGGCGTTCTGGGCGGCGTTCAGCACCCAGGAGGTCT
>CAYQVI010000120.1:0-11165 GCA_964420725.1 uncultured Gemmatimonadaceae bacterium | reverse complement strand
CTTCCTGGGAGACCTGGACTTCGGCAACGCCTCGCAGTTCCGCATCCAGGACCGCCCGGATGAGTATGCCGCCGGAAACTACGATGCCGAGGAGCAGATCTACGCCGGGTACCTCATGTGGGACCGGGAACTCACCCGGCAGCTGAGCGTGGTGGCCGGCGTCCGGGCGGAGGTCACCTCCGTGGACTACTCCGGCTTCGAGTTCGACGAGGACACGGACGACGTGCGGGCGACACCCACCCGGAACGACTCCTACACCAACATCCTGCCGGGCCTCCACCTCCGCTACGAGACGGAGAGCGGCTCCGTCCTCCGGGCGGCCTGGACCAACACCATCTCCCGCCCCAACTACTACGACCTGGTGCCCTACCGGATCATCTCCAATGAGGACCTGGTGCTGGAGACGGGGAACCCGGACCTGGACGCCACCACCTCCATGAACTTCGATGTCATGGCGGAGCGGTACTTCCCCGGCGTGGGGATGATCTCCGGGGGAGCGTTCTACAAGAACATCGACGGGTTCATCTTCACCTACACCCGCCGGAATGTGGTGGACCCGGTCACGGGGCAGACCTTCAGCGCCATCACCCAGCCGCTGAACGGCGCAGGGGCCAACCTCTTCGGGGTGGAGGTGGCCTTCCAGCGGCAGTTGGACTTCCTCCCGGGCTTCCTTTCCGGGCTGGGGCTCTACACGAACTACACCTTCACCGATTCCAGCGTGGAGGGGTTGAACGTGGAAGGCCGGGACAGCGACGACCTCCGGCTGCCGGGGTCGGCACAGCACACGGCCAACCTCTCCCTGTCGTATGACTTCGGCCGGCTGGGGCTCCGGGGGTCCTGGAACTACTCCAGCGACTACATCGATCCCGGTGAGATCGGGGACTCCCCCTTCTTCGACCGGTACTACGACACCCAGAGCATCGTGGACCTGAACGGGACCTTTGCCTTCACTCCCCAGCTGCAGCTCTTCTTCGAGGCGAACAACCTCACGAACCAGCCGCTGCAGTACTACCAGGGGACCCGGGGCCGGATGATGCAGACGGAGTTCTACGACTGGCGTCTCTCCACGGGCTTCAAGTACGACATGCGGTAGGGAATGGGCCGGCCCGGCCAACGGGCGACCTGGCAGTACAGAAGAAGGCCGGGGGCGGACAGGGTGTCCGCTCCCGGCCTTCGTTCATCGGCGAAGGGAAGGGGCCAGGAGGACCGGCGGCCTACCCTCCGGGAACGGGCACCGCCAACGCCGCCCGGATCAGGGCCAGGGCGCTCTCCACCCCCTCCCAAGGCCCCACCTCCACCTGCACCGTCGGGTCCGGCAGGTTCTTGTAGACCTGGAAGAAGGCCTCGACCCTCTGCACTTCGGCAGCCGGCAGGTCCTCCAGGGAGCGGACCCCGTCCCAGGTGGGATCCACGGCGGACACCGGGACCATGAGGATCTTGTCATCCCCCTCCCCCCGGTCCACCATCCGGAGCACCCCCACCGGACGGACCCGGATCAACGCTCCCGGGAGGACCGGGATCCGGGTCAGCACCAGCACGTCCAGATGGTCCCCATCCTCCGCCAGGGTGCAGGGGAGGATGCCGTAGTTCACCGGATAGGCCACGGGCATGGAGAGGAACCGGTCCACCTCCATCCGCCCGGACTCCGGGTGGAGCTCGTACTTCACCTGCCCCCCCGCCGGGATCTCGATGAGGGCCAGAAGTTCGTCCGGCGCCTCTGCCGGCTGTCGGAGCCCCTGGAGTCCGCCTTCCGGAGAGGGACAGGTCGAGGCCTGCCCCCGCAGCTCCCCTGCACCCAGGGTGAGGATGACCAGGGGCAGGCACATCCCCCGGAGCCCGCGCCCCGTTCTCTTCGTCTGGCTCACGCTTCCATCTCCCTGGTGGTGGGGGCCCCCTGGAGGCCCGCGTCTCCCTGCGTGGGTCGGGCTCCCCCGACGTCGGACCCACCGCTGATCCGAAGCATCGCCCACTCCCCCAGCTCCCGGAACTGGGCCTTCCGGGTGGCGATCCAGCGGGAGGTCCCCACCTTTCCCCTCCAGAGCAGGGCACCCCCCCCACCCGCGAACGATCCTCCGATCAGGAGCGCCTCCGGTAGACTCATGATGCCTCCCAGTTGGGTCAGCCCCAGAAGGAGCAGTCCCGTCCCCAGCGTCAGGCCGGCCGCCCCTCCCATGATCGCACCCTGGGCGTTTCCGCTCACCGACCGCATGCGGAGCCGGTAGCCCGCGGCGGTGGGCTCCTCCAGGATCTGGAGATTCCCGTTGGCCCACCCCCGGAGTCCCCCCTCCTGGATCACCTTCCCCCGGGCATGGAAGATCTCACGGAACCGCACCACCATCTGGTCCCATTCGTCGTCCGAGAGACGTGCGGGAAGTTCCTCGACATGCCCCACAGAGATGGGAATGCCCAGCATACGGTGGCTCGGATCCCCGTCCACCCCGCCCCCGCCCACCTGGGCTGCGGCCCGTGCCACCAGCATCGGATCCAGCCCCACCTCCCGGGCGATGTCCTGGATCTGGGTCAGGGTCATCCCCTCTGCGGTACCGGTGCCGGAGGCTCCACCGGGGGATGCGGCGTCGGCCTCCGAGGCGCGGCGGATGATCTCCCGCACCTGGTCGTCGTCGTAGCGGCGGATTTCGGACATGGGATCTGGGTGGGCATGGGTTGCAGAGGGTCTGGCGAAGAAGGTCACCCTTCCGTGGGTACGAGTCGTGGCCCTCCTCCCTTCCCGCAAGTCGCTTGCGCAGGGCTGAGGCACCTGAAGATGGCCAGGGGCTCGGGAAATCCCCAGAGCTCCCCGTTGTGGGGCCCTGCGGCGCGGTCTATCCTGCCGCAACGGGAACGATGGGCCGGTCTGCGCCCTCGCATACGAACTACGCTGGAGCGGAAGCGCCCCGCAGTCCCACGGGGGCCACTCCTCCACTCCACCACGCTGTACCCCGGGGAGGAGCCATGGCGGCAGGGGCTGGATTCAGGAGTGGGTCGGTTCCACGGGGGTCTTCTCCCGGGCTGCGGCGGATGCTGCCCCTGCTGGGGGTCCTGGCCGCCGTGGGGTGTAACGCCCCCCCCGCCGACCCTGCGGATCTGGTGGTCCTCTCCGCCGATGTCCGGACGGTGGACGCGGCCACCCCCCGGGTGGAGGCGCTGGCCGTCCGGGACGGGCGCTTCGTGGCGGTGGGGAGCAACCGGGAGATCCGGCGCCTGGTGGGCCCGGACACCGAAGTGATCGATGCGGAGGGACGGGCGGTGCTTCCCGGCTTCATCGACGGACACACCCATCTGGAGGGGGCCTTCAGCCTGATCCAGGGGGTGGATCTCACAGGGCTGGCGGAGCTGGAGGTCTGGCTGGAGCGGATCGCCGCCCGGCACCGGGAGCTGGAGCCCGGGGTCTGGCTGGTGGGAGGGCGCTGGGACTACTCCCTCATCGGAGGGGAGTTCCCCACCCGGGCCCACTTGGACGCCGTGGCCCCGGACCGACCGGTGGCCCTCACGGATATCGATGGCCACGCCTCGTGGGTGAACAGTCTGGCGCTGGAACGGGCGGAGATCACCGCCGACACCCCCGTCCCCCCGGGAGGCGCCATCCTCCTGGACCCGGAGACCGGCGAGCCCACCGGCATCCTCCTGGAGGGGGCCCGGGCCCGCATCGCGGACGCCATGGCCCGGGACGCCCCCCCCACCACCCTGGACCCGGGGGTGCCCCACCCGGACCTGCGGGGGACGCTGGCCCTCATGAACGCCCACGGGGTCACCGGGGCCTTCAACATGGCCGATCCCCGGCGGCTGGACGCCTACCTCACCCTCCTGGGGGAAGGGGAACTCCCGGTGCGGATCTGGTTCGGGGCCTCCCCGGCCTCGCCGGGAGACATCCAGCGGTTCGCGGAGCGCCGGGACCGGCTCCGGGGGGAGGTGGCGGCCACGGGAGTGGAGGAACGCCAGGGCCCCATGCTGGAACTGGGGTTCATGAAGCTGATGGTGGACGGAGTGCTCTCCACCCACACAGCGCTCCTGCTGGAGCCGTACGACGACCGCCCCGACACCCGGGGGGAGCCCTTCCAGAGCATGGAGGCCTTCACGGCGCTGGTGGCGGCGGCCCGGGGGGCGGGCTTCCCGGTGGCCACCCACGCCATCGGCGACGGGGCGGTCCGGATGGTGCTGGACGGCTACGCCGCCGCCGGCCCCCCGGGCCCCCTTCCCGACCGGGTGGAGCATATGGAGCTGGTGCATCCCGACGACCTCCCCCGCTTCGCCGGGCAGGGGGTGGTGGTTTCCATGCAGCCCCACCATGCGGTGACCACCTTCCGGAACTACCTGGAGGAGAGGGTGGGGCCCGGACGGGAGGAGTACGCCTATGCCTGGAAGGCCGCCCTGGAGGCCGGGGCCCCTCTGGTGCTGGGGAGCGACTGGCCCACCGCCCCCCTTCCCCCCCTCCGACAGCTCTGGGCCGCCACCCGCCGCACCAGCGTCCTGGAACCCGGATCGGGTCCGTGGCACCCGGAGCAGGCCCTCACCCTCGACGAGGCGCTGAGGGGGTACACCCTGGCCCCGGCGGAGGCGGCAGGGTGGGGAGAGGTCCTGGGGAGCATCACCCCGGGGAAGTGGGCGGACTTCGTGATCCTGGAGGGGGGTGTGGACGACCTGGAGGCGCTGCGGGACATGGAGGTGCGGGCCACCGTCCTGGCGGGGCGGGTGGTGCATGGCGGGGTGGAGCCGTGACGTCCCCGCCCGGTTCCGGCATGGGTCCCCGGGGGCCGGCACCCGCAGGGGGCGAGGCCTCCCACCCAGGGCCCGGATCCGCCCCCACCCCCTGGACCCACCCCCTCCTGGAGGGGGACCACGTCCGCCTGGAGCCCCTCACCCGGGAGCACATCCCCGCTCTGGTGGAGATCGGCCTGGATCCGGAGCTCTGGCGGTGGACCACCACCCGGGCGGAGACCCCGGAGGACATGGTCCGTTACGTGGAGGCCGCCCTGGCTGAGGCCGCCGCCGGTCGGGCCTTCCCCTTCGCCACCGTGGAGCGGAGCAGCCGCCGGGTGGTGGGCTCCACCCGCTTCGGGGTCGTGGATCCGGGGAACCGCCGGGTGGAGATCGGCTGGACCTGGCTGGCCCGACCCTGGCAGCGGTCGGCGGTGAACACCGAGGCGAAGTTCCTCATGCTCCGCCACGCCTTCGAAGCCATGGGGTGCATCCGGGTGGAGTTGAAGACCGACGTCCTGAACCAGCGCTCCCGCACCGCCATCCTCCGGCTGGGGGCGGTGGAGGAGGGGATCCTCCGGCATCACGTCATCGTGGAGGGGGGGCGGATCCGGGACACGGTCTACTACAGCATCCTGGCGGGGGAATGGCCGGGGGTGAAGCGCAGACTCGAAGAGCGTCTGCGGTCGGGGTGACAACGCAGCGGGAGGACCTCACCAACCGGTCGTTCCCCCGGACCCAGAGGGTCCTGGCCAGCGCAGGCCGGATCCTCTTCCTTCTCTTTCTTGCCTTCATTCTTGCCCAGGGAGCGCTGGCCCTCATGATCTCTCCCGGCCTGGTGGCCTCCTTCCTCTTCTTCCCCTCCCGGGAGGACCCGGGTCCCGCACCCACCCTGGCAGGGGTGCCGGGGGAGGACGTGTTCCTCACCACCCCCGACGGCACCCGGATCCACGGCTGGTGGCACGACGCCGGCCCTGGGGCCCCGGCTGTGCTCCACCTCCACGGCAACGCCGGTAATATCGGCGGGCGGACCCCCATCGCCGCCGGATTCCTGCGGCAGGGGATCTCGGTCTTCATGCTGGACTACCGGGGATACGGCCGGAGCGGGGGGAAGCCGGTGGAGGAGGGGGTCTACCAGGATGCCCGGACGGCGCTGGACTGGCTGCAGGGTCGCCCGGACGTGGGGCCGGTGGTCCTGCACGGGGTGTCACTGGGGGGAGCGGTGGCCGCCCGGGTGGCCTGGGAACGGCCGGAGGTGGCGGGGCTGATCCTGGAGTCCTCCTTCACCTCGCTGGAGGAGATGGCCCGGGTGGCCTATCCCTTCCTCCCCTCCTTCCTCCGGGGACGGCTGGACGGACAGTTCGACACGCTCTCCCTGGTTCCGGATCTCCGGATCCCCCTGCTGGTGATCCACGGCCACGAGGACACCCTGATTCCCGCCAGCATGGGGCGGGCCCTTCACCAGGCCGCCGTGCAGGGAGCCCCCGGGGAGGGGACGGGGTGGTTCGAGGTCATGGGGGCCGGGCACAACGACGTCTTCCTGGCGGGGGGCGAGGACTACTTCCGCCGGATGGGGGACTTCGCGGTCAGGGTGGCCGCCCCGCCGCAGCAGGAGCCCTGAGCCCACCGCTTCGGGCGCCCCTCCCCCGGGGCCCGGGGCCCGCCCTGGCGTGCGCCCGCCCCCCCGCTTCCGGCGGCAGGAGGTCCCCGCCGTGGCGTCCCCCCGCCCCCCCCTTTCCGGCAGCAGGAGGTCCTCCGCGGTGTCCCCCCGGTCCCCCCCGGCCTCCAGCCCCGATGCCCGCCGCGCCGGGGGCCGGGCACCCCTTCCCTGCTGGCATGTCCCCTGCCCGGATACCCCTGCGGGAAGGAGTCAGCGCACGGGGGGTCACGGGGACGCCATCCCCCTGTATCGCAACATCTTGCACCCTGGGGAACAACGCACCCCACCCCCGACTCCCTCCCCCTCTGGGACAGCCTGTCCCGATTCAGGACATCCGTCGGGTGCCCTGGGGGACCTTTCCCCCGGAACCGACTTCACGATGAACGAGGAACGGCAGATGAAGAGAGTCGAAGGGAGGGTGGCCGTGGTCACCGGTGGCGCGCTGGGAATCGGAGAGGGAACCGCCCGACTGCTGGCCCGGGAGGGGGCAAAGGTGGCCGTGACCGACATCCTGGACGACGAAGGTCGGAGGGTGGCCGAGGCGATCCAGGCGGAGGGGGGCACCGCCCGCTACTGGCGGATGGATGTGGGGGACGAGGCGGAGGTGGCCCGCGTCATGGGAGAGGTAGTGGAGGCCTTCGGCGAGATCGACGTGCTGGTGAACAACGCCGGCGTGCTGGGGGTGAACAAGCCCACCCACGAGACCACCGAGGAGGAGTGGGACTTCGTGCAGAAGGTGAACGTGAAAGGGGTCTTCTTCTGCACGAAACACGCGGTCCCCTCCATGAAGCGGGCAGGGAGGGGGAGCATCATCAACCTGTCGTCCATCTACGGGCTGGTGGGGGCCCCGGATCTCCCGGCCTACCACGCCTCCAAGGGGGCGGTGCGCCTCATGACGAAGACCGACGCCATGCTCTACGCCGGCGACGGGATCCGGGTGAACTCCATCCACCCCGGGACCATCTGGACCCCCATGGTGGAGGGGCACTTCCGGGCCGGAGGGATCGACCCGGCCGAAGGGCGGAAGCAGATGGAGGGGAACGAGGCGCTGGGGTATGTGGGGGAACCCCAGGACATCGGGTGGGCGGTGGTCTACCTGGCCTCCGACGAATCCCGCTTCATGACCGGCTCCGAGATGGTCATCGACGGCGGCTATACCGCGAAGTGACGGGCGGACGAGCGGGGGGCGCCCTCACGCCGGGGCGCTCCCCGCTCCCCTTCCCCTCCGGGACGCCAGATCCCCCCCCACCTTCCAGAGGAGGAGGAGGAGGGGGACCCCATGGAGGAGGAGATCGAAGACATCGATGGGGCGGCGGAGCTCTCCCGCCCCCAGCATCCGGAGCTTCTCCACCAGGTGGGGCTCCTGGCCGAAGGGGGCCAGCGCCAGGAGCAGGGCCACGGGGATGAGGAGCAGATAGGGGATGTGCTTCATGGATCTCCTTGATGCCGGGGAGGGGCGCAGCAGGAGACCCGCGCTCCGCCCCCCGGTTCCACCCCGGGGGCGGCTGGAGCCCCGGTGCAGGGCCGGGGAGCCCGGACGGCGGCGGGACTCCCACCCTGTTCCCCGCCCCCTCCATCCCCCATCGTTCCCCCCATGGGAAGCCTCACACAACGAGTGGGCGGCCGGTTCCTCCGCTTCCGGCGGGAGTTCCTGGTGATGGCCCGTGCCCTCCTGCACCCGGAGACCCCCCTCCGCCTGAAGGTGGCGGGGAGTGCGGTGCTGCTCTACCTCCTGAGCCCCGTGGACCTGATTCCCCTGACCATTCCATTCCTGGGGGTTGTGGATGATGTCCTCCTGGTCCCGTGGGGAGTGGGGCTGGTGGTGAAGGCGCTTCCCCAGGGTGCCCGGGGGGATGCGGAGGCGTGGGCCGCCCGCTTCGTGGACCGCTGGGTGAAACGTCCGATCCTGGCGTTCGTACTGGTCTTCGTGGGGTTGGTGACCACCTGGATGATCCTCCTCTGGCTCTTCTGGAGATTCGTCCTGAACTGATCCGGGGTCGCGGTGGCCGGTGCCTTGCATCGCTCTCCGCCTGAGGCATGCCCTTTCCCTTCGACATACCAACGGAGCCCGACATGAGCCTCCTCCTCTCCTGGCTGGTCCTGTCCCTGGCGTTCTACGTCACCGCAGTGGTCCTCCCCGGCTTCCACATCCGGAGCTTCGGAGGCGCCTTCGTGGTGGCGGCCATCTTCGGGCTGCTGAACTTCTTCCTGGGATGGCTCCTGTTCACGGTGTTCGCCATCGCCACCCTGGGGATCGCTCTCCTCCTGGCCTTCATCACCCGCTGGATCGTGAACGCCATCCTCCTGGTCATCACCGACAAGTTCAGCGACGCCCTGGACATCGACAGCTTCGGGTGGGCGCTGGGTGGAGCGCTGATGATCTCCATCCTGAGCGCGGTGGGCGACACCGTCATCCGGGGGATCTTCTGACCGATCTTCCCCGGCCCCTCCTGGACTTCGTTGAGCTCTTCCACCGGCAGGAATTCTGGGAGAGCCACGAGGTGCTGGAGGGGCCGTGGCGGGAGGGGGGGAGCCGCTTCTACCACGGGCTCATCCTCCTGGCCAGCGCATGGGTACACGTCCAGAGGAACAACCTGCACGGCATCCGGGCACAACTCAGGAAGGCGGAAGCCGCCCTGGAGCCCTTCACTCCCCACTACCTGGGGGTGGACGTAGCGGGACTCCTGGAGGAGGCCCGACGGCTGGGGGAAGCGGCAACCGGACACTGGACCCCTCCGGATACCTTCCCCCGCATCCACCTGGACCCCCTGCGGATCCGGGGGGATGAGCCGGAGCTGGGTCCGCCCCCACCCCCCACCGCGAAACGATGACCGGAATCCTGTTCTATCTCGCCCTGGGGTTGGGCGCCCTGTCCCTGGTCCTCCTGGGCTTCGGAATCCACTTCCTCCGCCGCCGGCGCTGGATGGGGAGCGTGGGGAGCACCGGTACCGGGCTCCTTCTCCTGTCGCTGGCGGCCCTGGCGGCCACGTTGGGGGCCTCCACCCAGGGCTACCGCGCCCTCACCCTGGAGGAGGTGGCGGCCACCATCACCACGGTCCCAACCGGCCCAGCGGCGTTCCAGGCCTATGTGGAGTTTCCCGACGGACGGGAGGTGACCCTGGCCGTGGCCGGGGACCAGCTCCTGGTGGACGCCCACATCCTGAAATGGCACCCGGTGGCCAACATCCTGGGGCTCCACACCCAGTACGAACTGGACCGGCTCACGGGGCGCTACGAGGATATCGTGGATGAGCGCACCGCTCCCCGGACCGTCCATTCCCTGAAGACCGACAAGCCCGCGGACCTCTTCCATCTGGTCCGTCAGTACACGCTCCTGGCGCTGCTGGTGGATGCGGAGTACGGATCGGCCACCTACATCCGGGTGGACCGCCCCGCCCGGTTCGAGGTGCGGGTCTCCACCACCGGTCTGCTGATCCGGGACGTGGGGCTGGGAGAGACCCCGACGCCGACGGACAACGCGGTTCAGGATCCCCCTCCTGGAGTCAGGTAGAGTCGGAGGAAGCGGCAGCGACCTCCACCTCGTCCTCCAGGACCTCCCCTCCCGTGGGGAAGGACGGGAGCACCCCCCGTTCGATGAGCCCCGGGAGGTCGAAGCCCAGCTCCCGGTCGGCAGCGAAGGTCCGGGCCGCCTCCACCAGGGTGTCCCGGTCCAACGCACCATCGGCGGAGGCCACCACGATCTGCTGCCGGTGCCGGCGGACCTCGATCCGCTGGAACTCCGGAAAGACCGCTTCCCAGGTGGCGAACATGGAGGGGGAGAGGGGGTTGGTGGTGGGGACGTTGCTCACCACCACCCCTCCTGGCACCAGGCGAGAACGCACCGCCTCCAGGAACGGGCGGGTGGCCAGCGCCCTGGGAATGCCGCTCTCGGAGAAGGCGTCCAGCACGATGAGATCCCAGGAGCCCGGGGGCGCCGCCTCCACGAAGGCCCGGCCGTCGCCCACATGCACCCGCAGGTGGTCATCCGGGGTGAACCCGAAGTACTCCTGCGCCACCTCCACCACCAGTGGATCGATCTCCACGGCGTCGATCCGGGCCCCGGGGAGGACCCCCCGGACGTACATGGGCATGGCTCCCCCCCCCAGCCCCACGAAGAGGATCCGGGCGTCGGGAGGCACCAGCGCCAGCCCCACCATGGCCACCCGGGAGTAGGCCAGCTCCAGGTGCATGGGGCGACCGGGGTAGAGGGCGCTCTGCCGGTTCGGCCCTCCGTCGAAGTAGAGGACCCGTAGGCCATTGTTCCGCTCCACCACCTGCAGTTCGCCGAAGGCCCCCTCCCCTTCGAAGAGGACGGTGGAGCGCCCGGCGAAGACCAGTGCTGCCAGGAGGACCAGGACGGAGAGCCCCAGGAGCGCCGCCACCAGGGCCCGGGGACCATCCCCCCCCTGGGGTGGGGACAGGGGAAGGGAGGAGGGCGGCGTCATCTCCCCCACGCCCCCTGGCCGCCGATCCGGGGCCCTTCATTGCGTGCGATTCTGTTTGACATTCGTGGCCTTCCCGGTGTACCTGTCCCTGATGATGTGGTTACCCTGAAGGCTGCCGGCTCCATGTCCAGGAGGAGATCAATGAAGTCTGTTTCCGCCCTTGCCGCCCTGACCCTGCTGGCGGGATCCGTCGCCGGCCTCGCCGGTCAGACCGTCACCAATCCCTACAAGCCCGACTACAGTTGGGGCGACCTCCCCGATGGTCGCTCCTGGGGTTCGGTGAGCGCCATGTATCCGGCGGGCGACGGCAACCTGTGGATCGCAGAGCGCTGTGGCCAGAACACCTGCGTGGGTTCCGACCTGGA
>CAYQVI010000119.1:0-11213 GCA_964420725.1 uncultured Gemmatimonadaceae bacterium | reverse complement strand
TCCCCGGGCGCCCGGACGTCATCGAGAACACGCTCCGCATCGCCGACGAGGTGGACCTCACCTTCGACAAGCAATACCACCTCCCGGCCTTCCCCCTCCCCCAGGACTTCACGGGGCCCGACGCCTATCTGGTGCACCTGGCCACGGAGGGGGCGAAGAAGCGCTACGGCACCCCCCTCTCGGAGGAGGTGCAGGAGCGGCTGGACTACGAGCTGCAGGTCATCGGGAACACCGGGTACGCCGGCTACTTCCTCATCGTGTGGGAGTTCATCGACTGGGCCCGGCAGAACGGGATCCCGGTGGGGCCGGGGCGGGGCTCGGCGGCAGGGTCGCTGGTAGCCTATGCCCTGGGGATCACCAACATCGACCCCCTGGCCTTCGACCTCCTCTTCGAGCGCTTCCTGAACCCGGAACGGGTGTCGATGCCCGATATCGACATCGACTTCTGCTACGAGCGCCGCGGCGAGGTCATCGAACATGTCCGCAGGAAGTACGGCTCCGAGGCGGTGGGGATGATCATCACCTTCGGGACCATGAAGTCCCGGGCGGTGATCCGGGATGTGGGGCGGACCCTGGGCTTCGAGCCTTCGGAGACGGACCGGATCGCCAAGCTGATCCCCAACCAGCCGGGGAAGAGCTACACCGTGAAGGAGGCGGTGGAGCAGCTCAAGGAGGTGAAGGAGTACTACAGGAAGGACGAGCGGCACCGGCAGCTCTTCGACTACTCCATGACGCTGGAGGGGCTGTCGCGGCACGCCTCCGTGCATGCGGCGGGGGTGGTCATCGCCCCTGGGCCGCTGGACGACTACGTGCCCGTGTGCGTGCAGCAGACCAAGGGGAGCGGGAAGAAGGAGAGCACCGCCGACGGGGAGGACGAGGGGCAGATCGTGGTCACCCAGTACGACATGAACTGCCTGGAAGAAGCCGGGATGCTGAAGATGGACTTCCTGGGGCTCAAGACCCTCACCGTCATCTCCGATGCCGAGCGGATGATCCGGGACCGGGTGGGGGTGCTGCGCCATCCCGAGTCAGGGGTAGAGTACGGCACCATGGACGACGTGCCGCTGGACGATCCGGCCGTCTACCGGATGCTGGCCCGCTCGGGGACCTCGGGGGTGTTCCAGTTCGAATCGCAGTTGGCCACGGACAAGCTCCGGGCCATGCGCTGCGACCGCTTCGAGGACCTGGTGGCCACCAACGCCCTGATCCGTCCGGGGCCGCTGGACTCGGGGATGACCGACGCCTACATCCGCCGGAAGCTGGGGCAGGAGAAGGTGCGCTACACCCACGCCGCCCTTGAGAAGACGCTGGAGCCCACCCAGGGGATCATCGTCTACCAGGAACAGGTGATGCGCATCGCCAACGTCCTGGCGGGATATTCGCTGGGCGAGGCCGACGTGCTCCGGAAGGCCATGGGGAAGAAGGACGCGGCGCTGATCCGGAAGGAGCTGGGCACCTTCGTGGACCGTGCGGTGACCCGGGGGAACGAGCGGAAGGGGATGGAGGCGCTGGCGGAGCAGATCGAGACCTTCGGTCGCTACGGGTTCAACCGGAGTCACTCCGCCGCCTACTCCCTCCTGTCGTACCAGACCGCCTGGCTGAAGGTGCATTACCCGGCCGAGTTCATGGCGGCCCTCCTGTCCTCGGTGCTGGACAAGACCGACGACGTGGTGAAGTACATCGGCGAGTGCCGGGACCTGGGGCGCTCCGTCCCCCACGTCCCCGATGGTGTGGAGGTCCTCCCCCCGGATGTGAACGAGTCCGGGTGGAAGTTCACCGTCACCGGCGAGAACCAGATCCGCTTCGGGCTGGGGGCGGTGCGGGGGGTGGGATCCGGGGCCGTGAAGTCCATCCTCCGGGCCCGGGAGGAGGGGGGGGCCTTCACCAGCCTCTTCGACTTCCTGGAGCGCATCGACATCCGGGCGCTGAACAAGCGGGCCTGCGAGGCGCTCATCGCGGCGGGAGCGCTGGACCGCTACGGACACCGGGCGCAGCTCCTGGCGGGGCTGGACACCGCCTATGCCGAGGTGGGGACCCGGCAGGCGGAGAAGGAGGCGGGGCAGGCGTCCCTCTTCGGTGGGGAAGCCGCCGCCCGTCCCGATCCCCCCCTTCCCGACATGCCGGAGTGGGGAGAGGCCTTCCGCCTCCAGAAGGAGAAGGAGGCGCTGGGCTTCTACATCTCGGGGCACCCCCTGAACCGCTACAGGGACGTGGTCCGGGCCTTCGGGCCGGCCAACAGCGCCAACCTCCAGGAGTTTGCCGGAAAGGAGGTGGAGTTCGCCTGCGTGGTGACCCAGGTGGCCCGGCAGATCTCCCGGAAGGACAACAGCGAGTGGGGGAAGCTGGTGGTGGAGGACTTCCAGGGCACCGCTACCGTGCTGGCCTTCAAGGAGAGCTGGGAGAAGGCGAAGGAGACGCTGGTGCAGGACGCGGTGGTGCTGATCCGGGGGAAGGTGTCCAACCGGGAGCGGGACGAGGAGGCGCCCCCGGTCTTCCTGGACGGGGCCGAGCCGCTGGACGGGCTCCCCGGAAGTGGACGCCTCACCGTGCGGATCGAGCTGGATCCGGAGACGGTGGAGGACCCGGAGGCCTTCGCCCGGGCCCGGGAGGTGGTGGCCTCCCACCCTGGAGCGGCACCGCTGGAGCTCACCCTGGGGCAGGACAACGGAGCCGCTGCCCCCCGCTTCCGATCCCGGACGCTGACGCTGGATCCGGCCCCGGGGGCGCTGGCCTCCCTGAAGGAGCTCTTCGGAAAGGGGGCCATCCGCCTGGTGCGCTCGGCCCCCTGACAGGCCCTTCCCCTGGCGAAAGGGGTGCCGGTGGCCGCACGGCCGCCGGCACCCCTGCCCCATCCGAACCCTTCGCCCTCTAGAAGCCCGCTACCAGCAGCACGTCCACCCGCCGATCGTTGTCCAGGTCCCGGAACTCCGCCAGCGGCAGGTTGCCCACACGGACCTGGAGCACCCGGGCCCGCCCGTAGGTGGGGATCCACCGCCCCTGCAGGGGCTCCCGGGCCCCCATCCAGCGGGCATTCCGGTACAGCTCCTCCACGGCGTCCTCCCCCAGGATCCGCACCAGGTCACGGGCACCGAACACCCCGCTCTCCCGGGCGGAGCGACGGAAGCGGAGCCTCCCGGGATCCACACTCCGCCACACCGGCGCCCTCACGTATCCCCGGTCGTCGCACCAGCGCCAGCCATGGACCGGGTGACCCCCACCACCCCGGCAGAAGGCCGGCCCTCCCCGGGGGACTGCCCGGCCCCGGCCCCGGACGTCATCCCGCACCACGACGACCTGCCAGGAATCTCCGCCGCTCCGACGTGCATCCTTCCGATAGCGGTCCTTGTCATCGTCGTCGTCCCACCGGCGGTCGTCCCACCGGCGGTCGTCCCGATCCCACCGGTCTTCCCGACGGTCCTCCCTCCCCAGCACCACCCGGGCCTCCACCCGCCATCCGTCGGTGAGGAGGGGGGCTCCGGCCGTGACCGGACCCCACCAGCCACCCTGCTGGGCATCCAGATCATCCGCTCCCGCTCCCGCCGCCACCAGGAGTGCCAGAAGGGCACCCACCCCGGTCCGTCGCCGAATCCCCATGACCCCCTCCCTTGTGAAGCTCTGACGCCGGCCGTTGGAGGGCCGTGGAGAAGAGGAAGGCAGAACCCAGACCAGGGGGCGTGCGATGGGCTAACACGTTTATTCGCAATCGCTTGGGAGCCTGCCCGGACATATCGGCCACCCCCCGCCTGTCCCCTGGGGAGGACACATCCGCCTCCGCAGGGACCGCCGCATCCCGGGAACCGGGGCCAGGGCGTGGAATCCCGGACCAGACCACCGGAAACGACATCGGGGCGGTGCCTGCTGGCACCGCCCCGATGGACACTACTGGACCGTCCCGCGGCTCATCGCGTGCTGATGAGGGTCTCCGCGATGAAGATGGACTGGGAGGCGCCGACGCTCCCGCCCCCACCGCCCCAGGTCCCGGCATGCTGGAACTCCACCAGGTTCAGGGTCCGGATGGGATCCACCCCATGGTGCTCCGCAACCAGCGTCCCGTTGATCCAGAGCATCACGGTGCCCGTGGACCGGCGGATGTACATCTCCTGCCGCACCCAGCTTCCATTCGCGTAGGTGGGGGAGTCCGCCCGGTTGTTGTGCCAGCAGTTCTCATTGCTGGGCCGGGGCGCCGGCGAAAGCACCCGGGACGCGATCTTCCACTGCGTGACGTTGTTGTTCCAGCACCCGTCGAAGATCCCCAGCCAGGCGCCGCTGGCGGCGAAGAGGTGGAGCTTCACCTCGTTGTTGTGGCTCACCCAGTTGTTGCTGTACTTCATCGTCACACCGAGGAACACCTCGTCGGCACCGGCGAACGATCCGCTCCACCAGGCCACTCCCGGCTCATGACCATCCGGGTGACCGGCGTTGTAGCGCATCTCCATCGAGCCACCCGTGGGGGAGCTGGCATCCGCACCCTGCCGGATGGTCCCCTGCCGGGTCACGAAGTTCCACCCCTGGGGCATGGAGCCCGTTCCCCAGCGGGCATGGGTGCGCTGGGTCAGCCCTGCGGGAACGTTGGTGAAGCCATGGGAGGTCTGCGTTCCGCCCCCGCCGCTGCCGGTCACCGCTGAGGTCACCGAGACGGCCGCAGCAGCACTCCGACCTCCGGCCGTGGCCGTGACCGTGGAGCTTCCGGGGTTCGAGCCCGTCACGTACCCGGACCCATTCACCGGGGCCACCCAGGAGTTCGAGCTGCTCCAGCTGAAGGTCACGCCGGGGATGGTGTTCCCGTTGGAGTCCCGGGCCACAGCGGTGAGCTGGGTTCCGGAGCCGGCCACCACAGAGGCCGTACCCGGTGTGACAGCCACCGATGCGATCTGCTGCGTCACCGAGACCGACACCTGGTCCGAGGAGCAGCAGGAGGCCCCCGCGGAGATGACTGCTGTACCCAGCCCCCGGGCGGTCACCCGTCCACTGGCATCCACCGTGGCCACACTCGTGTTTGAGCTGGTCCAGGTGGCTCCGGGGCTGCTGATGGTCTGGCCGGTGGAGCTCCGGGCCGTCAGTGAGAGCTGGAGGGTGGCACCGATGGCCGTGAGGGTCCCGCCCCGGGGGGCGATGGTCAGGGTCCCCTGCGCCGTGGGCGTGGAAGCCCCGGTGACCCCCGTGGCGATGTTCGAGAGGTTGCTGAACACCGCAGAGCCATCCAGCACCCCCCGGTAGCTCACCAACTGGAAGTCATAGGAGTTGCCGGCGGCCAGCCCGGTGACCGTGCAGCTCACCGTGGTCCCGATGGCCCCCCCCTGCACCATCCCGGCGCAGGTCCCGTTCTCCACCGGTGTGGCCGTGCCCCAGCCCCAGCCCAGCGGCGTGGCAGCGTAGCGCACCTGGTAGCGTGCAGGGCTCCCCGAACCGTCGTTCTGCGAGGTGAAGTTCAGGGTGACCGACGAGGAGGTGGTGGAGGCCACCCTCAGATCCGCCACCGTACCCGGATTCGTGGCGGGGCCGCTGCTGACAGCGGTCACCGTCAGCGTTCCGGAACCGGTGAAGCCGTTCACCGTGGCGCGGATCTGGGCGGAACCGGCGGCAACACCGGTGGCCAGGCCGCTGCTGTTGACCGTGGCCACGCCGGTGGAGGACGAACTCCAGGACGGCGTCAGGTTGGACACCTGATTGCCGTACTGGTCCCGGGGGGTCGCCGTGAACTGCAGGGTCGCCCCCACCCCCACGCTCCCGGAGGAGGGGGTCACGCTGATGCTGGCCACGCGATCGGCAGTACCGGTGGCGTTGAAGCTCACCGGATCCAGCCCTTCAACGATGGCCCGCACCGAGTTGGACCCGGCGGACGTTCCCAGGACCAGACGGGTGATGGCCCGTCCATCAGCCGACGAGGTGGAAACGGTGTCGATGAGCGACCCACCACCCGCAGTGATCTCCCAGCGGACCCGGACATTCCCCAGGGGCGCGCCGGCTCCATTCCGCACGGTGACGGTGAAGGGCTGATCCAGCGCCTCTCCAACGGTACCGATCTGGCTGTTTCCCCCGGTCCGGTTCACCTCGGCGGGGTAGTTCGCGCCGCCATCGGTGACCCGGACGGTGCTGACACCCGCAGCGGCCGACGCAGGGGCCGAGGAGATCCCCCCGAGGCCGGCGGACATGGCCTGCGCCGTGGGGGACGCAGCCGTCATCGTGGAGGCCGAGATGACACCCGCTGCGGTGGCGGTGGAGGCGGTCACACCAGCGGTCCCGGCTCCCAGCCCCACCACACGACCCTGTCCATCCACGGCCGCCACAGCGGCATCGGAAGAGGCCCACGTGATGGAGGCACCCGTCACCGGATTCCCGTACCGATCCCGGACCGCGGCCTGCATCGTCGCATCCTCACCCACCGCCAGCGCCAGCTCAGAGGGGGTCACCGACACGGAGGCCGGGGGACCTGCCTGGGCGGTGGAGCTGAACTCCACCGGGGGCAGACCGGACACGAAGGCCGTGGTGCGGTTCTGCCCCACCACCACGCCCAGCACCCGGGTCACCTCGGCGTACCCGGAGTCGTCGGTGCGGCTGGTGGAGGAACTCACCGAACCCCCTCCCCCGCTCACGGACCAGGTCACCGTGGCACCTTCAACGCCCTGGCCCTGGCTGTTCTTCACCTTCACCCGGAGGGGCTGCGCCAGAGGCGTCCCCACCTCACCGGTCTGACCGTTTCCGTTGAGCACGGACACGTCGGAGGGGCCGCCCGTGTCGGCGCTGGTCCGGGCCGTCACGATATTGGAGGTGCGGCCGTTGATGGTGGTGGTCCCGAAGGGCCGGAAGGGCATGATCTGGAAGTCGTAGCTGGTGCCGGGGTTCAGCCCTGCAACGGTGCAGGTCAGGGTGGCACCGACGGCGGTTCCCTGGACGGGGTAGGCGCAGGTGCCCTCCCGGGCCACGGTGGCCGACCTCCAGTTGTTCCCCATGGGCGTGGGATGATAGCGCACCTCGTAGGAGGCGGGCCGGTTCACCCCGTCGCTCACCTGGGTGAAGCGGAGTTCCACGGAGCGGGCGGCAACACCGGCCACCGCGAGGTTCCGCACATTCCCGGGACGCAGGACCCTGGCTTCCGAAGTCTCCCCGTCCTCCTCCGGCTGAGAGCCGGAATCCCCGCCGCAGGCGGCCACCAGAGCCGTCGCGAACAGGGTGAGAATCAGAGACGTATGGAAACGACGGGCCACCCGCAACGGGACAGTGGACGTTCGAGTCATGGCGCCGAAAGAAAAAAGATTCATCGTGGCTCGCGTGGACCCCGAGGGGCCCGTCCTCCCTGAGCTGATTTGAACAACCACCGCCGGACCGACCACCGAACCGGGGGGGGAGGGATCAATGTGGCATCGATCCACCCGAGTCGTGGGGCATGTGCAACATCGGGGCCTCGATGCCACACTTTCCGGCATTGGCTCAACCGCGCGCTTTCTTCATCAGCAGGGTTCCTGTGCATCCGCTCCCCGGCGCACAGACGGTCACTTTTTTCCGCCTGCGGCAACCCCTTTTTTCCCCCCTGCATGAGCAGTAGACGGGAAGATGACGGGGGTACGGTGGGATCGACCAGGCCCGGTACCGCAATGTCCCTGAGGTGTTGCATCGATGAAACGAAGTGTGCCACCCAAAGGCTTCCGGGGAGGTGCCGGTAGCCTCCGGCACCTCCCCCACACGCCGTTCAGGATGTCGGGGAACCCCAGGGAATCCCGTGATCCGCCCGGACCTCAGACCATTGGACGGGACTTCAGCAGGTCCCGGATCTCCGAGAGGAGGGTCTCCTCGGCGGAGGGGGCCGGGGGAGGGGGCGGCGGGGCCACAGCGGCCTCCTTCTCGGCCATCTTCTTGATGTTGTTGAAGCTCTTCACGACCATGAAGACGGCGAAGGCCACGATGAGGAAGGAGAGAAGGTTGTTCAGGAAGAGGCCGATCCCGATGGCCACCACCTCCCCTTCGGGACCGGTCCCCACCGGGATGGCCAGGTCCGCGAAGTCGACGCCGCCCAGGGCCAGCCCGATGGGGGGCATGATCACGTCATTGACGAGCGAACTGACCACCGTGCCGAACGCGGCCCCGATGATGATCCCCACGGCCATGTCGAGGACATTCCCCTTCACGGCGAAATCCCTGAACTCCTTCAGCATGATCCGATCCCTGTGGCAGGAGGCAGGCCCGAACGTCGGGCTCGCGATGGGCGGCAGAATGGGGTGCCGAGGCGGTTCCCGCAATGGTCTCGATGATCGGGGTTTGGCCACGAAAGTCCGCGCCGTTACTACGATGTCGGTCGTTTCGAGGTCTACCAGGTGAGTTCCGTGCCGCTCCGGGTGAAGAAGAGGACCTTCTCCTTCACGCGCTCTCCCGTCAGGCGCTCCCAGCAGGCCGCGTAGAGATCCACCTGCCGACGGTAGCCCGCCCGCCGGTGGGGAGCGGTGAGGGAGTCCCCCAGGTCGGTCTTGTAGTCGGCGATCACCCACCCCTCGGGCTCCCGGAAGGCCAGGTCCACCACACCCTCCACCACGTCGGGGAGCTCCTCGGGGAAAGGGTGTCCCCCATCCGGTCCCTGCAGGTCCCGGAGAAGGGAGCCGGGGAGGGCGAAGGGTGCCTCCACAAGGAGGTGGGAGGAGGCCATGGCCCGGGCCCACAGGGGGGAGGCCCGCACTCCCTCGATGGTGTCCATCAATTCCGGAAGCTCCGCCAGGGTGCCGTCCGGTGCCAGCGGCCGCTCGTGCTCCTGCAGCAGGGTGCTGCAGGCCCGTCGCAGCGAATCCCGGGACAGCCCCCGGGTGGCCAGCGCCAGTGCTGCGTGCACCACCGAGCCCCATTCCGTCCCACGGGGGACCCCCGGGTCCGGGGCGCCCCCCTCCGCGGCGGGGGCGTGGGGAGGGGATCCGGAGGCGGAGGTGGATTGCACCGCCGGGGCGGTGCCCGGAGCCCCCATTCCCCCGGGCGCCCGGAAGGAGCCCTCCTCCTTGGCCAGGGACGTCACCGGTGCGATCCGATACGAGGCCCGGGCCCGATCCGCCAGGATCGAAGCCCCTCGGGCCGCCTCTTCCGCCAGCCCGGCGGGATCCTCCTGGAGTTCCACCCGGGGGGGGCCGGGGGTGGTGGGGAGCACCACCCTCCGCCCCCTCTCCAGGAGCCATTCAGCCAGGACCCACCAGGGAGACTTCGGAGGACTCTCCGGATTGTGGGCCACCAGCAGGGTCTCCCGGGCCCGGGTGGCCGCCACGTACAGGAGTCGGACGTCCTCGGCTGCATCGAAGTGCTCGGCCAACGCCAGCTTCCGGGCCCACGCCCGGGGGCGCGCCACAACCAGTGCCCGGGCCCAGGGCCCCTCCCCCTTCTCCTCCACCGAGAGCCACCCCACCGCTCGTGCCCCCACCCGCTCCACAAAAAGCTGCGTGGGGGGGTCCCAGGCCCCTGCAGGTTCGGCCAGCACCACCACAGGCGCCTCCAGCCCCTTGGCCTGGTGCAGGTTCATCAGCCGCACCGCCTCCCCTCTCAACGGCTCCAGCGGGGTCTCCGCCTCCTCCACCTGCAGGGCCGCCTCCAGTGCCTCCAGCGCGGCGGGGAGGGAGGTCTCGCCGGCTGTTGCAGCCCGGCGGACCGCGTCCACAGCGTAGGCCATGGCCCCGGCCCGGAGGCTCCCCAGCGGCCCCGCCGCCGCCCAGGGGATCAGTCCCACCTCTCCGGCCAGCGAGGCCACGAACACATCCGCAGGCTCCACCCGGGACCGGCGCCACATGCCGTTCAGCCGGTTCAGCGCAGCGGCCGTGGCCCCTCCCGGACCCTCCTCCCCGTGGGTCAACCGCAGATCGAACGAGCCCCCGGCCATGCGGAAGTCCAGGAGTTGGTCGTGATCCAGTCCCACGAAGAGCCCGGTGAGGGCGGCCACCGTGAGCACCCCGTCCCCCGGGTCCACCAGGGCCCGGAGAAGGAGGACCAGTTCCCGGAGTTCCTCCTCCACCCCCACCCCGGCCCCGGTCACCTGTACCGGGAGGTTCCGTGCCTCCAGCGCCCGGGCATAGCCGGCCAGATTCTTCTTCGTCCGGGTGAGGACCAGAAAGTCCCCGGGCTTCCGCCCTGCCTCCACCTCCTGCCGGATCCAACTGGCGATGCGCTCTGCGTCGCCCGTGTGAACATCTTCACGCCGGGACCCCTCCACATCATAGACCAGGGGGCCCAGCCCCCGCTCCGGCTGCCACGGATCCAGCGGGGCAAAGGAGGCCTGGGCCTGTGTCTCCACCGGAGGGAAGCGGTCGTCCTGCCGGAAGACCCCGTTCACCAGCTCCGCGATGCCCGGGGTGGAGCGGAAGTTGGTGGTGAGGGTCACCACGTCCCCGAAGGCCCTGAACCGATCCTTCACGTAGCCGTAGAGGGCGATGTCCGCCCGGCGGAACCGGTAGATGGACTGCTTGGGGTCTCCCACCACGAAGAGGGCGCCGGGCCTGGGGGCGCCCCGGGCCCAGGGGGGATCCGCATTGCCATCCTCCCCTCCACCATCCCCTCGGGAGCCCGCTCCCCCTGACTCCCCCGACTGCCACGACGCCCCGTCGGACCCGGTGCCCGCCCCGGGCACCGGCTCGCTCGCCAGGAGGAAGAGCACCTCCGCCTGCAACGGGTCCGTGTCCTGGAACTCGTCCACCAGGAGGCGCCGGAAGCGCTCCCCCAGGTCCGTCCGGGCCTCAGGGTGCCCCCGCAGGAGGGCGGCAGCCCCTTCCAGCAGGTCCTGGAACGAGAGGGTCCCGTTGCGCCGGCGCATCTCCCGGAACTCCTCGGCCGCCTGCCGCACGAAACGGATCACCAGGGGATACCGGTACGCGTACCATCGCACCAGGAGCTCCGCAGCGGGCCCCTCCGGCTCGATGAAGGCGTTCATCTCTGCCTTGAACACCTTCGCCTCCGCGGGGCTCACCCACCGCTTCAGCGTCATCTCGAAGGACTTCCGGTTGCAGACCAGCGCCAGGGCATCCATGAAGTGGTTGGTCTCGTCCCACCCGGGGAAGCGCCGGGAGAAGCGGAGTTCCCGGAGGATGCTCATCCCCCGGTCCCACCCCCCCACCGGTTCGGCTTCCGGAAGGTTCTCCAGTCCCTGGTCCACGAGGGCCTCCAGCCGCTTCCGGATCCGGGCGATGGTGAAGGGGTCCGGGGGCTCCGCCTCGGGGGTGGGGAACTCCACGTCCAGATTGTCCATCATCGTGAAGAAG
>CAYQVI010000118.1:0-11239 GCA_964420725.1 uncultured Gemmatimonadaceae bacterium | reverse complement strand
GCGGATCCCCAACGGATACACGTGCCACTTCATCCGGCCGGGGTGGGTGCTGCCGGTGCGGAAGGCGGGCGCGGGGCAGGCGCGCTAGGGGCGCCCCTCATCGGACCCGGGCCATGAAGATCGACTTCAAGAAGGAGCTCAAGCACCTCTACGGGCCCTCCGCCCGGGAGGTGGTGCAGGTGGAGGTGCCGGAGCTCCAGTTCCTGATGATCGACGGCGAGGGCGACCCGAACGCCTCGGAGTCGTACACCCAGGCTGTGGAGGCACTGTTCTCGGTGTCCTACACGGCGAAGTTCATGGTGAAGAAGGGCCCGTCGGGGGTGGACTACGGGGTGATGCCCCTCGAGGGGCTTTGGTGGTCGGACGACATGTCCGCCTTCGAGACGGGTGACCGATCGCTCTGGAAGTGGACCATGATGATCATGCAGCCCGATCTGGTCCATCCTGAGGTCCTGGAGCGGGCCATCGCCGAAGTGGAGCGGAAGAAGGGGCTCCCCCGGCTGGGGGACCTGCGGATCGAGCGCTTCCGGGAGGGGACCTGCGCCCAGGTGCTCCACATCGGTCCGTTCAGCGAGGAGGGTCCCACGATCGAGCGGGTCCACGCCTTCGTCGAGGCCCGATCCGCCCTCGCCGGGAAGCACCACGAGATCTACCTGAGCGACATCCGGCGGGCAGACCCCGCGAAGTGGAAGACCATCATCCGGCAGCCGATGGGGTGAAGGAGGCCTTCCCGGTGCTCCACCCCAACCTGCGCTCTGTCACGGGTGCGTGGACGGGGTGGCCCCGGGACTGCCTCCGGGCCCATCTTCAGCCGTCGGCGGGGCCGTCCCGCCCCCGGGCCTGCAGGGGGACCTCCCCGGCTCCACTCCCGGTGGCCGCGGACGACACGCGGGGATTCGCCATAGGGAGTCATGCCATGCACGTGAGCGTTCTGGTTCCGACCTACAATCGGGCCGGTTTCATCGGGGCTACCCTGACGGCGCTTCTGGGCCAGACGCATCCGCCCCAGGAGATCGTCATCGTGGATGACGGGTCCACCGACAACACCGCAAGTGTCGTTGCATCCTTTGACCACCCCAGCATTCGCTATATCGAGAGCGCCAACGGCGGGTGCACCGCGGCAAGGCAGAAGGCGCTGGAGCACGCCTCCTGCGACTGGATCGCCTTCTGCGATAGCGATGATCTCTGGGAACCGGACAGGCTGGCCTTGCAGGCCCGCCTCATCGACCTGCATCCGGTGGACTTCGCCTTCAGCAACTTCCGGGTGGTCCGGGGGGACCGTTGGGAAGAACGGACCAAGTTTGACGATGCACCTGCCGGGTACTGGGAGGGACTCCAGGAGCTCGAAGACGGCATCGCCGTCTATGATGGCCCCTTCTACCCCCGCCTCCTTCGGTTCCAGCCCATCTTTGCCTCCACGATGATCATGCACAGGCGGTGGATCGAGCGGTTCGGCCCACTGGATATCACGTTCAGCCGCTGGCAGTCGGAGGACTTCGAGTTCGCGTTGCGGTGCACCCAGGCCGGTCCCATCGGCATCGTGACCAGGCCGGCCGTGGGTATTCGCAAGCATGATGGGAATATGTCGGGTGGATCCACATACGGTTTCGTCTGGAGCGATGTCCGGATCCTGGAGCATTCGCTGCGAACCCATCCTCTTGCGCTGGAATTCCAGGACGAGATCAGGGAGGAGGTCCAGCTCCGGTCTGCGCACGTGGCTACCGAGGCCTTTGCGGCGGGGAGTTTTCCGATCTACCGGGAGGCGCTCCGACGGGTACCCTGGCCCTCCCGGGACGTCCGCCTCAAGGTCCAGGGAGCGCTCAGTGTACTTCCGGACGGCCTCCTCCAGCAGCTTCTTGCCGCAAGGGGGCGAGTTCGCTCGTGGACATCTGGAGGGGGGCCGGAAGCCACGTGACCCGATGGGGCTGAGCGGCTCCCCTCCCTGACCGGGTCGCGCTGCACCCGCACCCGCTCCAGCACATCCAGCACCAGGCGCCCCCGCCGCCTTGTGGCTGTTCAGGTCGACACGCTCACCCCTCGCGCCCGGTCCTCCCACCGGGCATCTTCTTCCGGTTGCTCGTGAATCCGACTGACCCCGACGGCAAGAGGACACACCTGGATGGGACGCATCTTCGAGACCCGGAAGGCGACGATGTTCCGTCGCTGGGACCGGATGGCCAAGCAGTTCGCCCGGATCGGGAAGGAGATCGCCATCGCGGTGAAGGCCGGGGGGGCGGTGCCGGAGAACAATCCGGCGCTGCGCCGTGTGATCCAGAACGCCCGCGCCATCAACATGCCGAAGGACAAGGTGGAGGCCGCCATCAAGCGGGCCTCCGGGCAGGGGGCGGCGGTCTACGAGGAGATCCTCTACGAGGGGTACGCCCTCCACGGCGTGGCGGTGCTGGTGGAGACCGCCACCGACAACCCCACCCGCACCGTGGCCAACCTCCGCGCCCACTTCAATCGGAAGGGCGTGGGGCTGGGCACCACCGGAAGTGTGGCGTTCGGGTTCAAGCGGATGGGGGTCTTCCGGCTGGATCCGGCCGGGCTGGATGCGGAATCGCTGGAGCTCGACCTGATCGACCACGGCCTGGAGGAGATGGGGGAGGGCTCAGGGGAGAAGGACGAGCCCCAGCTCGTGATCCGGTGCGCCTTCCCGGACTTCGGACAGCTCCAGCGGGCCCTGGAGGAGCGGGGGATTACGCCGATCTCCGCGGAACTGGAGTACATCCCCCTGAACCTGGTGCATCTCCCCGAGGACCAGGCCACGGAGGTGCTGGAGCTGGTGGACCGGCTGGAGCAGGACGACGACGTCCAGACGGTGTTCCACAACCTGGGGTAGGGGTGGGGCGGGGCCCCTTACGCAGCGTTTGAGGGACGGATGAGCAGGGTTTGGACCCGCTTGAGAATCGCTTGAAGACCGGGCCCCACCTTCAGGGCAGATCGATTCCACGTCTGCCCCGGAGCCCCGATGTCTACCGATTCGGATCCCACCCCAACCGATCTGCGAGAGCCCCGGCCTCGGAGCTGGGGAGTGGGACGGATGCCGGCGACGGGCCCGGTCTCCCCCACCTCACCGCGCGGGACGACTCCGCCAGGTGGTGAGGGCCCACGCCGCGGCCAGGAAGGCCGCCCCGTGCAGGGCGATGAAGAGCACCGCCTCGCCACTGGAGGCCGCCGCCAGGGCCACCAGCGGCGCGTCCTCTGCCCCGGGGACCATCACCACCGGCGACTCGGCGTACACGGCCCGCATCCCCTCCACGATCCAGTAGCCGGTGACGAAGACCTCCGCGAAGCGCACGGCCACGGTGGGCAGCGCCGGCACGATGACCTTCGACAGGATGAACTGGGGCACCAGCGCCAGGGGGACCAGGGTGGTGGCCTGGTCCCGGGTGTCGGTGGCGGCCGAGATGAGGAGGCCCAGCGCGGTCCCCGCCAGCGCTCCGGCCAGGAGGGGGGCGAGCTGCCGGAGGTCGTCGCCGGGAATCTCCTGGGCCAACGCCGCGGTGAGGGCGAAGACCACCAGCACCTGCAGCACGGTGAGCAGACCGGACACGGTGAACTTCGACAGCACGAAGCCCGCCGTGGAGAGGTTCACGTTCCGCTCCTGCCGGTAGATGGCCAGGTCCCCCACGATCTCCTTCGACGCCCCGTTGCACCCGAACCAGAGGGCCGACAGCCCCAGGAGGAGCATCAGCGATCCCCGGGAGGTCTCGGCCACGGGCCCGGCCCCCATGTCCTGGAAGGCGAAGCCCAGGAGAAGGCCGATGACCACGCTCTGGGTGGCGGCCATGATGAGGGACCGGCGCTCCGCCAGGAGGAGGCGGACGTTCCGCTGCACCAGGATCCCGAACTGGCGGAGGGGCTCCAGGAGTCCGGCGCGTCGCCGGGCGGCCCTTGGAGGAGCCGGGGCGCGGGTGCCGACGAGCGCTCCGGTACCGGCGGTGCCCCCGGACCCCTCTCCTGCTCCGACCACCCCCGCTGTCTCCGGGAGCGAGGCCACCTGGCGGGCGTACAGCGGCGTCTGCCGGAAGCGGCTGCGCAGCGCCCCGACGTCGGCCCCCGCCAGCCGGTCGAAGACCTGCCCCAGCGTATCCACCCCGAAGAAGTCCAGCGCCTCCGCAGGGGTCCCCGAGAAGGCCAGCACGCCGGGGTTCGCCATGACGATCACCCGGTGGCAGCACTCCTCGATGTTGGCCAGGGTGTGGGTCACGCAGACCACGGTCATGCCGTCGTCCGCCATCCCCCGGAGCAGCCGCATGATGTCCCGGTCGGTGCTCTCGTCCAGCCCGCTGGTGACCTCGTCCAGGAAGAGGATTCCCGGGCGGTTCAGCGTCTCGCTGGCCAGGCTGGCCCGGCGCTTCTGCCCCCCGCTCAGGGTGCCGATGGGCACGTCCAGGCGGTGGTGCAGCTCCACGCTCCGGGCCACCGACTCCACCAGCTCCCCCCGGGCCGCCGCGGCAAGATCGGTGGGGAGCCGCAGGCGCCCCGTGTAGTCCAGCGCGGTCCGCAGCGTCAGCGCCTCATGGAGCACGTTGGACTGGGGGACCAGGGCGATGTCCCCCTTCAGCATCTCGAAGTTGGGGTAGAGCTCCAGGTCGTTCACCTGGACCCGCCCGGAGGTGGCGGGGTGGCGCCCGGAGAGGGCGTTCATGAGGGTGGACTTCCCCGAGCCGCTGGGGCCGATGATGCAGACGAACTCCCGGGGCTCGATGGCCACCGTGACGTCGTCCAGGATCGTCAGTGGGCCCCGTCCGTCGGTGGAGGTCACCACGCGGCTGAGGTTCCGCCCGGTCAGGCGTACATTCCCGGTGCGGTCCGCCTGCTGGAAGCCGGTGCCGGTGAAGGTCAGGGCGAAGGGGCCGATGTCCACCCGGTCGCCGGGGCGGAGCACGGTGGGCCGGTCGATGCGCACCCCGTTCACAAAGGTGCCGTTGGTGCTCCCCAGGTCCCGGATCCGCACCTCGGGGCCCGCCACCTCCAGGGCTGCGTGCCGCCGGGAGACGTTGGGATGGTCCAGGCGGTGGATCCCCGGGCCCGCCAGGCGGCCGATGACCAGCCCGTCCGAGAGGGGGATGGGGCCGGGGCTGCCGGCCCCTTCGCCATGGGCTCCTTCGGTGGCCTGGCCGCTGTTGCCTCGGCCCTCGTTGCCCCGGCCGTGGCTGAACACCAGTCGCTGCCCCGCAAACCGGATCTCGTCCCCGTGGGAGAGGGTCACCGGTCCGGCCAGGAGGTGTCCGTTCACCAGGGTGGGAACGCGCGTAGAGATCGGCTCGATGCCGAAGTGCCCGGCCCGCTGGAGGATGCGGGCCTGTTCCCGGGAGCAGCCGGGATCGTCGGGGAAGGGGAGGTCCGCATCGGCGGAGCGCCCCATCACCCAGGGTCCCGGCCCGTCCAGGGGCAGGGGGCGGCTTCGTCCATCGACCAGCAGTTCGGGGGAGGGGGGCACGCCGGTTGGCTCCAAAGGGGGCGTTCAGGAGAGGAGGGGTGTCACATCCCGGTGCGCGAGACGGGCCTCATTCCGCGCATGGGGGGGCATACGGTCCCCTGTGGGGGGCTCCGCCGGCACGGGGTGGCCTGCGGTGCGGATCGGATGCCATCGGGTCACGATCCATGGTCGAGGTCCGCGCCGATGAGCGTCCATACTGGCCTTCGACGCACAGACATGATAGAGAAGATGCAGAAGAAGTGGGGGAATCCGGCCCGCTGCGGGCGAGGGAGGGAGGAGCGATGGGTGACGATCTGAGGTTGTGTCCGGGCTGCTTCCTGGAACCCTGGGCCGGGGGGCCGTGCCCCCGGTGCGGCTACACGCTGGACCCTGGAGCCTACCCCACCGCTCTCCCTCCCGGGACGGTGGTGTCCAAGTACACGGTGGGGCGGGTGCTGGGGAAGCCCGGTGGCTTCGGCATCACCTATCTGGCCTTCGACCCGATTCTCAACCGGCGTCTGGCCCTGAAGGAGCTGATGCCCCGGGAGCTGGTGGCCCGACACCCGGACCGGGAGACGCTCCACGTCCAGACCCGGGACGACGAGGACCTCTTCCGCTACACCCTGACCTCGTTCCTGAACGAGGCGCGCCTGGTGGCGCAGTTCGGGCATCCCAACCTGGTGCGGGTGCTGGACTACTTCGAGGCGAACGGGACGGCGTACTTCGCCATGGAGTACTACGAGGGCCGGACGCTGGCGGAGCATGTGCAGGCCTCCGGCGGGCGCCTCTCCGGGGACGAGGCGGTGGCGCTGATCCTCCCGCTGCTGGACGCCCTGGACTACATCCACACGCAGGATGAGCCGGTGCTCCACCGGGACATCAAGCCGGCCAACATCTACATCACCGGGCGGGGCACTCCCATCCTTCTGGACTTCGGGGCCGCCCGGGTGGCGCTGGGGCAGCAGAGCCGCTCGCTATCCGCGGTCCTCACGCCGGGCTTCGCTCCCTTCGAGCAGTACTCCACCCGGGGGAACCAGGGCCCCTGGACCGATGTGTACGGCTGCGCCGCTACCCTCTACTTCCTGGTGACGGGGCAGGCCCCGCCGGAGGCCAGCATCCGCCTGGAGGACCCCCGGGTGGAGCCACCGGCTCGCTTCGCCCCGGAGCTGTCGCCGGTGGTGGCCGAGGCCATCGTCCGGGGGCTGGGCTTCAGGCCGGAGGAGCGGCCCCGGTCGGCGGCGGAGTTCCGGGACCTGCTGACGGGACGGGCGCGGGCCGGGGAATCGGCCACCGAGGTCTTCGTGGGGGGGGTGGGGGCCGCCGACCGGCCGGCCTCCCGGGGGGGCACGATCCCGGCAGGAGCGTGGGATCGTCCCACGGATCAGGCTCCGGTAGGAGGTGCGGAGAGGCCCACCGAGGTGGCTCCGCTGTCGGGGGCCGGAGGGTTCGGGAGCACCACGCCCCCCCCGGGGGCGGATGCCACCGTGCTGGCGTCTGCCGGGGCCTTTCCAGCCGGGACGGGGGGGGCGGCGGCGCCGTCGGGCTCCGGGTCCCCGACGGGCTCCGCCTCCGGCCCGGGCTCATCCTCCGGGGGTGGCAGCCGCACGAAGCCGGCCCTCCTGGCCGCGGCTGCGGTGCTGGTCGTGGCGTCCGGGGCCTGGGGAATCACCCGCATGGGGGGGGATGACGCGGCGGTGGACCGGGTTCTGGCCGATGCGGCTGCCGCGGCGGAGCAGGCCGCCGATGAGGCCGGTGAGGCCGCGGAGGCCGCAGGAGACCCGGACCGCACCACCCTGGCCTCCCAGGATAGCGGCGGGGCCTCCGCCCAGCCGCCCCCGGAGGGTTCTCCGGCCACGGGAAGCGGTGCTGCGACGACGCCCATCGATGGCGCGGTCGGTCAGAGAAATGCCACCCCCACGGGAGTTGCGTCCACCGGAACCCAGCCCGCCATGGTCCCGGCCACCGGGGTCCTGGTGATCGTCTACGGCGACGATTCCGGCGGTGCACGGCAGGTGGAGTCCGCCGTGCTCCGTTCGCTGCTGGGTCGGGGGAATCTGCAGGCGCTGGACGCCAACGCCCTCTCCATGATCCGGGGAGACCAGGAGGCGGTGGAGGCGGCGAACGCGGGCAATTTCTCCTCGCTGGCGGCCCTTGGGAGGGAGCACGGGGCGGAGTTCCTGGTGGTGGGAGACCTCACCACCCGCGCCCAGCCCTCCGTGGGGCAGTTCTTCGCGGGAACCGCCGAGATGGACATGAAGATGTACCGGGTCTCCAGCGGGGATCTGGTGGATGCGAACACGTTCCGCATCGAGCCGGGGGAGACGGAGCTGGCCCTGAGCGAAGGGGAGGCCCGTTCCCGGGCGGCCCAGGCCGCAGGGTCGGAAGCCGCACAGGCGGCCCAGGCCTGGCTGGCCCGGGCGATGCGTTGATCAGGTCGTTCCGGGATGTCGTTGCCTCGACGTCGCACCAACCACAGGGAGAAACAGGACCATGAAGGGACGAGCGGGCTTCATCAGGGGGGCGGTCCTTGCGCTGGCGGGGCTCCTGCCTGCCGCGATGCCGATCCTCGGCCAGGAGCGGCCCCGGGTGGCCGTCATCGACTTCGACAACCGCACCGACTGGTGGGGGCAGCAGCTCGGAAAGAGCGCCGCTGGCCAGCTCACGGTGGCCCTGGTGCGCAGCGGCGAGTTCGTGGTCCTGGAGCGGCAGCAGGTGGAGGCGGTCTACGACGAGTGGGCCCGGGGGCAGTCGGGGGCCGTGACGCCCCAGAGCGCCATGGAGATCGGCCGGCTCCTGGGGGCCGAATACCTCATCACGGGGGAGTTCACGAACTTCAACATCAACGAGCGGGGGGGCCGCCTGGACACGGGGCGCCTGGGGCTCAACCTGGGGCGCGTGGGGGCCAGTGAAACCCGGGCGGAGAGCGCCATGAACGCCCGGGTCATCAGCGTCACGTCCGGGGAGATCGTGGCGGCCAGCCAGCAGGACGGGAACGAGGTCCTGGGACGGGGCCTCTCCACCGAGGTGCTCTCCACCGCCTCCCGCACCGAGTTCAACCAGACGCTGGCCGACCAGGCGCTGGGTCCGGTGATTGAGAAGATCGTAGCGGACTTGATGTCCCAGAAGAGCCGTATCGTTTCCGCGGGGCAGGCGGCTCCGACGGCGGCTCCCGCCATCGCCGGAATGGGGAATGACGGCTCGGTCTATATCGATCAGGGACAGAACGCCGGGATGGAGGTGGGGCGCCGCTTCAACGTGCTCCGGGTGGTGGATGAGATCCGGGACTCCCAGGGGAACCTGCTGGACCAGGTCACGGAGCGGGTGGGGGTCATCGAGGTGAGCCGGGTGCTTTCGCAGTCCTCCATCGCCAGCGTGGTGGAAGGAGAGGTGGCGGAAGGGGATGTCCTCGAGCCCGCCGGTGGCTGAGGGCGTGGCGGCTCCGGGACCCATCCCCTTGCCTCCGACCCGAATCCGATGACGCCGACGCTCCGCTTCACCTCCGGTTCCCTGACCGGGCGGGCCTTTCCCCTGTCCGAGGGGGAGACCCGGGTGGGGCGGGACCCCTCGGTGGAGCTCCCCATCCCGGAGGCGGACCAGCGCTTCGTGTCCCGGATCCACGCCGTGCTGATCCGGGAGGGGGACCGGGTGGTCCTGGAGGACCGGGACAGCACGAACGGGACGCTGGTGAACGGGGAGTCGGTGCGCCGCGTGGCGCTGGCCCACGGAGATGAGGTCCGCTTCGGGCGGCAGGGTCCGGTGGCCCGCTTCGAGGGGGCGGTGCGAGAGGTGTTCCCCACGGAGCTGGCGGGGAGCGGGGCCGGGGATGAGGTGTCGACGCGGCTGGCCGGTTCGGGGGAGGCTCCGCCCTGGCCCCGGCCGGGGTCCCCGGGGGCAGGCTCCGGTGGCGCCCCCCGGCAGCCCCCACCTCCGGTCCCCGGAGGCCCGGCACCCTCATCCCCCGGAGAACGCCCGTCCCAGCTCGTCCGCCGCCTGGTGGACGAGGCCCTGGCCCGGGAGGGGCCCCGGCGGAAGGGGCGCCCGGTCCTCATGGCGCTGGGGGTCGTCGCCCTGATCGGGATGGCGGCGCTGGGGTCCCGCTGGATGGCCCCCGCGGCCGGAAGCGAGGACACCTTCCGCGCCCTGGCCGAGGACTACACGGAGCGGGTGGTGCTGGTGGAGGTGGGGGTGCAGGTGGGGGACCAGTATGTGAAGCTGAGCAACGGGAGCGGCTTCGTGGCCGATCCCGCCGGTCTCATCGTCACCAACAAGCACGTGGTCCGGGGCGAACTCTACACGTCGTCCATGGCGTGCATCGCGGAGTCCTTCCGGCGGCGTCGCCTCTCCTTTGCGGATGCCCGGGTGATCTCCGTCTGGCAGGGGGGGACCGCGTTCCGCCAGAACCCCGCCAACACTGCAGGGGACCCCGGCCTGGGCTTCAGCACCAGCCTGGGGACGCTGGAGCTGGCTGCCTCGGCGCCCGACAATCTTCAGCCGGCCCGCACGGTGGGCTGCTCAGACTTCTTCGGTGGGTCGGGCTTCAATCTCTCGTGGCGGGCCCACTCCACCGACAACAACGACCTGGCGGTGCTCCGGGTCACCGATTCCCTTCCCGCCATCCCCCTGGCGGACGACGTTCCCGAGGCCGACGCTCCGGTCATGGTGTTCGGCTTCCCCAACGGTGTGACCCCCCTGGAGACCAACGAGGCGGAGCCTCTGCGCCGCACGGGACGCGTACTCCGGACCCAGGAGACCATCCAGATCGACGCCGTGGTGCTCCACGGCAACAGCGGAGGACCCCTCATCGACGCCCGGGGCGAGGTGGTGGGGATCACCACCCGGGGCCCGGCGGAGACGCTGAACATGGCCATCCGGGTGGACCACGCCCGCCGACTCCTGGACCGGGTCCGTCAGGGGGCGGACCGGTGATGGATGCCTGGCGAAGACGTATCCCTTCGCCTCCCATCCGGTGGGCCTCGGCGTCCAGGGCAGGTGGGCACCGCGTGAACCAGGACGCGGTGGGGGGAGAGGAGGCGCCGCCCCTGGTGCTCCGGGTGCTGGCCGACGGCCTGGGGGGCCACGCCCGGGGAGAGGAGGCCGCGGCGCTGGTGGTGGAGCACTGCTGCGCCCTGTTCCGGCAGGCCCCGTCGCTCCGGGCGGGGACTGCGGAGGCGCTGATCCGCCGGGCCCACGAGAGCCTTCTCCAGGCGGAGGGGGACGGGGATGGGGCCCGTGGAAATGGCATGCGGAGCACCCTGGTGCTCCTGATCACGGACGGGCTCTCCGCCCGCTGGGCCCACGTGGGGGACTCCCGGCTGTACCACTTCCGGAGGGGGCGGGTGCTCCAGCGGACCCGGGACCACAGCGTCCCCGAGCTCCTGGTGAAGGCCGGCGACATCCGGGACCACGAGATCCGGGGCCACCCCGACCGGAACCGGCTCCTGCAGGCGCTGGGGCAGCCCGGCCCCCTGCGGATCACCGAGTCGGAGTTGATGGCCCTGGAGCCCGGTGACGCCTTCCTGCTCTGCTCGGACGGGTGGTGGGAAGGGGTGTCCGGGGACGCCATGGCCGGGACGCTGGAGCAGGCTCCGGACCCGCAGGGATGGCTGGAGGCCATGCTGGACCTCCTGGAAGCCCGTCCGGGCGGGGTCGACCCGCTGGACAACTTCACGGCCACGGGGGTGTGGGTGGGGTAGGGGAGATCCACGGTCCCCGGCCATCGCCTGCCTTCGCCCCCGTCAGCCCTCCAGAGGCGGCAACCGTCCCACGTCCAACCCCAGCGACTCGAAGATCTCCTGGACGCCCCCGCGGTTC
>CAYQVI010000117.1:10306-11330 GCA_964420725.1 uncultured Gemmatimonadaceae bacterium | reverse complement strand
AGCGACAGGACCTTCCCTTCCAGTTGGGAGGGCGTGAGGGGACACTCCGGATCCCCGGGAGCGTCGGGGAACGCCACCTCCCGGTGTTCCCCGCCTGCCCCGGTCCAGCGCAGGACGGCTCCCCAGCGCCGGGGGTAGACGGCCTCCAGCTCCGGCGACTCCTGCACCCGCACCCGTGGCATGAGCCTGCGGATGTCCGGAGAGTGCAGTCCCCCCTCGAAGGTGTCGGGGACGATGCTCCCCCGGGCCAGCGCCGCCGCCACGCAGAACTGCAGGCTGAAGCGGGCCGCGTATGGGGTCCGGGCCTCCGGATCATCGGTGACCCGGAGGGCGGTGCCATAGGTGGAGAGGACGAATTCCCCCTCCCCCACCCCCCTCTCCCGCATCTCCAGCGCCGCAGCAATGGCGGGGTGGGTGTGGCGACAGCAGGGCCAGGGCTTGATGGATGTCCCGGGAAGGGCCCACCCCTCGTCGGGTGCCAGCACCAGCGACGGGTCGGGATCGGGACAGAATCCCCGGAAGAAACCCCGCTCCCCTTCCAGGATGCGCTCGGGCCCGGTGAATCCGTGGGCGGCCAGGAGCGCCGCCCTGAGCCCGGCCGTAGCCGCCATTCCCGCGTGGAGGTGCTTCGACATGGCGGCATCCGTCAGGAACTCCCAGAGTCCCCCCGCCTGCGTGCCGGCGTTTCCCATCGCCCACACCCAGCCGTCCTCGTCCAGCTCCAGGAGGGTGGCCGCGGCGGCCGCCGCCCCGAACACCCCGGCGGTGGCGGTGTTGTGGAAGATCCGGTAGTGGGAGGGGCCCAGGGCATTCCCCACCCGGATCATGGCCTCGTACCCCGCCAGAACCGCCCGTAGCACCTCCACGCCGCCCTTCCCCCGCTCCCGCCCCAGGAGAAGGGCCACCGGAACCACCACACATCCGGGGTGCGTCACCGATCGGCGATGCAGGTCGTCGGTCTCGGCAATGTGGGAGAGGGCCGCAGCCAGGAAGACCCTCCCTTCCAGGTCGGACCTCCCTCCGG
>CAYQVI010000117.1:0-10296 GCA_964420725.1 uncultured Gemmatimonadaceae bacterium | reverse complement strand
ACCGCTGCGTCCAGGTCGCCGGGGGTAGTCCCCCTCTCCCGGATCTGCCGGACGAGGCCACGGGAGAGGGAGGGGGTCACGTCCGGGGTGTCGGGGGAGTCCATGGAGTCCGGTACGGGGAAGAGGGGGAGGGGCCGGAGGAAACCGTCCCACCAGAGTGCCCGGACGCCGCCCCCTGGGGCAAGGGAGCTGGGTGCTATCGGCCCCGGGGGACGGGCCGGCGAAATGGCTGCTCCTCTGGCCGGGGCTCTCGGGGGGTGCCATCCTCCCTGGAACGAAGCACCACCCGGACGCCCCCGGCGCATGCCGCCGGGGATGCCTCTGCCCTCCGGGAGGAGGACCCATGAACCAGCTCCAACTCTCCCCCACCGGTGTCCTGCTCCTGGTCGTGGCGGCGGGGGGTGCCGGTGGAAGCTCCGGCTCACCCGAAAGTCCTGCTCGCCCGGGGGAGACCCGGATACGGATCTCTTCCGACGTCGGAGCGGGAACGAACCTCGCGCTCCGGAACGACCAGGCAGACGTCGCCGCGCGGATCCCACATGCTCCAGACGTGGTGTGGCCTCTCCTCCCCGGGGTCTACGGCGCACTGGGGCTCGAACCCGATCTCATGGACATTCCGGCCCGGCGCCTGGGGGTCCAGCGCTTCACCGGTTCCAGGCTCGCGGGGGAGCCTACCCTCCCCTATCTGAGGTGTGGCGCCCTGGGATCGGGGCCATCGGCAGTCAGCCAGATGCGGGTGGTGCTCTCCATCACGACCCAGGTGGAGGAGGACGGCCAGGGGGGGTCCCGACTGCGGACCGAACTCTCGGGGTCGGCCACCCCGGTGGCGGGCGGGAGCCGGGCCACCACAGGATGCGTGACCAGCGGCAGACTGGAGCTACGCATTGCCCAGCTGCTGCGGGACCGGCTCCCCACCCCCTGAACGGAGCCCCGCCCGGAGCGAGGAGGATCCAATGGGCTGCTCACCGTGCAGGTGGATCCCCGGGATCTCCCCTCGCTGGCGCGGGTGCCTGGACTCCGGCCGGTCGCCGCCGGCTGAGGGGGGTCACCCCCCCGGCGAGACCACTTCGCCCCGGACCACACCCCCCCGGGTGGAGAGGAGTTCGAAGGTCCCCCGGAAGGACTGCACCCCGAAGGTCCGGAAGGTGAGCACGGCCTCCCGGCTCTCCCCTGGCTGCAGGTAGCCCAGTTCCAGGCTCCCGTTCCCGGGCTCCAGCCAGCGCACCTGGGGGTCATCGCCCCCGGTCCGGAGGTCGTCCAGGCGGAGGACCACCCGGTCGGGTCGGACGATCTTCACCAGGTCGGCCTGCCGCAGCGCCGTGGGCATCTCCCCGTCGTTGCGTACCGTCACACGCACCTCCCAGGTGGTGCTGTCGGCATCGGAGGCCACTCTGCGTACCCGGGCGGGTTCGGCCGCCAGATGGGGCAGGCTCTTCGCCATGTGGAGGTTGAACAGCGCCTGGTTGGAGATCCAGCGCTCCAGCACCTCCGGCGGCCCGTTCTGGGCGAAGAACTTGGGGTGCCACCCTCCGATCTCCACCTCTCCATGCTCCGGGTGGTTCCAGGTGGTCCAGGGGATGAAGGGAGGAGGATAGTCCCGGCCGGCGGCCACGCTGTCGGACCAGATCAGCCGGTCCAGATCATCCTCTTCCCCGTCTCCGTTCAGATCCCCCACCGCACCCCCGTCCCAGAGCTCGTCCCCGTACCAGATGGCACCGTAGTAGAAGTACCCGAAGTCCGGCCCGTGACCGAAGAGGGGGGTCCCCTGGGCGTCCGGGTTGTTCCGGGTGGCGTAGGTATGGTAGACGTCCCCGGCCCAGGGATACCCGGTGTAGCGGAGCCCCACGCTGTCGAAGTGCTGGTAGAGCGCCAGGTCCTCCGGGTACATCCGCTCCTCGGACTTCGAGGTGGAGGGGGGGCGCAGGTGCATGGGGACCCGGGTGTCCATGGAGTTGGCCACCCCCACGTTGGGGTTCTCCAGGAGGAAGAGCACCACCGAGCGGGTCTCCGGCTCGGAAAGGGGATACGCCCCCGCCCCCGCCTGCGTCCACCCCCGGCCGGTATGATCCAGCCCCGGCATGGGGCGCCAGTTCTCCGGGTAGTTCCGGTGCAGGTCCAGCCCCCCGATCCCATCCTCGTCGATCTGGCCGTCGCCGTCGTCGTCCAGCCCCTCGACGCTGGTGGACCACTCCCCGTTTCCGTCCTCGGCCCGGATCATGAGGCGCCCCGAGGGATCCCGGGGGTCCAGGATCCACTCCCCGTCCGGATCCCGCCAGCGCATCCGGGTGATGACCCCGTCGCCGTTCAGGTCGTTGGCAGGGTCCTCGTCATAGAGCCCGTCTCCGTCGTTGTCCACCGGACGCACGCTGCTCCGGTTGGTCTGGGCGGTGTGGAGATAGAGGTTGGAGCCGTCGGGGTTGTTCTGCGGCCGCAGGTAGATGGCGGCCCGGTCCAGGAGGGAGGTGATCTCCGGATCGCTCCCGTACCCGTCCAGGAGGTGCTGCATGAGCCAGAGCACCGATTCGGACGAGGTCACCTCACCGCTGTGCCGCCCTCCCTCGAAGAAGGCGGCAGGCTTCTCTGTGGCCGGCCCGGTGGCGGTGTTGGTGAGCGTCACCTGCAGGATGGGGCGCCCCTCCAGGCTGGTCCCCACCTGGTAGAGCTCCACCAGCTCCGGATACCGATCCGCCCACCGGTGCAGCCACTCGTACATCACGTCCACCGTGTGGTACCGGTCCCAGGTGAGGACGTCCCCGGCCTCGTACTCCACCTCGGGGTGCCTCACCCGGGGGAAGTGGCTCGGGCCATGGCGCCCGAAGGCCTCCAGCGTATAGACGTCCTGGTTCCGCTCCGACTCGGGGCCCACCGTGGACGGGGGATGGTCCGGGACCCGGGTCTGGGCGGCCAGGGGACCCACCACGAGAAGGAGTCCACACAGAGCCGGAAACAGCCGGATGCAACGGAGAGGGTAACCGGGACCCCGGAGGATCCCGGGACGGAAGGAGGGGAAGGAGATCACGGACGGGGCTCCGGAACGGGTGCGTAGAGGGCTCCATGGGACCGACGGCGGACAGGACGTCCCTGCCCTCCGAGATTGGGGAGCCCTGCGATACCGGACAAGGGCCGGGACCACCCGGGCCCGGGACCCACCGCGCCGGGACGGGGTTCCCATGCACCAGGATCCCGAACCCACCAGGATCCTGAAACCCGGGACGCGTTGCCCACGTCGGAGAGGCAGGGGGGCGGCCCCAGCACCGTCTTCCCCTCAGCAAGCCGCACGAACCACACGCGTCCATCGCCCCAGGGAGGGTCTGTCATGTCGCTTCCGGTCCACGTCCGCCGCATCGTGTTCCCGTCTCTGGCCCCGCTGGCCCTCCTCCTGACCCTGGCACTGCTTCCGCCGGCCCCGGTCCAGGGGCAGCAGGTGCCCCAGCCGTCAGCGGGTGAGCAGGACGAGGAGGCCCTGGTGATGGGTGTGGTCATCACCCTGTTCGACGGGATGCGAGCCCGAGACGAGGCCATGGTGGGATCGGCCTTCCATCCGGAGGCCCGGCTCCTCACCACCGGCACCGCTCCGGACGGGACCCCCCGGGTCCAGATCCAGCCCATCGAGGGGTTCATCCGGCAGGTGGGGCAGCCCGGGCCGCCCCTGGACGAGCAGATCTTCAACCCCCGGGTGGAGATCGACGGAGGGCTGGCCCACGTGTGGGTGGACTACACCCTCCACGTCGGGGCGGAATTCAGCCACTGCGGCGTGGACTCCATCCAGTTGGGGCGCACCTCCGAGGGGTGGAAGATCCTCTCCATCGCGGATACCCGGCGCCAAGAGGGGTGCGAGGTGCTGCTGAGGTAGGCCAGGACCCACCCATCCCCCCGCTCCCCCCCTGGGTCGGTGTGGCCGTGGGGGGTTCAGCGCCCCCGCTTCCCTCCCCCACGATCCCGCTTGGCCTGCCGGCGGGCGCCCTTGGCCCGGTGGTGGGACCGGATCCGGACCACCTTCGTCCGGGCGAAGTGGTCGGAGTGGGTCCGGGGGATCTTCTGCTCCCGGGCCCTCCGCTGGACGCTCACCCCTCCGATCTCCTCCACCTCCTCCACGAAGGCCACGTCCTCTTCACGGGTCAGTTCGATTCCCCCCGCCGTGCTGAGCTCCACCTCCCCGGCCTCCACCAGCCTCCAGAGGATCTTCCTGAGCTCGGCCACAGGCACCTCGGGGAACTCCGCCCAGAGATCTCCGAAGGTGGACAGGTGGGGCTCACCGATGGCCTTCCGGACCTCGTCCTCGGAGGGCAGGGGCCGGGTTGTGGACCCAGCGAGCGCATCCCCGGACGTCCCGGCTGACGGATCATTCCCCTCCAGCTCCGCCAGACGATCCAGCACCCAGTCCATGACGTCGGCCTGACGCATGGTGTTCTCATTGGACTCTGCCCCCCGGGTGGAGCGGGGCTTCCCCTTCCCCCGGGCTTCCCGGGACTGCTGGTGGGCCCGATCCACGTATTTGTCCCTCCATCCCCGCACCAGGCCTCGGAGCCGGACGATGTCCCCCTCGGGGAGCGATCTGGCTCGCACCACCTGCACTACGACCTGGTATTCCGAATCCGTAAGGAGTCTCTTCAAGCGGGGAAGGGACATCTTCATGAGGCAGCCTCGGGTAATTGGACCATGAGAACCTGCAATCATCATAGGATAATCATGTCTGCGATTCTGCGGCACTCCCGGGCCCGCCCGCAGCGCATACGCCCTGGCCGGGCTCCGGTGGAGACACCTCCGTCACACCCGGGGGACCTGAATCGTTACGTTCGGGTAGGCTGACCATTCCGTCAGGACAAGGCCACTTCAGCCACCCTCCCGACACACCCTCCCGGCCCGCCTCCAGGAGCGCACGTGATCCAAGGTCCCTCCCCCCTGGACCGGAGTCTGCCCCGACGTCCCCCCTTCCCGGGAGTTCCGTCCGGCCGGACCCGCCTCGTCCTGCGCCAGCTCCTCCTCCTCCTGGCGGTCTACACCTTCCTGAGGGGCACCTTCCTCGTGGCTCACCAGGAGCTCTTCCGGGACCATTCCATTGGAGGCGTCATGGACGCATTCCTCCATGGGCTCCGCTTCGATCTGGCCGCCATCGCCCTTTCAAACATCCCCTTCATCCTCCTCCTGATGGCTCCATGGAGCCTCACGGCGCACAGGGGATTCGTCCGGACGCTGAAGGGGTGTTTCGTGGGGATCAACACCTTCCTGATCATGGTGATGGTGGCGGACCTGGAGTACTTCTCCTTCACCGGGGGACGCATCACCCTGGAGCTGATCCACCTCTCGTCCGAGGTGGGGGCCCAGGCGGACCAGCTGCTACTCAACCACCTCCCTCTGGCGCTCCTGGCAGCGGCCCTGGGGCTCTTGCTCTTCATCACCTTTCCCCCTTTCCCGGCCCCGACCCGCCCCCGCTCAGGATGGCTCGCCGGGGGGCTCCACCGACTGGCCCTCCTGGGAGCGGTGGTGGTGATGGGGCGGGGTGGGCTCCAGGACAAGGTGCTGGAGCCCATCCATGCCTTCCACAGCGCCGACCAGGAACTGGGGATCCTGACGCTGAACAGCGCCTTCACCTTCATCAAGAGTCCCCTGGAGCCGGAGTTGGAGCGGCTGGAGTACTTCGGGTCGCCCATGGAGGTGGCCCGGGTCCTCAGAGCCCCCCACGGCTTCCACCGTTCCTGGAGCCGGAGAGGGAGAAGTGCCGGGACGCAGGAGGGGAGGAGCGTCCTCCCCCGCCCCAACGTGGTCGTCCTGATCCTGGAGAGCTTCGCCACCGAGTTCTGGGGGGCCGCCAATGGGGGCGAAGGCTACACTCCTTTCCTGGATTCCCTGGTGCCGGAGGGGCTCTTCTTCGCCAACAACTTCGCCAACGGCCGCCGCTCCATCGAGGCGCTCCCCAGCGTCCTGCTGGGGGTCCCGGCCCTGATGTCCAACCCCCTGGCCAAGTCCAGCTACCAGGGGAACGAGTGGGTGGGGCTGGGCCATATCCTGGAGGAGGAAGGGTATCACACCAGCTTCTTCCACGGGGCGGTGCAGGGGACGATGTACTTCGATGTCATCGCCCGGATGGCGGGGATGCGGGACTACTACCCTCTGGAGCGCTATCCCCGGGAACGGCAGGAGGCGGACTACGACGGGCACTGGGGAATCTACGACGGCCCCTTCCTGGAGTTCGCGCTGGAGCAGTTGAATGGCTACAGGGAACCCTTCTTCACCACCGTGTTCACCATCAGCACGCACCCCCCCTACACCCTCCCTTCGGAGTGGGAGGAGGTCTTCCCGGAGGGGGAGTTGGAAATGCACCGGAACGTCCTCTACGTGGACCGGATGCTGGAGGAATTCTTCCGGGCTGCGCGGCAGGAGCCCTGGTTCGAGCACACCCTCTTCGTCATCACCGGGGACCATACCCAGAGCAGCCGATCCCTGGACTACGACACCCTCCTGGGACGCTACATGGTCCCCCTCCTCCTCTATCACCCCGGGCTGAGGCTCCCGCCGGTGGATCCCGACCGGGTCACCCAGCAGGTGGACCTCCTCCCCACCATCCTGGACGTGGTGGGGGTGGACGGACCGGGGCAGCTCCCCCTGTTCGGCCGGTCGGTGTTCTCTCCCTACCCCGGTGAGGCGGTGCTCCGGAGCAACGGGAGCTACTGGCTGGTGCGGGAGGAGGGGGTACTCCAGCGGGACCCGGATGGCAGGGAGCGGCTGTTCGCCTTCCAGCGGCACGAGACGGTGCCGGTGGAGGTGCCGGTGGAGCCCCGGCTGAAGCAGGAGCTGTCCCGACGCCTCCGGGCCCACCTGCAGCACTTCAGCAACTCCCTGATCTCCAATTCCTTCTACCAGCTCCGGGGGGTGGCGGCCGGGGAAGAGGAAGCCACCGACGGGCGCCACGCCCACATCCTGGGGGAGAACCACCAGTAGCCGGCCCGTAGAGGGTGACCCCGGGCGGCGCCCCTCACAGCCGGGATCGGGGCGGCGGCACTATGTTTCCATCCATGACACCCGATACCGCCCCCTTTCGCGTTCCCTTGCTGGTGCTGCTGGGGCTGGGAGCCGGCGCCTTTCTCCAGTGGTTCCCCGCCGACCCCTCCCCCTGGCGCTGGGCTCCCTATGCCCTGGCCTATGTGGTGGGGGGAATCCCCATTGCCCGGGATACCTGGGCCACCCTCCGGGAGGGGCGTCTCTCCATCGACTTCCTGATGGGCGCAGCAGCGCTGGGGGCGGCAGCCGTGGGCGAGCCCTTCGAAGGGGTGGTGCTGATCTTCCTCTTCTCCCTCTCCAACGCTCTGGAGACCCGGGCCCTGGGGAGGACCCGGAGGGCGATGGAGGCGCTGGTGGAGCTCCGCCCCGACTCCGCCGTGCTCCTGGGCCCGGACGGCACCGAGGTGGGCCGGATCCCCGCCGGGGATCTCCAGCCGGGAGATCGGATCCGGGTCCGCCCCGGGGAGAGGGTGGCGGCGGACGGCCGGGTGGTGGACGGGACCGCGGATGTGGACCAGTCCGCCATCACCGGCGAGTCGCTCCCCGTGCGGAAGGAGGAGGGCTCCGAAGTGTTCGCGGCGACGATCCTGGCCGGGGGCGCCCTGGTGGTGGAGGTCACCCGCCTCCCGGAGGATACCCTCCTGGCCCGGATCATCGACCTGGTGGAGGAGGCCCGGGAGAACCGGGCCCCTGTCCAGCACTTCATCGACCGGTTCGCCCACCCCTACACCCTGGCGGTGGTGGGGGCCACTTTCCTCTACTGGGTCATCCCACCCCTGCTCCTGGGGTGGGCGTGGGGAGACTCCTTCTACCGGGCCATGACCCTCCTTGTGGTAGCCAGTCCCTGCGCACTGGTGATCTCCACCCCTGCGGCCATCCTCTCGGGAATTGCCAACGGGGCCCGGAACGGGATCCTCTTCAAGGGGGGAGCGGTCCTGGACCGGGCCGGGGAGATCGACACCCTGGCCTTCGACAAGACGGGGACCCTTACGGAGGGGCGCCCCCGCCTGATGGACCGCCTGGCTCAGCACGGGACGGAGTTGGAACTCCTCACCGTGGCGGCGGCGCTGGAGCGGGACTCGGAGCATCACCTGGCCCGGGCCATCCTGGCGGCGGCGGAGGCGGAAGGCGTGATCGCGCCGGAGGTGCAGGGCTTCGTCGCCCACCCCGGAGAGGGTGTGGCCGGCCAGGTGGCGGGACGGCCGGCCTGGGTGGGGAACGAGGTCATGGCCCGCCGGATGGGGCTCAACCCTGAACCGCTCCTCCGGGGGTGGCTCGCCGAGGCGACCTCCAGGGGGCAGTCGGTGGTCTACGTGGGCACCGACCGGGAGATCCTGGGAGCCATGGCCTTCGGGGACCGACTCAAGCCCGACGCCGCCGCAGCCATCCGCCACCTGAAGTACGAGGGGGTGAAGTGGATCACCATCCTCTCCGGAGACCACCCGGACGCGGTGCGGGCCGTCGCCGCCGAGCTGGGGGCGGACGAGGTGATGGCCGGGCTCCTCCCCCATGAGAAGGTGGATGCCATCAAGGCGCTGGCGTCCCGCTCCAGGGGGGTGGCCATGGTGGGGGACGGGGTGAACGACGCCCCGGCCATGGCTGCGTCATCCCTGGGGATCGCCATGGGTGCTGCCGGGACCGACGTGGCCATCGAGACCGCCGACGTAGTCCTCATGGGGCACGAGGTGGCGAAGGTGGACTACGTCCTGCACCTGGGGAAGCGGGCCCGGCGGGTGGTCCGTCAGAACATCGGCTTTTCGGTGGGATGGATGCTGATGCTGGTGGTTGTGGCCGGCACGGTGGGGCTCCCCCTCACCGTGGCGGTGGTGGCCCACGAGGGGAGTACCCTCCTGGTGGCCCTCAACGGACTCCGACTCCTCCGGGGAAACCCACACCCCCCCACCGTCCCGGGATGACCGACGCCCTCCAGCCGGGAGGAGGGCCCCTCTTCAGGGGCACCTCCAGCCGTCCCTGCTACCAGCGGGCTCTCGTCCCCCGGGCGTCCACATGCACGAAGGGGCCTCGCACGGCGTTGGCCCGGTAGAGACCCAACCCCCCGGGACGGACCGAGTCGTCGGCCCGCTCCAGCCCCTCCACGATCCGGGCCAGCACCTGGGCGTCGGCGTCGGTGATCCGGCCATCGCCGTTCAGGTCGTCCATCTTCCCGTCGCCCCGGGTATCGATGTAGATGTCGGCGGCGTCCCCCCAGAGGTGCCGGCTGAGGTCGGTGGTGTTCCCGATGGCCCGGTTGTAGGCCGGGGTGCGGAAGCCGGACATCACCTGCAGGGACGGGGTCCGGTGCCCCGCCCGATTCACCGCCTCCAGGATCGCCTCCAGCTTCAGCACCAGCGGCCCGCTGAGGACCACGTAGCGGGGGTCACCGGGATCCTTGCACAGGAACTGTCCCAGGGTGAAGTGGGGGGAGACCAGGATGTCCTCGTCCTCGGGACGCACGGCGGCGAACCCCGTGGGGGGCCGGTAGACCGGATTCCCGGTGTTCGGGTCCTGGACATACCGACCGATGCGGTACCCGTCCAGGACCCCGTCCCGGATCTCGGTGGCCGGCACCATGACCAGCACCGTGAGGTCCACCCGCCCCTGGGGGCCATCCAGCCGGAGGGGGACGATGCCGGGTTCCGCCGGAGCCCTCCACTGCCACTGCCCGGGGGAGGAGGGCGCCACCACCCCGCTCCCCTGCAGGAGCCGCAGATCCGGAGAGGCGTCGATGGTGAGGATCTCTCCCGCCACCACGGACACGGCCTGGACGGTGAACCGCACCTCCTCGCCGTTGGCCCGCACCGGGAAGCGGGCATGGGCGGGGGCGAAGGTCCGCACCCCCCCCCTGGGGGCCCGGAGGGGCTCCGAGGGGAGGAGGTCGGCGGGCACCGGCTCCGGCGGGGCCGCGGAATCGCCCGGGGACGAGGCGGCGCCTTCCTCCACGCCGCCATCGGTGGCCCATTCTGCCATGGGAAGGGCAACATCCCGGAGGGGTTCCCCCGCCAGCGCCGTGAGGGCGTCCGCCCCCACCCATGCCACCACGACCAGCAGCCCCAGGACTCCCACCCGCAGGCGGTGGGGCGCATGCCCCCTCCCACCCCGAACACCCGTTCCTTCGCCTCTGCCCTCACCGCTTCTGCCTGCGCCGATCAACCGCATCCCTCTCTATTCTCCTCTCCACCCTCACGGGGGGAATCGCTCCATCCATCGACCCCGTCACCATCCGACATGCGAAGGGCGTCCAGTCCGTAGAGATCCTGGTTCAGGTGCAGGACCCCGTCCCGATCCACCCAGGCCGTC
>CAYQVI010000116.1:0-11364 GCA_964420725.1 uncultured Gemmatimonadaceae bacterium | reverse complement strand
CCGGCGCCCCCAGCCCCCCCGGCTCCAGGTCCGCAGCCCCCAGGGTCCCCCCCCGGGAGAGGAGGACCGCCCGATCCATGACGTTCCGGAGCTCCCGGACATTTCCTGGCCACGAGTGGGCGTGGAGGCGTTCCATGGCATCCTGTCCAAGCCGGCGAACCGGGCGCCCGTAGCGGCGGGCGAAGCGGGCGGCGAAGTGGAGCGCCAGCTCCTGCAGATCCTCCGGCCGCTCCCGGAGGGGGGGGAGGACCAACTGCACCACCGCCAGCCGGAAGAAGAGGTCCGCCCGGAACTCTCCTTCGTCCACCATCTCCTGCAGCGGACGGTTGGTGGCGGCCACGATCCGGACATCCACCGGGACGCTCTCCTGCCCCCCCACCCGCTCGATCTCCCCCTCCTCCAGCGCCCGGAGGATCTTGGCCTGCAGCACCAGCCCCATGTCCCCGATCTCGTCCAGGAAGAGGGTCCCGCCATCCGCCCGCCCGAACCTCCCCTCGCTCCGCCCCACCGCTCCGGTGAAGGCTCCCTTCTCATGCCCGAAGAGCTCTGCCTCCAGGAGATGTTCCGGAATGGCAGCGCAGTTCACGGCCACGAAGGGGTTGCTTCGCCGGGGGCTCCCGTCGTGGAGGGCCCGGGCCACCAGCTCCTTTCCCGTCCCCGACTCCCCCTGGACCAGCACCGTGGCCGGGGTGGGGGCCACCCGGGCCAGCGTTCGGAAGAGCGCCGCCATGGCCGGGCTGCTCCCCACCAGTTGTGCCCCCTCCGGCTCGTCCCGGGGGAGGAGGAGGCCGGCCGCCTCCGGGACCCCCTGGGCCAGCTCCCCCAGCACCGCCCCGGGATCCAGCGGCTCCCGGAGGAGCGCCGCCGCCCCGGCTCCCTCCGCCTCCATGGTCCGCTGGAGGGTGGGGTGGGGGTGGGAGAGGAGGAGGGTCTCCACACCGGGGAGGGCGGCAATCCGCCCCGCCAGCTCCGGAGAGACCCCCTCCAGGGAGAGGGAGAGGACCACGGCGGCCCAACTCTCCCTGGAGGCCAGCGCCAGCCCGTCCGAAAGGGAGGAGGTGGCCACAACCCGGGCCTGGCCGAGGGCGTTCTCCAGGGTTTTCGTCCCCCCGCGGGGGAGGATCAGGAGTATGTTCATGGGCGGGGTGGACGGGGGAGGAGGGGTTGTGTGCTGAAATACTGTGCAGTCTCGGAGCGGCGCACAAGCGGCGATGCATGATTGTTGTGCCAAAAGGGGTAGGGGCGGAGGTGCGAATATCCCGTAAGTTGATGTGTAAGTGTGATTTATGTGACCATGGTCTGTCCTGGCCCCGGCCTTGCCCTTCCTTCCCGGCATCCGGAGCCACCCCGTGGGGAGGGTAGTCCGGGGACCGACGGAGCCACCCACAGGGGGCCCGACATACGCAGACTCCCGGGAGAAGCCCCGGAATCATGGGAGGGATCGATGGTTCAACGAATGGCAGCCTTGACGAGGGTGGTGGTGGCCGCGGGTGTTCCGGTGCTTCTCCTCTCCGCCTGCGAGGGGACCCCCGCGGGCCTGGATCACCAGGAGGTGTCCGTGGAACTGGAGCAGACCGTGCTCCAGGCCTGGTCGCAGCTCCCGGCGGAGGAGGGGGTGGACCTCCAGCTCCGGAGCGCCCTCCCCGCCGAGGGAGATGGAGGGTGGGGTCTCCAGTGGTCCTCCCTCCTGGCGGGGGGCGGGGAGGAGGCCCGGGCCGGCGGTGACCCGGGTGCCGGACTCCTGGTGCAGGAGGGGCGACGGATGATGGCGGAGGCTGCGGTGGAGGCCTTCGGGACCACCTGGGCGGCGGCGCAGGTCTCCGGCGTGGCGGCGGTCCTGTCGGCGGTGGAGCAGGCGGCCGGGCCCACCGGCCTCCGTGGAGAGCAGGCCTCCCTGGTGGGGGAGGCACGGACCGCGGTGGCCGCAGCCTCGGCCTCGCCGGGGGTGGGTGAGGCGCTGGCGGCCTCCCTTGGTGCCTCCGAGGCGCTCCGGATGCTGGCTCCCGAGACCGCTGCAGCCGAGGCCATCCTCTGGGCGAAGGGTCTGCTGGAGCGGGCGGAGGCCGCCGCTGCCGGGATTCCCGCCTTCGAGGATGCCCTGACCACCTCAGCCCGACATCTGGCGTTGGCCATCGAGGCCTTCGACGCCGGGCGGTGGCGGGAGGCGGTGAAGCAGGCCCGGAGTTCGGCCGCCATCTCCCGGCGGGTGCTGGGGGCCGTGGCCATGGAGGAGCGCCCCGGGAATGTGGAGGAGGCGGCGCAGCGGGCGCTGCAGGTGGCCACGGAGCTGTATGTGGAGGCCGAGGCGGCGGTGGGCACCGGGGGGACGGATGCGCAGCTCCGGCTCCTGGGGGAGGCCCGGAGCCTGCTGGATCAGGCGCAGGACCGGTTCACGTCAGGCGACTTCCCCCAGGCGCTCCGTCTGGCCGTGCGCTCGGCCTCCATCTCCCGGCGCCTGCTGCATGCCGGCACCGTCCCCGGCGGCACGCAGGCGGGGGCGGAGCGGGCCATCCGGGTGGCCACCGAGCTCTTCGCCACGGTGCAGGAGAAGCTGGGCACCGGAGGAACCGCCGCCCAGCAGGAGGCGCTGGAGCGGGCTCGCCGCCTCCTGGACGCAGCCGGTAGCGCCCTGGAGGCGGGCGAGCCGGCGAAGGCCATCCGGCTGGCGGTGGAGGCGGCAACCCTCTGCCGACGCCTCCTGCTCTCATTGGGCTGATGGACCCCCGTCCCCCCCGGACCGCCCGTCCGGGGGGGACGGGACCGTTGGGGCGGGGGATGATGCGTGGTTGACCCCGCCCCCTGCTGATTCGAACTTGCCGGCTTCCCCTGTCTCCTCCTGCCTGGGTACCGGTGACCTCCCGACTGCTTTCCCGCCTGCAACAGCCCGGCCCCCTGGTGTCCGTGGAGCTGCGTCCCCCCCGCTCCGACCTGGGTCGGGTCGATACCATGGATGCCTGGATCGACCTCCATCACGGGGTGCAGCGCCTCCTCCGGAAGGACCGGGTGGTCTTCTTCACGGACAGCGCCGTGGGAGTCCCCGAGGAGGAGAACCTGAGCCATCTGTCCGGGAACTTCGGGGACGGTGTGGATCCCTGGCCCCTGGTGCCCTTCCTGACCACGAAGCACACCCTGGAGTACTGCCTCCTCTACGCCCGGCGCGCCTGGGCCGGCGGGATCCAGGCCCTCACCGTGCTGGGGGGGGATCGTCACGTGGGACCCCCCCGCTGTGTGCCCTTTGCCCGGGATCTCCGGGCCATCCTCCGGGACGAGATCCCGGAGCTGGCGCTGGGGGGGTGGGCGAATCCCGCCCGGGACCCGGCGGAGCAGGTGGGCTTCCTCACGGCAGGGGATGCGGAGGCGGACTTCTTCCTGACCCAGGTGGTGAGTCACCACTCCCTGGGACCCGTGGAGGCCTTCGTCTCCGAGGCGAGACGTCAGGAACTGCAGATCCCCGGGATCTTCGGCGTCTTCTTCTACCGCAGCGCCAATCCCCGGACCCTGGCCCGCCTCTCTTCCTTCCTCCCGGTCCCCGCGGCGGAGCTGACCCGGGAGTTCGAGGCCGGGGACTCCGCCGAGGCCATCTGCGCCCGCACGATCCGGGGGCTGAAGGAGCTGGGGGCCGACAAGGTCTACATTTCCAATCTGGGGACCCGGGGGGTGGAGCGGACCCTGGAAGCCATCCTGCAACAGGTCTGAAGCGGCTGTATCGGTGGATCTGTCGCAGCGCTCCCATCCGGCTGTGGGATGGGTGCGTCATGCGCCTCCTCCACCCTTGCTACGTTCCGTTCCCACTCCATCTACAGCCGTTCGTCAATCCCCCCTCCGACGTGCTGCGCAAACGAATTCATATTGTTTTTGTGAAATGACTTACGTGCAGGAGTGTCCACCCCGGCCTCCGCTCCTGCCCGGTCTGGCCCGGGTCATGCGAAGGAGTCTCGTGCCCCGTGGCAGCAGGCCCGACGCTCCGTCGTTGGGCGGCTCCGCAGGGGATGACGGCGCTTGACGGCCGTGACCCACCCAGGGGACTGTCTGGGTAGACCCACCAGGGAGCAACGATGTACAAGAAGCCCACGATCCAGCGTTTCGGTACGTTCCGTGAAGTGACCCGCGCCGGAACCCATTCCGGCTGGGGCGACACCACCGGGGGGATCTATCGGTTCCTGACCAGCAGCCCCTCCACGTCCTGAGTCGTGCGGGGTGCGAGGGGCAATGCCCCTCGCACCCCAACGGTTCCGCTCTTCGTGGCTCAGGACACACGGTTCTGTTGAGGATTGACGGCAGTGAACTACGAAGAATATCGTAGATTCCCGACCCGGCGTGATGCCTGATCTCCCCCCCAGACGGCGATCCCCGGGTGGAACCCCTGCCGGACCGACGGCAGCGGGGTGGGCTCTCCACGGGCCGCGACCCCTGGTCCGGGTCCTGCATGGACACTCTGCGTCATCCGGAGTCCGGCCCCGGCGCCCTTGTTCCCACTGCACCCCCATCAGAGCCATGAGGTTGTGCCCTACGTGAGTGGATTCCTTCTGGTATGCGGAGGACCCAGCGCTCGATGGGGGAGGGATTCCGAACTCCGCCATCTGGGCCACCTGTTGCGCCCCAGGGGCGAAGACCCGTCGGGTGGGCAGGTGGCCCGGGGTGAGCAGGCCGCCGCGGTGGGTGTTCGGCATCCATGGGAGTCCTCCCTGGCCTCCGGCCCGGTGCTCCACTCCGAGGATGGCCTCCTGGTCGCAGCCGACGCATCCCTCTACTACCAGAAGGACCTGGTGGATCGGCTCCGGGGCTTTCTCCCCTTCGGGCGGCCCTCGGCGGCCTCCCTCATCGCCGCGGCCTACCGGGCCTTCGGTACCGACTGTATCGAGTATCTGGAAGGGGACTTCGCATTCGCCCTCTATGACGTTCCCCGGCGGCGCCTCCTGGCCGCCCGGGACCCCTTCGGCATCCGGAGCCTCTTCCACTGGAGCGGGGAGGGGGGAGTGGTGGTGGCCTCCCTTCCGGACCCCATCCGGATGGTGGCCGGGGACCCGCCCCTGGACCGCCGGGACATCCTCCGCTCCCTGACCCTCTTCCATGGGGATGGCAGCGGCTCCCCCTGGAAGGGAATCCGGGAGCTGCCCGGAGGGTGGAGCCTGGAGTGGCGGGGGCGGGGGGAGGCCTCCGCCCGTCGAACATGGTACCCCACGGCCCGGACGGAGTGGTCCGGAGGGGGAGTGTCGGAGGGGGGTGCGATCCTGCGACAGGTGATCGGCGACGCCACGGTGGAGCGGATGGGTCCCGGGCGGACCGCAGTGGGAATGAGCGGCGGACGGGACTCCACCGCCATGGTGGGGACGGTGGAGCATCGCCGCCGCCAGGAGCCGGAGTTGCCTCCGCTCACCGTGTTGACCTTCCAGTATCCGGAAGGGGATCCGGGAAACGAGGACGGGTTCGTCCGGGAGATCGAGGCCGCCCTGGGACTGGATCTCCACTGGTTGGACACGGAGGGGATGCCCCTCCTGGACGGTGCCGCCGGAGAGGGAGCAGGTCGCACCCGGCCGGAGCCCCAGCCCTTCGAGGGACAGAACCGGGCCCTGGCGGCTGCGGCCCGGGAGGCCGGGGCCCGGGTGGTGCTGAACGGCAATGGTGGAGACAACCTCTTCGGGGTGGGTGACGCCTGGATGGCGGACCTCTTCCGGACGGGACGATGGGTCCGATTGGTGGGGGAACTGCGGGAGAAGGGATACCGCAACCTGCGGCAGATGGCCGAGATCTGCGTGCGTCCCGCCCTCCCGCTGGGCTTCCTGGATGGCGCGGAGATGGTTCTGGGGCGCCGCATCCTGAGCCGTCCCTGGGAGTCCCGGGGCGCGCCCTGGTTGACGGAGGGGATCCTGGAACGGGAGGGAATCATCCAGGAGGACCGGGAGTCCTACAGGAAGGAGATTGCGTCCCGGACCGACAGCGTCACGGAGCGGATCCGCCTCTGGGCCTTCCTGTTCAGCGGCTTCAACAGGAACTCTTCGGCGCTCTTCGACATGAACATGGATGAAGGGGTCGAGGCGCGGATGCCCTTCTATGACCGCAGGGTGGCGGACTTTGCATGGTCCAGGCCGCCTGCCGATCTGAATCATCGGGGGGAACAGAAGGTGGTGCTCCGACACGCCATGGAAGGGATCCTTCCGGACCGGGTCATTGCCCCACGCTCCCGTCGGACCGGCACCTCCGACGGCTACTTCCGGAGGGCGGTGCAGCGGGAGTTCCCCTCCTGGGCCCGGAGTGCCGTCCAGGGGAGCCGCCTGGCGGACCTTGGGCTGGTGGTTCCAGAGGCGTTCTCCCGGGCGGTGGATCGATGGTGTGACGGAGATCTGACGGACGAGTTGTTCCTGTTCATTGGTGTGTGTGTGGAGTTCTGGCTCCGGGCACAGGACACGGTTTCGCCGTGGGAGGGGGGAACGACCCTCCACTCCGGCGCCCCGGAACCAGCGGTCACGACGGCCGCGGCCCCGCCCAGGGGATGACTGGGTAACTGGATCATGGAGGTCCCATGTATCAGAAGCCATCGCTTCAGCGCTACGGCACGTTCCGCGAGGTGACCCGCTCGGGCACCCGGTGGGGCTTCGGGGACACCGGTGGAGGAGTGTGGCAGTTCCTCTTCACCAGTCCGTCGACGTCGTGACGTAGGTCGGCGCAGCCGGGGGGGGGCGACCCCCCCCGGCTGCATCGTCTCGGGCGGTTCCGCACGAGGCCCCTGTCTTGCATAGTATACTTTCGTGGTTCTTCACTGTGGTCATCTCCGGAGCGCCCTTGCCGTGGTCCGCACCCTCCTGAAGCTCGGCCCCCGGGGCTGGTGGGATCTGCTGGAGGCCCAGCTCTGGGTCCTCAGAGCCCAGTGGCTGCTGCGCCGGCGTCCCGTGGGGTCGCTGGTGCATCGGGGCGTCCAGGGGACCGGAATGGGGTCCACGCCCGGCGCCCGACCAGAGACGGGTCCGGGGGTCCAGTCCCGTGCCGAGGCCATTGCCCTGGCCGTGGAACGGATCTCCCGGGTGGGGCTGGCGCGCCCACTCTGCCTGGGGAGGTCCCTTGCGCTCCACCACATGCTGGAGCGGCGGGGGATCTCCGGGAGCGTGGTGCGGGTGGGGGTGAAGGGTGGGGGGGGAGAGCTGGAGGCCCATGCATGGGTGGAGTGGCACGGTCAGGTCCTGGGCGATCAGCCCGAGAATACAGGAACCTTCCTTCCCATGGATACCTTGGTGGTGGAGCCGGGAGGGGTTCGCCGAGACGGTGGGAGTGGAGAGCCGAGGATGAGGATGGCCGACCGATGACGCGATCCGCCCTGGAGGAGGAGTCGGGGGTTGCCAGTGGAGCCGGGGAACACCCCCGCTTCCACTATTCCGCTTTCGGATCCCGCCTGGCCTCGGATCTGGAGTTCCCTGAACTCCGTCCACTGGATGTCGGTCCCTCCCGGTGGAGCTTCCGGGTGGTGGAAGCGCTCCCGGAGATGGTCGATCCCGCGGCCCTGGGTGAGGAGGCCATCTACGGGGATGTGAAGGCCCGCCTCCTCCGCCACGGCCATGGCCACCGCATCGAGGTGTGCGATACCGGGTCCTTCGAGATCCTCTCTGGCGGAGAGATCCTCTGGCGCCCCACCGACGAGCCCTGGTGGGACTTCGGACGGGGTCACCTCCTGGGGCGTGTCCTGGCCACCGCCCTCTTCCTGGAGGGGATCCACACCCTCCACGGGAGCGCGGTCCAGTTCGGGGATGGGGTGGTGGGTTTCCTGGCGCCCAAGTTCACAGGGAAGTCCACCCTGGCCCTCCACCTCTGCCGGGGCGGGGCGGCGCTGGTGACGGACGACTCGTTGCCGGTGGAGATCACTCCGGACGGGGTGCTGGCCCACCCGGGGGTGCATTCCATCCGTCTCCGGACCATGGAGGAGGCGGGAGAAGCCACCGAATCCACCGGCCGCGACGGCAAGTTCAGGCTCACCGACCTTCCCATGGATCGCCGGATGGAGGAGCCCAGCCCCCTCCGGGTGCTCTACTTCCTCCGCTCCGTGCAGGAGAACGAGGGCGGGGTGGCGGTGCGCCGTGCCCCCCTTCCCGGGCCGCTGCAGGCCATGCGGCTCCTGGCCTTCGCCAAGATCGGCGAGATGCTGGGGACGGCGGGGAAGCGGTTCCTCTTCGAGAGTGCCGTGGCGCTCTCGGAGCGGGTGCGGGTGGAGGAGTTGACGGTGGTGCGGGATCACCAACGGCTCCCTGAGGTGGTGGAGCAGCTCCTCTCCTGGCACGGCGGCCCCGGCCCCGGTGCGGAGGGGAGCGGGACCTTCCCGTGACCCCCTTCCCCTCCATCCCTGTGGACGTGCCCGAGACGGCAGGCCGGGCGGCCGCACCTCCTCCCGGGGAGCGGAGAGCGTCTCGGGTGGCGGTATCCATCCAGGGCGTGGGGAAGTCGTTCACGGTTCAGCGGAGCTGGCGGGAGCTGCTGCTTCGGCCCCGGAACCGCACCACCCAGACCGTCCTCCACGACATCCACCTGGAGGTGGCGCAGGGGGAGTTCTTCGGGCTCCTGGGGCAGAACGGGGCGGGGAAGTCCACCCTCTTCCGGATCCTGGCTGGGCTGGTCCTTCCGGACCATGGGCAGGTGGTGGTGGGGGGGGTGGAGCTGGGGAAGGCCGCGGGGCGCCGGGGAGGGGCTGACCTGGCCCCGGTGATCCCCAGCGAGCGAAGCCTCTACTGGCGCCTGGGGGCCCGGGAGAACCTCCGCCTCTACGCCTCCCTCCATGGCATGGAGCGGGGACGGGTGGATTCGCGGATCGAGGAGGTGCTGGAGGTGGTGGGGCTGGCAGGGACCGGGCAGAAGCAGGTGGGACTCTTCTCCTCGGGGATGCGTCAACGACTCCTCATCGCCCGGGCCCTCCTGCCGGAGCCCCGGATCCTCCTGCTGGACGAGCCCACCCGGAGCCTGGACCCGGTGTCTGCCCGGGACTTCCGGCGATTCCTCAGGGAGGAGATCGGGGGGCGGCAGGGGTGCACCGTGCTCCTGGCCACCCATGACCATGAGGAGGTCCGGGATCTGTGCGACCGCATCGGCGTCCTGCACCAGGGGCGGATGCTGGCGGTGGGGAGCACCGAAGAGGTGCTGCAGACGCTGGAGTTCCAGCGCATCCGGGTCCGGACCAGGGATCCGGTCCCCACCTGGCTGGAAGGGGTCCTGGGGCACCATGGGGCCACCCTGCTGGAGGTGACCGACCCGGACGACGAGGGGTGGCGCTGGATCCGGATCCGCCTCCCCGATGCCCGGGAGCCCGAGGAGCTCCTACCGGCCCTCATGGACCGTGGGCTTGGCTTCTCGCGCTTCGAGCGTGAGGAACTCTCCCTGGCAGACCTCCTGGAGGGGGTGGCCCGACGGGGCGACGCTGGGAACGGGGGGACCGGATGAGGGGGGCCGCCGCCCTGGTCCGGGCCCAGTGGCTGACCCATACCAGCTACCGGGTGGGGGTCATCCTCTCCTTTGTGGCGTTGGCTGCCACCATTGTGCCGGTCTACTTCATCGCCGATGCCCTGCAGCCCGTGGTGGGCACATCCATCCAGGGGGAGGGGGAGCAGTACTTCGGCTTCCTGGTGATCGGGTTGGCCTCGCTCTACCTGGTGGGCGCCGCCCTCACCTCCCTCCCGGAGGCGGTCGGCGGTGGGATCCACTCCGGAACGCTGGAGGCGCTCTTCTGCACTCCGGCCTCCGTTCCCACCATCCTCTGCGGGCTGGTGGGATTCCCCCTGATGTGGGCTGGAATCCGGGCGGCCATCCTGGTGGTGATGCTGGCGGCCCTGGGGGGGAGCGTGGTCTGGACCGGGCTCCCGCTGGCCCTGGTGGCCACCGTCCTCACGGTTCTGGCCTACGGAGGGGTGGGGCTCATGGCGGCGGCGCTGGTGCTGGCCTTCCGCACCGCCGGTCCCCTGCTGCAGGGGGTCCTGGCGGCGTCGTCGCTCCTGGGGGGCGTCTACTACTCCACCACCGTGATCCCCGAGCCCTTCGACCTCCTGGCCCTCTTCGTTCCCCTCACCTACGGGCTGAGACTGGTGCGGCGCACCCTCCTGGAGGGAGCTCCGGTGGGAAGCCTGGTGGCCGATGGGCTGGCGCTGGGGGCGCTCACCGCCGGTCTCCTGGCGCTGGGAGCCCTGGTCTTCTGGATGGCGCTGAGCCATTCCCGCCGCAGCGGTTCCCTGGGGCAGTACTGAGATGGCTTCCCCCGTTCCCCCCTCCGTCGGTGGCACGGCGGGGATCCCGGCGGAGTGGGCCGTGATCTTCCGCTCCGCCGGAAGCCCTCCTCCCGGGGGCTGGGAGGGGCTGGAGGAGTGGGCCGGACGCCCCCTGGACTGGCTCGCGCTGCTGGAGGCCGCCCACGGCGAAGGCGCGCTTCCTCGGCTGACCCGACTGGCGAGCCTGGGCGCCTTCCCCGGGATGCCGGAGGAACTCCGGGAGCAGTTGCCCATGGGCGAGCAGCTCCATGCCTTCCGGGCGGGAATGATGGAGGCTCGACTGAGGAGGCTCTCCCTCGCCTTCCAGTCCGCAGGGATCGCCTTCCTTCCGCTGAAGGGGGCGGCGCTGGCCTCCACCCTGTACCGGGGCTTCCAGGACCGCCCCATGGGGGACCTGGATCTCCTGGTGACCAGGGATCAGGCCCGGGAGGCGGTGGAGGTGGCGCTGGGTTCGGGTTGGACGCCGGTGGAGGGAATCCCCGGCGATGTCTTCTACGGCGGTCACCAGCACCTTCCGCCGCTCCGGGACGACAAGACGATGGGGATCGGCCTGGATCTGCACATGCACATCCTTCCCAGCCATGCCCCCTTCACCCTTCCGGTGGAGGCGATCTGGAACTCCGCAGTTCCTGCCCGGGAGGTGGCCGCCGAGACCCCCGAGGGGAACCCCAACCCCCCGGCGATCCAGGTGCCCTCTCCCGCAGTCATGCTTCTTCATGCGTGCATCCACTTCGCCTGGTCCCACACGCTGGCAGCCGGTGGGTGGAAGATGCTGCGGGACGTCACACTCCTGTTGCGCTCTCCCCTCCTGGACCGGGATCATTTCCTCTCGCTGGTGCGGTCGGCCCGGGCCGTGGGTTCGGCGGACTGGACGCTGCACCTGGTCCACCAGTTGGGAGGCGTCGAGGAGGCCGCCCGGCTCCGGGAGGGGCTGGGGGTGACCTCTTCCGGTCTTCGCCGTGTGGCCCTCACCCGTCACTTCGCCCGGGTGATGTCGGACTCGGTCCCCGCCGGTCTACCGGTGCGGATCCCCAGGATGCTCTGGGAGATGGCGCTGCAGCCCGATCGGGAGGGGCACCATGGCGCCCGCCCCTGGGACCAGGACGACCTCTTCCACCAGGAATCCGGGCGC
>CAYQVI010000115.1:0-11384 GCA_964420725.1 uncultured Gemmatimonadaceae bacterium | reverse complement strand
CCCGGGAGAGCTTCTCCACCTGGTTGGCCCAGTCCTCGGCGATGATGGGGGTCACAGGGAAGCCCTCCTCCGCCAGCCGGATGGCCGGGGCCAGCGCCTCCGCCAGCGTCAGGGTGCCGTGGCGCTCCAGGAGCTCCGCCCACCCGGCCAGGGAGCCCGGGACTGTGACGGACTCCGGTCCGGTGCCGGGCATCCGCTCCCGCCCCCGGGCCACCAGCTCGTCGCGACTGATCAGCGACCCGGCCCGACCGATGGAGCGCATCCCCTCCAGCTTCCCCTGGTCCGCATCCCAGATCAGGGCAAAGACATCTCCTCCCATCCCCGTCATGTGGGGCTCCACCACATTCAGGACGGCGGCGGCGGCCACGGCGGCGTCGATGGCATTCCCCCCGGCGGCCATGATCTCCAGCGCGGTGGTGGTGGCCAGAGGCTGGCTGGTGGCCGCTGCGGCCCGGGGTGCGTAGACGGTGGACCGATGGGACATGGTGCTGGCCCGGGCTTCCTGCGCAGCGGCGTCGACGGGGATCATGAGGAGGACCGGCAGCAGGAGGAGGCCGAGATGGGGGCGGCAACGGCTCTCTCCCCGGCTGGTGTGGGCGGAAGGATCCATGGAGCGTGGAGGCATGGGACCCGTCGTCTGGGAGGAAGGAGGTTCCGGGGGGACCCCACGGGAGCTGGATCCACGACTCCACAGTAGGCCGCGGGCTCCTGCCGGAGCAAGAGGATCGTTGGGGGTGGCGGAGGTGCAGCCGCTCCCCGGTGGGACGCAAAGTGCCACCCTCCGGCGGAATGCGGGGGGCTCCGGCGGCGGAGTGCGCTGGCAGGGACCCGGAGGGGACGGTTCCGGGCCGCGGGGGGATGCGCGTGCAAGTGATTGCAGAAAAATGCTTTGACGGCTTCGTACCAGGGGCTGTCGGCTCCCTCGTCTCCGGAGGCGCCGGTGGTCGGCGCAGATCCTGCAATCAAGTGTTTACGAGAGGTGGGTCTCCCACCGATACTGGAACTGGAGGGTGCATCCACCCGGATGGACGACCCGGATGGACGACCCTTGAGACACGACCGGACACGCCGGAACCGCACCGCCGCGGCTCTGGCCCTTCCACTGCAAGAGAGTCTAGGGATGACGCAACCTGGAACCCCCCCGGAAGAGGGCCCCGGCGTCGTGGATCGTCGGAAGGCCGACGCTCCCCTCACCGGGGCGGATCGGCGGAAGGTGAGCCTGCCGACTTCGGAGTGGAACTCCACGGTCAAGGAGGTCATGGAGCATGTGGAGGAGCAGCGGGAGGCCCGGCCCGGCCCTGCCCGGGATCCGTCCTGGCGGCCCCTGGTCCTCTCGGCCATGGCCCTGGTCTTCTGTGCCGTGGGGGCATGGAACTTTGTCACCTGGCAGGAGGCCGCCCGCCCCGCCTTCACGCAGCAGCAGGTGGCTGACGGGATGCGGGCCACCATGTTCCTCACGGTGATGGACCTGGAGGAGTACCGGACCCGGACAGGGGACTACCCCCGCACCCTGGAAGAGGCGGGATTCGACCGACCGGACCTGGCCTTCCGGCGTACCGGTGAAGGCTTCGTCCTGGAAGGTCAGACCCACGTCGGTCCGATCATCTATACCAGCGGGGAGGATCTCTCCCGCTTCGAACAGTCCCTGGATCTGGTGCTGGTGGCATCGGGAGGCGGATGATGAATGGACTCCACTCCGCCCCCCTCCGGGACCGACGGAACGGGTTCACCCTTGTGGAGGTCCTGACGGTGGTGATCGTCATCGGGATCCTCTCCGGGATGGCGGTCCCCATCTACCGGGACGTCACCGTCCGGGCGGACGCCGCCCGGGTCATCGCAGATGTCCACACGATCCAGTTGGCGGTGGCGGACTTCCTGGTGGATGAGAAGGTGCACCCCTCCACCGCCCCCATCGGGGTGGTGCCGCCGCAACTGGAGGGGCGTCTTCCGGACGGCTTCCCCTTTGCCTGGGGGGCGGTGCGGTACCGTTACCGTCGTTGGGCCATTCCCGGGACCGCCACCTGGGAGCGGCGCTCGGCCCGGGGGCTTCCGGTGGTGGGGGTTGAGATCTACTCCTCCTCCCCGAGCCTGCTCAGGCACGTGGAGGCGTTGGCCATGGGACGGGGAACCCTGTTGACGGCAGGGAGCATCACGCTGGTGATGGAGTAGCTCCGGCCCCCTGCGGCCGTGGCGCCCCCCCTGTTGAAGGGCTAAGGAAGGGGACGCTTCCGACCGATACTGAACCTCGAGCGTGGCCTCTCACCCGCATACGGGAGGCCCCGAGGGACAGGAGGGTCCGGTGCCGCTTCCCTGCGGCTCCGATCCCGCCACAGCCACAGAGCCTCTGGAATGAACACAGCGGGAACACCCCCGGATCGTCCGGCCACGCCGGTGGATCGTCGCACGGCCAACGTCCCCTACACAGGACCGGACCGGCGGAAGGTCAACCTTCCCCCCGCGGAGTGGAACTCCACGGTACAGGAACTCATGGAGCATGTGGAGGAGCAGCGGGAGGCCCGGCCCGCCCCACCGGTCCGTCGCTCCTGGCAGCCCGTCATCCTCTCCGCCCTGGCGCTGCTCCTCTGTGCCGTGGGGGCGTGGAATATCGTCGCATGGCAGGAAACCCAGCGCCCCGCATTCTCGCAGCAGGCGGTGGCCGAAGGGGTGCGGGCCACGATGTTCATGACGGTGGTGGATCTGGAGGAGCATCGTTCCCGGACCGGGGACTATCCCCGGACCCTGGAGGAGGCGGGGTTCCACCATCCGGACCTGGTCTTCCGGCGGACGGGGGAGGGGTTCGTCCTGGAGGGTCGGACCCTCACCACCCCCATCGTCTACGTCAGCGGCCAGGACCTCTCACGCTTCCAGCAGTCGCTGGACCTGGTTCTGGTGGCCTCCGGAGACGACTCATGAACAGCCCCCTTCTGCCCGACCGCCGGAACGGCTTCACCCTGGTGGAGGTCCTGACGGTGGTGGTCGTCATCGGGATCCTCTCCGGGATGGCGGTCCCCATCTACCGGGACGTCAGTGTGCGGGCGGACGCCGCCCGGGTCATCTCGGATGTGAACACCATCCAGTTGGCCGTGGCCGAATACCTGGTGGACAACAAGGCCCACCCCTCCAGCGGGGAGATCGGGGTCATGCCTCCCCAGCTGAAGGACCGTCTCCCCGCGGAGTTCCCATTCGCCTGGGGGGCCGTGAAGTACCGGTATCGCCGCTGGGCCATTCCGGGCACCGGCACCTGGTACGGGCGCCAGGCCAGAGGGCTCCCCAACGTGGCGGTGGAGATCCACTCCGACTCCCCCGTCATGATGAGGCACCTGGAGGCGCTGGCCATGGGTCGGGGAACCATGGTGACCAGGGAGAGCATCACCATCGTCCTGGAGTAGCCCCACCCCCGCCAGCGACGAATGCCCCCCCGGGCGGACCGTGGTCGGTCCCTCCGGGGGGGCATCTCGTTCCGGGCGCAGTGCGCCGGATCCGCGTCAGAAGCTGATCTGCAGCCCCGCCGTGAAGAGGCGGTCCGTCTTCTCGAAGCCGGGCTCCGGCAGATTGTCGAAGCGGATGACGTAGGCCAGCTTCATGGCGATCTGGGCCGAGATGGGCGCCACCAGCTCGGCCCCGCTGTTCACCCGCAGGTCTTCCGACTCCTCCAGGTTGGGGAGCAGCTCCGAGGTCAACTGGAGATAGCTTGCCTCGCCAAAGGAGCGCCGGTACGTCCCCGCCGCACGGGCCGAGGCAAAGGAGCTGTTCACCCGCTCGGTGGACCTCTGCTGGGTGAGTCCGGCACCGGCCTCGAACTCCAGCCGGTCCGTGGGGGTCTCCAGCGCCTTCAGGACCAGTCCTGCACCCTCTTCGAACCGCCGCGTGATGCCGGCGAAGGTGTTCCGGTCGAAGGCTCCCAGCAGGTAGATTCCCAGCCGCGCCCCCACACTCCGGTCCCCCCGGATCCCGGCCCGCCAGAGGCTGGTGGAGACCTCGCCGTCCGTCCGGCCGTAGACCACGCCGAAGGTCTGCTTGATCCCCCAGGGCCCTGTGGTGTAGAGGAGTTCCTCACCGACGTTGAAGGTGGTCACATCGGTGTTCCCGGCGGCATTCACGAACCCCAGATCCGTGGTCACCTGCAGCGGGGGGGGTGCATCCTGGGCTGCCAGCGGAAGGGCGATGGCCAGGGTGAGCAGGGCCGGAAGAATGGACATGGCCCGCCGGGTGCCCCGGGACGTGGTGGAGCGCGTCGGGGCGAGGGACCGCATGGACGTCGAGAAGGGGAGCATTCAGGGACTCCGTCGGTTGGTCGGTGACCCCGGCCGGATGCCGGGTGCCGCAGGTCCTGCTGCGTCCTGGACCTCCCGCACGGGCGCTCCAGCAGCAGGAACATCCGGGGAGTATAGCGACTCTCCGACGCCGTGTGCAGCCTCTCTGGAGGGTGTGGCGGAAACGGGGAAGCTCCTTTCTCCGTAGTACTTCCACGAGGTGGGGAGGTCGGTGGTCCCCTCCCTCGACAACGGGTCATGAAGAGGAGGTTCGTCCCATGTTCGAACTGATCGGTCTTGTGGCTTCGGGTGCAGCCGCCGTGGTGGGTCACCTGGGCTCCCGCGACTACACGGGGCGGAAGCTCCGGTATACCTGGGTGGGGGAGAATCCGGGGGCCAGTGGGTTCATCGCAGGTCTGGGGGTGGCGCTGCTGGCCGCGCCGGTGGTGGCGATCCTCCCCATCGTAGGGGCGGGTACCGCACTGGCGCTGGGCGCCGGTGTGGGCACGGGGGTGGCCATGGGGGCCGGCAAGTCCTCCCGCTCGTGAAACCCGTCTACCCTCCCGCCCGGCTCGGGGAGGACCAGGACCAGCTCCACGGGACCGTGGTCCGGGATCCGTACCGGTGGCTGGAGGACACCGGGTCCCCCGAGACCCGGGAGTGGATCCGGGCCCAGAACGCCCTCACCACGGGGTACCTGTCGGGGCTTCCGCAGCGGGACCGCTTTCGCCGCCGCCTCCAGGAGCTCTGGAATCACGAGCGGTTCTCCCTCCCCATCCTCCGGGGGGGGCGGAGCTTCCATGAGTACAACGACGGGCTCCGGAACCAGGCTGTCCTGCGGGTGGAGGGGCCGGGGGACCCGGAGCCCCGGGTGCTCATCGATCCCAACGCCCTCTCCTCCGACGGTACGGTCTCCCTGACCGTGGTGGAGCCCTCCCCCGACGGCACCCTCCTGGGGTACGGAGTGGCCTCCGGGGGATCCGACTGGCAGGAGTTCCGGATCCGGGACGTGGCCACCGGTCAGGATCTCCCCGACCGGATCCGGTGGGTGAAGTTCTCCGGCATGGCCTGGACGAAGGACGGGAAGGGCTTCTTCTATTCCCGGTATCCGGAGCCGTCCGGGGGGGAGCTGGTGGAGGCCAATCGGGACATGAGCCTCCACTACCACCGCCTGGGCACCCCCCAGGAAGAGGATCCGGTGGTGTATCGGCGTCCGGACCACCCGGAGTGGGGCTTCGGATCCCAGGTGTCGGAGGATGGGCGGTGGCTCCTCATCACGGTCTGGCACGGCACGGACCCCCGGAACCGGCTCTTCGCCATGCGCCTGGGGGAGGGGGGGCCGGAGCCGGATGCCCCGGTGCTGGAGCTGGTCCCGGACCCGGTGGCCCTCTTCGCACCGGTGGAGGTTGTGGATGACGTCGTCTACCTGGTGACGGATCTGGAGGCCCCCCGACGGAGGCTGGTCCGGCTGGAGCTGGCCGCATGGTCCCGGGGGGACGCCCCGGAGGGGTGGGCCACCCTGGTCCCCGAGGACGATTCGGTTCTTGAGGGCGCCCACCTGGTGGGGGGGCGACTCCTCCTGCAACGGCTCCGGGATGCCGCCTCCGAGGTGCGGATCCATGGGCTGGACGGGGGGGAGCAGGGTACACTGGAGCTTCCGGGCCCCGGCACCGTGGCGGGGATCAGCGGCCGCCCGGACGAGTCGCTCTTCTACTATGCATTCACCTCCTTTCTGCACCCCACCACGGTGCTCCGCTACGACCTGACGTCGGGGCGGGGAGAGGTCTTCCGGACTCCGGACTTCGATTTCGACCCCTCCCCCTTCGTCACCGAGCAGCACTTCGCCCTCTCGAAGGACGGGACCCGGGTCCCCTTCTTCATGACCCGGCGGCGGGATGCCGTCGACAATGGAACAGGTCGGGTTCTCCTCACTGGTTACGGGGGCTTCGGGGTTTCCCTCACCCCCTCCCACTCGGTCTCCAACACCCTGTGGCTGGAGGAGGGGGGGATCCTGGTGGTGGCCAATCTCCGGGGAGGAGGGGAGTACGGGGACGAATGGCACCGGGCGGGGACCGGGGCGGGGAAGCAGCGGGTCTTCGACGACTTCATCGCCGTGGCGGAGTGGCTGGTGGAAAAGGGGTGGACCAGCCCGGCCCGCCTGGCCATCCGTGGGGGCTCCAACGGGGGGCTTCTGGTGGGGGCGGTGGTGAACCAGCGCCCGGAGCTCTTCGGGGTCTCCCTCCCGGCGGTGGGGGTGATGGACATGCTCCGCTTCCATCGCTTCACCATCGGGTGGGCCTGGGTCTCCGACTATGGATCATCGGAGGATCCTGAGATGTTCCCGCACCTCCTGGCCTACTCGCCCCTCCACAACCTCCGGAGGGAGATCTGCTACCCCGCCACCCTGGTGACCACCGCCGACCACGACGACCGGGTGGTGCCGGGGCACTCCTTCAAGTACGCAGCGGCGCTGCAGGCGGCCCAGGGGTGTGACCGACCGGTGCTGATCCGCATCGAGACCCGGGCGGGGCACGGGGCCGGCAAGCCCACGGACAAGCTCATCGAGGAGGCGGCCGACGTCCTGGCCTTCGCCGCGGCGAACCTGGAGGGGGAGGAGGGCCGACTGCCCCCGGAACGGGAGCCAGACCCTCAGCAGCGACCGGAGGTGGTGTAGCCCAGGAGGATCCCGGCATCCGGCGCCAGGATCACCGAGAGAAGCGCCTCGCCGGGGCGGTGATAGTAGCGGAAGAACCCCGACTCGTTCTCCTCCGAGTCACACCAGCTCCACCCCTGCCAGTCCCTCCCCACCGGCATCTCCCGGGCGTACCACCGCTTCAACTGCTCGTGGGTGGCGCCAGGGACCCGGTACACCAGGATGGGGGCGTTGGCGGTGCCGGCGTCCCGGGCGGCGATCTCGGCGTTCTCCGGTACCGGGAGCCCCTGGAGTTCACTCAGGACTGGGGCTCCCAATCCACCGTCTCCCTCACACGCCACCACCCCCGCCATCCCCGCCAGGAGCACGAGGGCGAGGAGCCTGGAGCCCCACGGACTCCTCTTCCGGTACCCACCGCTACGGGACGCCGGGGGAGGGGAAGGGGCGGTGCTCACGGGGCTGCGATCGATCATCGGGACGGGCCGGAGATGGAGGAAGGGGTCACCGGAGGAGGATAGGCGGAGGATCGCCGGGGGGGAAGGTGTCCCCTTTGCACAAGCCGGACCCCGGGCCCGAGATTGGGGGAGGAGTCCGCCCCACCCCCCGGTCCAGGACGGCATCCATGCCCGAGCTCCCCGAGGTCACCCTGTACGTGGAGGCGCTTCGCCCCCGGATCGTGGGGGAGAGGATCGTGGCGGTGCGTCTCCGCTCTCCCTCGCTCCTTAAGAGCTGGGATCCCCCCCTGTCCAGCGTGGTGGGGCTGGGGGTGCGGGAGGTCTCCCGGCTGGGGAAGCGCCTGGTCTTCGGGCTGGACGACGAACTCTTCCTGGTGCTCCACCTCATGGTGACGGGGCGGCTGCGGTGGCGGGCTCCCGGGGTGAAGATCCCGGGGAAGGGGGCCCATGGGGCCCTGGATGTCCCCTCGGGCTCCCTCCTGATCACGGAGGCCGGAACGAAGAAGCGGGCCACCCTCCACCTGGTCCGCGGAGAGGCGGCGCTGGCGGAGCACCACCGTGGGGGAGTGGAGCCCCTGGAGGTGGGGGAGGAGGCCTTCCGGGATGCCCTCCTGCGGGGAAACCGCACCCTGAAACGGGCCCTCACCGACCCGTCCATCTTCAGCGGGATCGGGGGCGCCCATGCGGACGAGATCCTCTGGGAGGCGGGGCTCTCCCCGGTGCAGCGCACCGGGAATCTGGACGAGGAACAGGTGGCCCGGCTCCGGGAGGCCACCCGCAGCCACCTGGAGCGGTTCACCGCGCTCCTGCAGGAGGAGCTGGGAGGGGCCTTTCCCGAGAAGGTGACCGCCTTCCACCCGGCCATGGCGGTCCACGGCCGCTACCGGAGGCCGTGCCCCCGCTGCGGGGCTCCGGTGCAGCGGATCGTGTATGCGGAGAACGAGACGAACTACTGTGCGCCGTGCCAGACCGGAGGGAAGGTGCTGGCGGACCGGTCGCTCTCCAGGCTCCTCCGGGACGACTGGCCCCGGACGCTGGAGGCTTGGGAGGAGAGCCCCATGGCGGGGGGCGGGGAGCCCCCCTGAGCCCCTGCCGTCAGGGGCAACTCTCCGGCACCAGGCGGGGGGGGCGGTAGCCGTAGTTCCGGTCCAGGAGGGTGGCTCCGGTGGCCTGGAAGTAGTCCATCCAGAAGGCCTTCACCCGCTGCGCCTCGGGGGTGTCCACCCTGGCCCCGGCCACCAGCACACAGACGCCCGACAACTCCGGGAGACGTCCCTCGGAGGCGGCCCGCTGCACCCAGTCCGGGCCCGGCATCCGCTGGAGCCCTTCCATGTTCAGTTCCCGGGTGGCGTGGAGCATGTCCGACAGGATCACCAGCACGGTCCGATATCCGGGATAGCTCCGGACCTCGTCTCCTACATTCTGCAGCGTGGAGAGGATGTCTGTCCCCAGGAGCTCCTCCCGATCGGAGGTGTCGGTGAAGGAGGCCAGGTAGTCCCTCACGTCCGTGACGAAGCGGGCCAGGGCCAGGGAATCCCGGGACATGGCCCGGTCCTGGAACTCCCGGGGCGGCACATCCTGGGCCCACCGTCGGGGGGCCTCCGCAAGGGAGAGCTGGAGGAGTTCCATGGCCACCAGACGGTCCCGGTGCCGCAACTCCCCCACGACGCTGTTGGTGAGTTCCCGGAAATGCTGGAGCTCGTGGTCCTGGATGCTGGACGAGCGGTCGTAGAGGAGGATGAGCTGCTCCGGGGGACCCTGGTCCGGAGGAGGGGCGGGGGGATCGCCTCCGCAGGCGGAGAGGGCGGCGGCCAGCACCAGGGCCACCACCGGAGCCAGCCGGGCGCTCCACCCCCTCCTCACGAGGCCCGGGCCTCCTCGCTGAACCGCTGCCGCACGGTCTCGAAGCGGGCTGAGAGGATCTGTCGCTCCCGCTCGTAGTCGTCGGGGCTCTGGAGCCCCCCCACCTGGCCCTCGTCGTCCACGGGAAGGTCCAGCCTCACCGGTTCGGCGAAGGCGGGGACGCTCCGGGGATCCACCTCCCGGAGGCGCGCGGCCTCGGCCCGGTAGAGGCTGATCACACCCTCCAGCCGCGGCACCACCGAGCCCCAGTGGTGCCCCCCGTCGCCGGCGGCCAGGGAGCGGAGACGCCTCAGATCCCTCACCAGCCCCGACATGAGGTCGGTGACCTCCAGGGCGTTCTGCTCCGCCGAGTCCAGGAGGGCCTGCCGGTCCATCTCGAAGGGGTCTTCGTTGAACTGTTCCTTGCGGGCGTCCCGCCGGTGGAAGTAGGCCGCCGCAATGGCGCAGAGCACCAGGGTGAGGTTCAGGAGGAGGATGGGAATGCTCATCCGCTCCATGGACGACGCGTACTCCCGGAGGTCCATGGCCGCCGTCTCCAGATCCTCCGCCCGGTTGGTGAGCTGGTTGGCGGCCAGCAGGTCGCCGTCCACCCTCATCCACCCCGCCTCCCTCCGGAGTTCCTCCACCATGGCGATGTCCTGCTCATAGCGGACCTGCCCGGTCTCTCCCAGCATGATCCGGGCTTCGTAGAGCACCCCCAGGACCAGGGCCAGCCCGATCCCGGTGATGACCATGGGGACCAGGTTCTCCGCCGGCGACCGGCCGGAGACCGTATCCCGCCGGGTGTTCCGGTCCCCGTGCATCACCAGTTCCCGGAGGGAGTGGCCGAAGAAGTGGGCCAGCACGCAGAGGAACACCACCAGTCCCCCCGCCAGCAGCGCGGCATCCGGCTTCAGGACGATGTGGGAGATCACCCGCCCGAATCCGGAGGTCCACCCCATGGCCCCCTCCGCCAGGAGGCGGATCTGCTCCTCCGACAGGGGATCCCGGGGGAGGAGGGCGCTGAACACCGGAGCGTTGGCGAAGAACTCCACCAGCCCCAGGAAGGCGATGGCCGCCAGGTAGAGCCCGGTGGGGATCCCCCGGGTGCGCTGCACCTGCTCCTTTGCCAACTCGCTGGTGACTTCCCGGCGGCGGTTCGTGACCCGGAGCCTCAGCCGCCCCAGATCATTGGTGAGGCGCTCGAACCGGTCGATTCCCAGCGATGCCTTCCCCAGGGTGGACACCACCGCCTGTTCCGTGGACGCGGTCTCCTCCCGGATCTGGCGACGCTCCGCCGTCCGCCACCGCTGGTAGGCGGAGCGGCACCGCTCCCGGAGCTCGGTCTCACCCGGAGGGACCCCGTCCAGGGGGACGGAGGCTGCAGCCTCCGTGCGGGCGGTGCGCACCGCCTCCTCCCTGAGGCGGAGGATCCCCGCCTCCACCGGGTCGTCATCCCCGGGGAGCGCCCGGACGGATCCGGCCCGGGGCGGGGAGGCGTGCCACCCCGCCTGCACGGCGCCCCCGCTCCCGTCGCCATTCCCACCCGGCACTGAGCCTCCTCCCGTGCGGGAGGTGCCAACAGGATCCATCCCCCGTGTCCGCTCAGATTCCATTCGATGCTCCCCCGCCTCCGGGACGGTCCGTCAGGTCTGCTCCGAAGTAGCTCTCGCAGGTGGGTTGGAGCAGGAGCCGATCCAGGGTGGGACGAAGGCCCATGTAGTCCGCCAGGTCGCAGAGGTCGGACACCAGGTCACCGGGATGACAGGCCCGGGGCTCGATTTCGCGGGCCTCGTAGTAGTGTTCCTCGACGAACTTCACGGCGCCCTCGTCGTACGGGACGTTCTTCCGGAGACAGGCCTGCCGGAAGATCTCCCGGTACTGGGACGGGGTGGGATTGTCCACCCGGACCTTGTGCCGGATACGCCGGAAGAAGGCCTCTTCCACCAGGTCCCTGGGGTCCAGGTTGGTGGCAAAGATCACCAGGCAGTCAAAGGGGACCTGCACCACCTGCCCGTTGGGGAGGGAGAGGTGGTCGATCCCCCGGTCCAGGGGGATCATCCACCGGTTCAGGAGGTCCCGGGGGCGCACCTGCTGCCGCCCGAAGTCGTCCACCAGGAAGACTCCACCCACCGCCTTCAACTGCGGCGGGGCCCGGAAGACCCCCAGGCTGGCGTCCCA
>CAYQVI010000114.1:0-11428 GCA_964420725.1 uncultured Gemmatimonadaceae bacterium | reverse complement strand
ACCCGCTGCTCCAGCGAGTGCACCATGTTGTCCCGGAGGTAATCGAAGCCGAACTCGTTGTTCGTGCCGTAGGTGATGTCCGCCCGGTATGCCTCCCGGCGGCTGGGGGAGCCCGGGTCGTGGACATCGATGACGTCCACGGTGAGTCCCAGGTACCGGTAGATGGAGCCCATCCACTCGGCGTCCCGGCGGGCCAGGTAGGAGTTCACCGTCACCACGTGCACGCCCCGACCGGTGAGGGCGTTCAGGTACACCGGCAGGGTGGCCACCAGCGTCTTCCCCTCCCCGGTGGCCATCTCGGAGACCCTCCCCTGGTGGAGGGTGATGCCGCCGATCAACTGCACGTCGTAGGGGACCATGTCCCACACCACGGTCTGGCCGGAGAGTGAGAGTTCCCGCCCCACCAGACGGCGACAGGTCTCCTTCACCACGGCAAAGGCCTCCGGGAGGAGGTCATCCAGGGCGGCGCCCATCTCCTCCAGCAGATCCTTCTCGAGCCCCGCGATCCGGAGCCCGAGCTGCTCCCGCTCGTCGGGATCGATGGACTTCCTCTTGGACTCCCGCAGGGCCTCGATCTCCCCCTCGATCTCCGCCGTGCGCTCCCGGATACGGCTCCGGAACTCTCCGGTCTTCCCCTTCAGCTCCTCCTCGGTGAGGTCGGCGAGCCCGTCCGCAATGCCGTTGATCTCCGCTACGACGGGATCCAGCTTCTTTGCCTCCCGTTCATGCCGCGATCCGAAGAGCTTCTGCACCCACTTGATCATGGTTTCCGTCCTGCTCAGGATGCGGAGACCGAAGCGGTCCCCGTGTAGAGTCGTTCGTCGAGGATGATCCGGCGCACCGGGTCCGGAACCAGGTACCGGATGGACCGGCCCTCCCGGACCCGATTCCGGACCCGGGTGGCGGAGAGATCGATCCGGGTCACCGGAACCACCAGCGGATCCACATTCACTCCAGGGGTGGCCAGATCCGGGTCGTCTCCCTCCCGGGCCATCACCACCAGCCGGGCGAGGCGTCCCACCTCCTCCGGCTCCCGCCAGCGGTGGAATTCCGCCAACTGGTCGGAGCCCATCAGGAAGAAGAGATCTCCGACACCCTGCCTCCGGAACTCCCGCAGCGTATCCACCGTGTAGGACGGCCCAGGACGCCGGAGTTCCAGGTCACTGGCAACGAACCTGGGATCACCCTCGACTCCCGCCACCACCATCGACCAGCGGAGGGAGGGCGGGCTCACCGCGCCGGTGTCCTTGTGGGGCGGCACCCCCGCCGGCACGAAGACCATCCGGTCCAGCTCCAGCACCTCCACCACATCCTGGGCCACCACCAGGTGCCCCATGTGGAAGGGGTCGAAGGTACCACCGAAGACCCCCACACGTCCTGTACCGTGGGTGTCACTCCACATCCCTGACCTCGGCTGCGGCCGCTGAATCCGGATAGAGGGTCAGAAGCCTCTCCTTCACCCCCTCCGCCTCGGGTCCCCACTCCAGACGCTGGTAGATCAGATAGAGCTGCAGGAGCGCCGAGGGTGCGGTCTCCGTGGCCGGGTAGCGCTCGGCGACGGCCTCATAGTAGAGGATGGCGGAATCCAGGGCATTCAGGCTCTCGTAGAAGCGCCCCACTTCGAACTCCGCCCGGGCCAGCCTCCCCAGCATCTCCTCCCGGAACACCTCGGCCTGGTCCGCCTGTGGGGTGCCCGGAAAGTCCAGGGCGACCCGCTGGCAGAAGGTCACCGCCTGCCGGGTGTATTCCTGGTCTCTCTGGGCAATGGGGGAGAGCTCCCGGTAGGAGCGGCACATCCCCAGGGCGGCGTCGGCGGCCCGGGGGTCCGTTGGATGGCGCTCCAGGAACCGGGCGTATTCCGCCGAGGCACTAAGGTGCTCTCGCCGCTCCCCAAAGGCCCGGGCCAACTGGAGACGGGCATCCGGTGCCCGTGGATCCGCAGGATGCAGGATCAGGAAGCGCTCGAACGCCTCCACTGCATCCGCCCAGTCCCGCCGTTCCATGCGGGCAGAGGCTTCGGCGTAGAGTCCCTCCGAGTCCAGACCCGAGAACCAGGGGGTGGAGGCACATCCTCCGAGGCCGACGCCGAGGAGCAGCAGGGTGATCCATGCATAAGGCTTGCGCATCCGTGTCGTGTACCCTTCCCTCGTGGTTCCGTTTCCGGGACAGCCGGAAGCCTCCAGCCGTCCTCCTCCTCCCACACCCTGGTGTCTCCACCCGCCCCCAGGCGCACTACGCCCCATGGAAGTCCCGGATGGCCTCGGCCACCATCCCCACCCGCTCCTCCCCCAGTTCCGGAAAGATGGGAAGGCTCACCACCTCCCCGCTCAACGCCTCCGACACCGGAAGGTCCCCCTTCCGGTAGCCCAGGTTGTGGAAGCACTCCTGCAGATGCAGGGGAACAGGGTAGTAGACCCCCGATCCCACGCCCCGCTCCTGGAGGAAGGCCCGGAGTTGGTCCCGCCGTTCCACCCGGAGCGTGTACTGGTTGTAGACATGCCGATTTCCGTCGGCCACCTGGGGAAGGCGGACCCCCGGGCAGTCCGCCAGGCGCTCCGCATACCAGGCGGCGTTTCGCCGGCGGGCCTCGGCCCACTCGTCCAGGTGGGGGAGCTTCACCCGGAGAACAGCAGCCTGCAGGGCGTCCAGGCGGGAGTTCGTCCCTACCATCTCGTGCTGGTACATCTGGCGCCCCCCATGCACCCGGATCTTCCGGAGAACATCGGCCAGGACGTCGTCGTGGGTGGTGATCAGACCGCCGTCCCCGAAGGCACCCAGGTTCTTGGTGGGAAAGAACGAGAAGGCGCCGCACGCGCCAGCCGCCCCCGCCATCACCCATCCGTCCCGGCTCCCTGGACCGGACCCCCGCTGGGCCGCTCCGATGGCCTGTGCCGCGTCCTCGATCACCAGGGCTCCCCGATCACAGGCCAGCGCATTGATCTCCGCCATGGGAGCCATCTGGCCGAACAGGTGCACGGGGATGACCGCCCGGGTGCGATCCGACCATGCGGCATCCAGCGTCCCCGCGGTCACGTTGAAGGTGTCCGGATCCACGTCGCAGAAGACGGGGCGGAACCCGGAGTTCCAGACCGCACCCGCCGTGGCGAAGAAGGTGAAGGCTGGAACCACCACCTCATCGCCGGGTCGGGGCTCCATGGCCATGAGGGGGAGGAGAAGGGCATCGGTGCCGCTGGCGCACCCCACAGCGTGGGGCACCCCGAGGTAGGCGGCCAGCTCCCCCTCCAGGGCCTCCACCTCGGGGCCCAGCACGAACCCCTGACTCTCCACCACCCGCTGGATGGCCGTGCCGATATCCTCCCGGATCCGGGAGTACTGTTCCTTCAGATCGAGGAGGGGGATCTGCATCAACGGTCCGTTGGCGCTGGAAAGTGGAAGGGAGGCATCAGCAGCCGCCCTCCGTGAACTGGCCGCGGCGACCGGGGAAGCGGATCTGGTCGATGCGGTCCTGGGCTCGATCCACCAGCGGGGAGTTCCCGGAGGTGTCGGTCTCCAGGACCCGGCGAAATGCGTTCAGCGCCCCGTCACAGTCGCCCCGGGCCGCCAGGATCTCACCGAGTTCGAACCAGGCCCGGGGCAACTGGGCCCGGGGCTCTCCGAGGTTCAGCATGGTCTGGATGTGCCCCATGGCCTCCCCCAGGTTCCCCGCCTGACGGGCCTCCAAAGCCAGGGTGAACGAACAGGAGCCGATGTGGAAGTCCGCCTGCCCCCGGTCCGCCGGACGCACGCTCTCCCGGAACTGCTGGAAGAACACCACGGCCCTGCGGCAGTCACCGATCTGCTCGTGGGCCACCGCCAGATCGAAGGTGAGGCCGGAGCGGGTCTGATCCGTCCCCTCCGCCAGCGCCCGCTGGAAGAAGGGGATGGCCCGTGCATACTCCCCCATGGCGGTGTAGTGCCGGGCCAGCGGGCCGGCCAGGTCCCCCACGCTGATCCCGGGCTGGAACTCCAGCGCAAGCTGCATCGCCTGGGCCACCCTGAACCGGTCCCGCCGCACCTCGGATTGCCGCGCCACCCGGACCAGGTCCGCCACCACCTGGTCCACCAGTGCCGGGTCCCGGGCGATGGCCTCCTGGTAGGGTTCCCGGGCCTCGTCCACCCTCCCCAGGAGGGCATACGCGTGACCGACCCTGAGCCAGGTGGAGGCATCATCCTGGCCCTGCCGCAGCGCCAGGCGGTACTCGGCAAGAGCCTCCTCCCGGTCCCCATGGGCCCAGGCGGCGTCCCCCCGCTCCACGGCGCCTCCGTCCGTTCCACCGGGGGAACAGGCCCCAAGGAGCAGCAGGAGGATGAGGCAGGATCGGACCCATCCGCCCCTCCCTGCGGCGGAGGACGACACCCTGTCCACACTCTGTCCTGATTCGGTCATTCCCTCCCCCATACAGCGAAGCCGCGCCCGGCGGTGGGGCGCGGCTCTCGTCAGCGACGGGAAAAGCTCTCACCTCACCGCCCCTGAAGCAACGCCGTCCGCCGGCGGATCACGTCGCGCGGCGGCACAGTCCTGCCGGAGGTGCGGCGGGCCGACCTCCGGATCGGCATCTGTTCGCCTGCACCCACCCCGCCCCCGCAATCGATTTCGTGGTTGGAACACCACCGCCCGTGGATCGGTCCCCCACCCTCAGCCCAGGACCCGGGCTCCGCCGCTCCCTCCTTCCAGAACCTTCCGGAAGTAGGGGATGGTCCGGCGCAGTCCCTCGCGGAGATCCACAGCCGGCTCCCACCCAAGGAGCGCACGGGCGGTGGAGATATCCGGCTGACGGATCTTCGGGTCGTCCTCCGGGAGGGGGAGGTGCTGAAGCGCCGACGAGCTCCCCGTCTCCTCCAGGACCATATCCGCCAGCTCCCGCACGGTGAACTCCACCGGATTCCCCACGTTCACCGGCTCGTTCATGGAGGAGTGGAAGAGCCGGTAGATCCCGTCCACCTCATCGTCCACGTAGCAGAAGGAGCGGGTCTGCTCCCCCTCACCGTAGATGGTGAGCGGCTCTCCCCGGAGGGCCTGCACGATGAAGTTGGAGACCACGCGGCCGTCGCCGGGCCGCATGCGGGGACCATACGTGTTGAAGATCCGCACGATCCGGGTGTCCACCCCGTGGAAGCGGTGGTAGGCCATGGTCAGCGCCTCGGCGAAGCGCTTCGCCTCGTCGTACACCCCCCGGGGACCCACCGGATTCACGTTCCCCCAGTAGGATTCCGGCTGCGGGTGCACCAGGGGATCCCCATACACCTCGGAGGTGGAGGCCAGAAGGAACCGGGCTCCCTTGGCCAGAGCCAGCCCCAGGGAATTCAGCGTCCCCAGGCTCCCCACCTTCAGGGTCTGGATGGGGAGCTCCAGGTAGTCCACCGGGCTGGCCGGGGAGGCGAAGTGGAGCACCCCGTGGAGTTCACCGGTGACGTAGAGCGGGTTCGAGACGTTCTGCTGGATGAAGGTGAAGCGGGGATTCTCCTGGAGGGCGGCGATGTTGTCCCGGGATCCCGTGAGGAAGTTGTCCACCCCGATGACCTCGTCCCCGGCGGAGAGGAACCGGTCGGCCAGGTGGGAGCCCAGGAAGCCGGCGGCACCGGTGATGAGGATCCTCACTGCCCGACCTCCGGATGTACGGGCCGCCGGCCGATGGAGTGGTATTCGAATCCGTGCTCGGTCATCCTGGACGGATTGTAGAGGTTGCGCCCATCCACGATGAAGGGCGTCTTCATGGTCTCGCGCATCCGTGAGAAGTCGGGGCGTCGGTAGACCAGCCACTCGGTGTGGATCACCAGTCCATCGGCCCCCGGCAGGGTTTCGTAGTTGCCGTCCCTGTACTCCACCGAGTCCGGGAGCACCCGCCTCGCCTCGTGCATGGCCACCGGATCGTGGGCCACCACCCGACCGCCCCGGTCCAGGATCCCTTCGATGGTCACCAGGCTCGGGGCCTCCCGCATATCGTCGGTGTTGGGCTTGAAGGCCAGCCCCCACACGGCAAAGGTGCGCCCCTGCAGGTCCTCGCCGAAGCGATTCACCACCGCCTTCAACAGACGCCGCTTCTGGTCCTCGTTCACCGCCTCCACCGCCTTGAGGATGGACACGTCCTCCCCAAGCTCCTCACTGGTGCGGATCAGCGCCTTCACATCCTTGGGAAAGCACGATCCTCCGTAACCCACCCCGGGGAAGAGGAAGTGGGGGCCGATGCGGGGGTCCGAGCCCACCCCCAGACGAACCCACTCGGCGCTGGCCCCGGTGGCCTCGCAGAGGCGTGCGATGGTGTTCATGAAGGAGATCCGCGTGGCCAGCATCGCATTGGCGGCGTACTTGGTGAGCTCCGCGGACGGGATGTCCATGATGAGGATCTGGTTCCCGGTGCGGACGAACGGTGCGTAGAGGTCCTTGAGGAGATCCGCGGCGTAGTCCGATTCCACCCCCAGCACCACCCGGTCGGGCTTCATGAAGTCCTCCACCGCCGCCCCTTCCTTCAGGAACTCGGGGTTCGAACAGACGTGCACGGGGACTGTGGTCTCGGCCTCGATGGCCTCCCTCACCTTCCGGGCGGTCCCCACCGGCACCGTGCTCTTGGTGATCACCACCGTCTCCTGCTCCATGGCCTGCCCCACGGCCCGGGCCACGGCGAGCACATGCTGTAGATCCGCCGACCCGTCCTCCCCTGGAGGGGTGCCCACCGCGATGAAGACCACCCGGGCCGGGCGCACCGCTGCAGCGACGTCCGTCGTGAAACGGAGTCGTCCCTCAGCGACGTTCTGCTGAACCATCGACTCCAGGCCGGGCTCATAGATGGGAATCTCCCCCATCTGGAGCCGAGCGATCTTTCCTTCGTCGATATCCGCGCAGATCACGTCATTCCCGGTCTGCGCAAGCCCGGCCCCGACGACAAGGCCCACGTATCCGGTTCCGATGACAGCGATATTCATCGATTTCCCAAGCCAGGGAGAGAGGTGAAGGGGGCGAGAAAGGCAAGCGCTCAAGATATCCTGGCCGGAGGCGAGGTCCAAGTTCAGCACCCACGCCCGGCCCACGCTCCCGGCCCTCCCCACCTGAAGTTGTATCGTTTCTTGCCATGCCGTACCTTGAAAAGGCAGAACGTATGCCTCGTTCCGTTCCAGCCCTCCGACCCAGTGGCACGAACGATGCGGGCCGTATCCCCCGGTGCAGGAGCCTGTCCCTGAATGGGTGGATTTGTCCGGGATCCCTTCGGCACCCGGAATCCCTTTCCCATCAAGCGGACCACCGCCCACGCCCCGGACCCCGGCGGGCCGGCGGATCCGCCCACTGCGGTTAGCCCATGAGATCCATCTTTGCCCTGCTCCTGGCCCTGACGGCGCCGGGGATCCTGTTCCCTGGCGCGATGAGGGCCCAGACCCCTGCCGAGGGTGGAGCCGTACCGCCGCAGACGCTCCGACCGGGGGACGTGGTCCGGCTGGCCATCTGGAGGGAACCGGATTTCTCCGGGGAGTTCACGGTGGACCGTTCCGGGGTCATCGTGTTCCCCCGCCTGGGGGAGGTGCGGGTGGTGGATCTGGGCCCGGAGGATCTGGAGAGGACCCTCCTGGAGCAGTATCGCCGCTACCTGGTGAATCCCTCCATCGAGATCACGATCCTTCGACGGGTGAACGTCATGGGGGCGGTCCAGCGCCCGGGGCTGTACCCGGTGGATCCTACAGTCACCATTGCAGATGTCCTCGCGCTGGCGGGGGGGAGCACCCCCATCGGCGACCCGACGAAGATCCGGCTCATCCGGGACGGTGAGGTCATCGCCACCACCCTGGGGGAGGGGACCCGCATCGGGGAGTCCCCCATTCGCTCCGGGGATCAGATCGTGGTCCCGGAACGGAACTGGATCACCAGGAACGCCGGAGTCGTGGCGGCCAGCATCAGCGCGGTCGTGACCCTCATCGTCGCCTTCACACGGTAGAGCCGTCCCACCAGCCATGACCACCTCCATCCAGCCACCGCCGCCCCGCCCCGACTCCGTCCCCGATGGGGACGACGAACTGCACCTCAGGGAGGTCTGGGACCTCCTCCTGAGGAACCGTTTGCTCATCGCCGGTTCCATCACGGTGGTGGTGGGGCTCGCCCTGGTCTATACGCTGACCCGGACCCCCATCTACGAGGCCCGGGCCTCCATCCGCATCGATGAGGATCAGAGCAACGTCCCGGTCCTGGACATCCTCCAGAGCATCTCCTCCGGGAGTCAGGTGGAAACCGAGATGGAGGTGCTCCGGAGTCGGAGCCTCGCCGAGGATGTGGTGGACCGGCTGGGGATCCAGCTCCAGCTCCGCTCCCCCTCCGAACGATCCCGGGAGGAGCTCGTGGAGCAGGTCCGGGTGGAGCCCTGGGCGCCGGCGGGGATGGTTCGTCTGGAGCGGCAGGAGGATGGGAGCTTCCTGGTGCAGAGCGAGGGGGCGACGGTGGACGGTGGGCAGGTGCGGATCGGGGAGCCGCTGGCGCTGGCGGGAGCCACCTTCATCCTGCAGGAGGCCGCTGCTGGACTCCGCTCCCTGGAGCTGGAGATCGTCCCCTTCGACGAGGCAGTGGAGCGGGTCATGCAGAGCATGTCGGTGACCCGTCCCAACCGGGATGCCAACGTGGTCCGGCTCCGCTACGAGTCCCCCGATACCGCGCTGGTGCGGATGGTCCCTGACCTCCTGGCCACCCGCTTCATCGCGCGCCGGGCGGATGTTCTGAAGACCGGGGCACGGAGCACGGTGGAATTCCTGGGTGGGCAGATCGACTCCCTGGCGGTGGAGCTGGCGCTGGCGGAAGATGCCCTCCAGGCCTATCGGGAGGGGGAACAGGTGGTGAGCCTGGAAGCCGAGAAGGAGGCCCAGGTGACCCAGCTGGCCCGGATCCAGGCGGAACGGAACCAGTTGGATGCGGAGCGGGCCGCCCTCCAGCGGCTCCTCACCGGCATCGAGGCGGAAGTGGTCGCCGCCGGACCGGAGGCCGTTCCCCCCTCCCCGTACCGGCGGATCATCGCCTTCCCATCCCTTCTCCCGATTCCGGCGGTGTCGGAACTGCTCCGCTCCCTGAACGAGTCGGAGGGGCCGTTGAGCGAGCTCCTGGGCCGCCGCACCAGGGAGGACCCCGACGTCCAGTCGCTGGTGCGCCGCATCCGGGAGATCGAACAGCAGCTCCGGGGGATCGCCGAGACCTACCTGGAGGGACTCACCAACCAGGTGGAGGAACTGGACCGCACCCTGGCCCGGTTCAGCAGGGACCTGGAGCGGATCCCCGCCCGGGAACTCCAGACCGCTCGACTCATGCGGCAGGCGGTGGTGCTGGAGGACATCTACACCCTGCTCCAGACCCGGCTCAAGGAGTCGGAGATCGCCCAGGCGGTGGAGGACGCCACGGTGCGGGTGGTGGACCCTGCCCTCCGGACCCGGGAACCGGTGCGCCCAAGGCTCCTCCTGAACCTGCTGCTGGCCGGCGTCCTGGGGACGATGCTGGGTGTGGGGGTGGCCTTCGGCCGGGAGTTCATGGACGACACCGTGCACACCCGGGAGGACATCGAGAAGGCCACGGGCGGCCTGTCGGTCATCGGGATGATCCCCCGGATCCAGTTGCCGGGAGCGGTGGCCAACGGGAATGGCAACGCCCGGAGGAACGGCCGAGGCACCCGGATGCCCGCCGGAGGTCTGGGCGATCTCGAGGAGCGCCTGGTCACCGGGAGGGACCCCCGGAATCCCGTGTCCGAGGCGTATCGCTCCCTCCGGACGAACCTCACCTTCGTGACTCCGGACCACCCGCCCAGGACGCTGGTGATGACCTCCGCCATGCCCCAGGAAGGGAAGTCCACCACCTCGGCGAACCTGGCGGTGACCCTCTGCCAGATGGGTCTCAAGGTGCTCCTGGTGGACACCGACCTCCGGCGGGGGGTGCTCCACGCCCTCTTCAAGGTCCCCCGGGAGCCAGGGCTCTCCAACATCCTGGCCGGGCAGGCCACGCTGGCGGAGAGCATTCGACGGGTGGATCTGGGGGAGAACGGGACCCTGAACCTGATCTCCACCGGGGTCCTTCCCCCCAACCCCTCGGAGCTCCTCAGCTCCCACCGGATGACGAAACTCATCGACGAACTGGGGGAGGCGTACGATACCGTCATCCTGGATTGCCCGCCGCTGAACGTGGTCACGGACGCGGCCATCGTGGGGGCCCGGGTGGATGGGGTCATCGTGGTGGCCCGGGCCAGCACCACGGAAAAGGGGGCGCTGGCCTTCGCCACCGACCTGCTCCGCCGGGTCCGGGCTCCGGTGGTGGGGACCGTGCTCAACGACCTGGACCACAGGCGGGACAGCCGCTATTCCAGGGGGTACGGCCGCTACGGCTATTACCACGGGGAGTACTACGGGGAGACCGACTGAGGGGGATGGCCGCTGGGGGCCCCGTCACCCCCGGGGGGGCCACCTGGACACCCGGATCTCCAGGAGGAGGGCTCCAGCGATCACCGCCAGGGCGTAGACCGTGATGGCAGCCATGCGGGGGAGACCTGGCGCCACCCAGGTCACCGGGAGCGCCGCCGCAGCCGCCCCGCCATACAGCAGCGTCACCCGGGCATGGCCCCACCCGCCGTTCGCCAGCCGCTGATACAGGTGGGAGCGGTGCGCCTCCCAGATCCGCTCCCCCCGGCGCCAGCGCCGGAGCAAGGTCCAGGTGGCGTCCAGGAAGAGGGGGGCCAGGGGGAGGAAGGCGGGGACCAGGGACACCCCCGCCTCCCGCATCAGAAGGAGCCCCCCCGCCACCGACAGGAGGCCCAGCGTCCCGGAGCCCACATCTCCCATGAAGATCCGGGCCGGGGGTCGATTCCAGATCAGGAAGCCTGCCGTGACCGCGGCCAGGAGGAGTCCCCAGCCCGTCGCCATCCCCGGGAGTGTTCCCCCGGGCGTTCCCCCCGATGCACCCGGGACCCATCCGGCTCCCCCCAGGGTCAGGTGGATCCCGAACAGGGCCACCTGACTGGCCACCAGCCCGTCGATGCCATCCATGAAGTTGATGACGTTGATGGCCGAGACGCCCCAGAAGACCCACCAGAGCAGGGGGGCCATCCCCATCCACCCAGGGAGGGGGGCGGGAAGCAACACCATGGGAAGAAGGGTTGCGGCCGCAACGAGATGCACGCTCAGCCTCACCCTCACCGGGACATGCCCCCGATCGTCCCACCATCCCACCGCCGCCACCGCCGCCACTCCCAGGAGGAGGGGCCAGACCACTCCCAGCCACCCGGGCATGGCCGAGGCCACCAGGAGGAAGGCCGCCACCATCCCCAGTCCTCCCCCCCGGGGAGTGGGGGCCTGGTGGGAACTCCGCTCGTTGGGGTGGTCCAGGATGGCCCGGGCCAGGGCGTAGCGACGGACCAGCCCCACCCCGCCCCAGGCCAGGAGCAGGGCCACGAACGGCATCGCCACCACCGGAATCAACCCG
>CAYQVI010000113.1:0-11434 GCA_964420725.1 uncultured Gemmatimonadaceae bacterium | reverse complement strand
GGCGAGGGGGGCGAGGGGGGCGAGGGGGGAGTTGAAGGGATCCCCACCGGCGAGGCAGAGGGGACTGGAGCCGGGGGCTCTCCGGAAGGCGGCCTGGACCTGGCGGATGCCACCCCCGACGAAGTCGCATCGGCCATCGAGCGCCGCGTCCACCACGAGGGGTATGCCAAGCGGATGGCCTTCGTGCTGGTCAGCCTGGCCGACCAGGTGGCCCACGCCCCGGCAACGCAGCGGAAGGAGTTGGGAGAGCGGCTCCGGGCGGTGCTCCAGCGACTGGCGGAGTCCTCCATCTCCCGGATCATCCAGTCGGTGGCCGGAGGCTCCGCCCGGCGGAGGTTCCTCTCCCAGCTCATCGACGTGCTCCCGGTTTCGGCGGTCATCGAGTGGCTGGAGGTGGCGGCCAGGGCCAATGAACAGGAGCTGTCGCACCACCTCCTCCGCCTCCTCACCAAGCTCTCCTCCCTGGCGGGCGACGATGGGGCCAACCCCGCCTCGGAGGATGCGCTGCGGGGGGCCGCCAGGGACCTGGTCTCGGACTGGGGGCTCTCGGATCCCAACCCGGCGGAGCATCTGGGGCTCCTGGACCACATTGCCCTCTTCGACGGCGCGGCAGACGGGGACCCGGAAGAGAGCGTGGGGATCCAGGAGCTGGGGACAGCCCGTCTGGTGCAGATGGCGCTGGAGCTGGGGGAGGCGGGGGACGACACCCTCCACGCCGCCGACCGGCTGGTCTCCCAGGGCTACGTGGTGCAGCTCTTCGCCTGGCTGGATGCGGTTCCCTCAACCCCCGCCTCCATCGCCCTCCGGGACCACCTCGCCTCCGCCGGAGCCATCCTGGAGGTCCTCCTCCAGGACCCGCCGGACCTGCCCGCCGTGGGAGCCCTCCTCCCCACCGTGGGGATCCGCTCCGCCCCCGCACTCCTGGATGTCCTGGAGGGCTCCGGAGACCGGCATATCCGGAGGCTTGTCTTCAACCACCTGGCCACCATGGGCCCCGACCTGGGCCCCCTCCTCCTCTCCAGGATGGAGGGGGCGTCCTGGTACGTGCTCCGGAACCTTCTGGCCCTGCTCCGGGAGGTCCAACCCCCTCCGGGCGTGAAGGCGGAGTGGTCGATTCCCCGGGGGAAGATGACCGAGCTGATGCACCACGATCAGCCGAAGGTGCGGCAGGAGGCCTTCCGGATCCTCATCACGGACCCGGTGGCCCGCACCGCCGCCCTCTGGACCGCCCTGGACGACGATGACGAAGCGCTGGCCCGTGTGGCGCTGGAGGCGGTGGCGGATCGGATCGTCCCCCTCTCCCCGGAGCTGGCCAACCGGATCCTCCTCTTCATCCGCCGGATGGAGGGGAACGACGCCCTGGTCACCCGGGCCATCCAGGCGCTGGGGGTGCACCCCCTCCCGGTGGTCCGGGACTGGCTGTTGGAGCATGTGGGGCGCCGGACCCGGATCCTCCGCCGCCTGAAGCTCCACGAGGGCCGACCCACCGTGGCGCCGGCGCTGGAGGTCCTGGGGAGGCTCTACGGGGATGACCCCGCCGTGCGCCCCCTCCTGGAGCTGGCCCGGGGCCGGGGGGGAGTGCCAGAGACCTCCGCAGACTACCCCTCCTCCCCGGTCGTCCCCCGATGAACACCACCGCACAGTTCCTCATCGCCCTGGGTCAGGCCCTGGCCTCCATCGGCCACTACGGGGCGGGGCACCCCATGCGGGCGGCCGCCCGGGACCGGGCCCTGGCGGCCCTCACCGGGGCCCTCACCCAGCGGGGGGCCATGCGCTTCTCCCTCCTGGACGGGGAGGTGGTGGTGGGGACCCGGGTGATGACGGAGTTGAAGGGGTGGGAGTGGGCCGGGAGGCTGGCTGCGGCCGGGATCCAGCGGCTGGAGGTGGACGCCGTCCCCCTCCCGGGGGCGGCGGACCTGGACCTCTTCCTCCGGGAGCTCTCGGTGCGACTCTCCGCACCCCCGGAGACTCCGGAGGCCGTGACCCTCCGGGGATTCCGGTTCGGCCCCCTGACGGTGGACCGGGGTGTGGACGAAGACGACTCGGCGGTGGACCGGATGCTGTCCACCCTGTCGGAGACCTCGCTGGTGGAGGAGGCGGCCGCCATCCGGTGGATCCACGACGAGGTGGCGGGGGGGCACGCCATGCCCATGGCGGAGGTGGAGGCCATCATCCACTCCCTGGCCCTCTCCATCCGCCGGGAGCAGCACATGGTGCTCCCCCTCCTGGAGTTGAGGAAGTACGACGAATACACGGTGACCCACTCCTGCAATGTGGCCATGCTCTCCATGGGACTGGCGGAGGAGTTGGGGCTCACCTCGGAGAATGTCCGGGCCATCGGCACCGCCGCCCTCCTCCACGACATCGGCAAGGTCCGGATCCCCCCGGAGGTCCTGGTGAAGCCGGGCCGCCTCACGGACGAGGAGATGGACCACATGCGCCGGCACCCCGTGGAAGGAGCCCGCATCCTCTCCGCCCGGGGGCAGGGGAATGCCCTGGCGGCCACGGTGGCCTATGAACACCACATCTGGGAGAATGGCGAGAAGGGGTATCCGCTGATGTCCTTCACCCGCCGCTGCCACTACGCCAGCCGCCTGGTCCATGTCTGCGACGTGTACGACGCCCTCAGCACCCGCCGCCCCTACCGGGACGCCTGGCCCCGGGAGAAGGCGCTGGGGCTGCTGGCGGAACAGGCGGGGACCGAGATGGATCCCCACATGGTGAGGGCGTTCCTCTCCCTCTCCGAGAAGGCCAACGAGACCCGCACGCCGCTGGTGGGACCCGTGGCCGACGGGGCCTGGACCAGCGACCTGGCCCGGACCGCGGCGGAGATGACGGAGGCAGCGGGAAAGGCTTCGCCGGGGACCCCCGGGGTGTAGATCCTTCAATTCCTTGCACGTCCCACCCGGTTCCGGGAGGGGAGTGCACAGTCGGCGGGCCCCTCCTCCCTGGCCCCCGGCGGCACCCTGCGGTGGCCCCCCCCTTGCACGGGATCCTGTTGCTTCCCCGAGGGTGTCAGGGTGGGGTGCGCCCCGGCGCCTCCCTGATCCTCCGGAAGTGACGGACCCCCTCCACCACACCGTCGGCGAAGGGGTCCCCGGGGAGATGGATCCGGTGGGAGATCCCCAGGCGGCGGGCGTCTCGCCGGATCTCCTCCACCAGGCCCTCCGGGGCGTTGGCCATCAGGATACCGAATCCGCCCAGAAGGAGCGCATCCCGATCGTTTCCCGAGTCCCCCGCATAGGTGACCTGGTCCAGGGTCAGGCCATGCCGGTCCTGGAGATACCGGAGTGCGTCCGCCTTCCCCGCCCCGGGGGGGAGCACATCCAGGAGCCCCTCCCCGGTGATGGGGTCGAGGCTCCAGACCAGGGTGGAGGGGGCCTCCGTCAGGGCCGGGTCCTCCCGGAGAACCGCCTCCGCCCGGGGATCGAAGAGGAAGCTGGCCTTGAACTCCCCCTGCTTCTCCTGCGCCTGCAGCACCACCCCCTCCACCCGGGTGAGGCGCTCCCGGATCTCCCGGGCGCTCCAGCCCCCACCCCGCTCCAGGAGAAGGGTCCGGAAGTCCTGGTCCAGGTGGAAGTCTCCGCTCTCCCGGCCGTAGAGGGAGGTGCCCACGTCACAGGCCAGCCAGCGGGGTTCCGGCAGGGCAAAGTCCCAGATCCCCTCCTCCGCCAGCGCCAGATGCCGACCGGTGACATAGACCAGCACCACCCCCTCCCATCCCGCCAGTGCGTCGCGGAAGCGGGCGATTCCACTCCGGTCCTCCGTGGTGGGGATCAGGGTGCCGTCCAGGTCGCAGGCCAGCAGGTGCTCCTCCCCGGTCCGGCTCATCGCCCCCCCCTCCCCCGCTCCGCCGGGAGGGGCATCCCATGAGCGACCTGCGGAACGTGATCCTCTTCGGCGAGGTGCTCTTCGATGAGTTCCCCGATGGCGAACGGCGCCTTGGGGGAGCCCCGTTCAATGTGGCGTGGCACCTGAGGGGCTTCGGGGTGGACCCTCTCCTCCTGGGCGCCGTGGGGGAGGATCCGTCGGGGGACGCGATCCTGGAGCGGATGTCCACCTGGGGGATGCGCACCGATGGGATGGCCCGGGTCCAGGGGCACCCCAGCGGCCGGGTGGTGGTGCGTATCGTGGAGGGGGAGCCCCGGTATGAGATCCCCACCGGGCAGGCGTGGGACCGGATCCCGGACGGGGTGCTGGCGCTGGCTTCCCCCGGGGACCAGGGGATCCTCTACCATGGAACGCTGGCTCTGAGAGGAGAACACAACCGGGACCTCCTTGCGAAGCTGCTTCGGCGGGGAAGGACACAGGCCTACCTGGACGTCAATCTTCGTGCCCCCTGGTGGACCCACGAGGTGGTGGAGGGGTCCGTGGCCCGGGCCACCTGGGTCCGGATGAACGAGGGGGAGCTGGCCCTCCTGGCCCCTGGCCCCGCTGCCGACGGCCGCCCTGTGCAGGCACAGGCCGCGGGGCTGGCCCGCCGCCACGGGCTGGAGCGGTTGGTGGTCACCCGGGGTGCGGCGGGGGCGCTGGAGGTGGTGGAGGGGGAACGGCTGGTGGAGTCCCCCGGCGCCCGGAGGGAGGGGACGGTGGACACGGTGGGGGCGGGGGATGCCTTCAGCGCCGTCCACATCCTGGGGCTCCTCCGGGGATGGCCCCCGGAGGTGGCGCTCCGGAGGGCGAACCTCTTCGCCGCCGACGTGTGCCGGATCCAGGGGGCCACCCCCTCCGACACCACCCTCTACAGGGAACACGAGGGGCGCTGGGCCCGGGAGGATGAGGGCGCCGGAGCCCTCCGCCCCGCAGCCCCCGGCATCCCCCCGAAGCTCCGGGACCGGGGGCTCCACATCCTCTCCCTGAGCCTCCACGGGCTCCTCCGGGGGGAGGCGCTGGAGCTGGGGCGGGACGCCGACACCGGGGGGCAGATCGCCTACGTGGTGGACCAGGCCCGGGCCCTGGCCCGGCACCCCGCCGTGGACCACGTGGAGGTGGTGACCCGCCTCATCGCCGACCGCCAGGTGGATGAGTCCTACGCCCGCCCCCGGGAGCCGCTGGGAAAGGGGGCGGAGATCGTCCGGATCCCCTTCGGACCCCGGCGCTACCTCCGGAAGGAGTCCCTCTGGCCCCACCTGGAGACCCTCCTGGAACGCCTGGTGGAGCATGTGGAGGGGTCCCCCCGGAAGCCCGACTTCATCGTGGGGCACTATGCGGACGCCGGCTGGGTGGGGTGTCGCCTGGCCACCCGCCTGGGGGTGCCCTTCGTCTTCATCGGCCACTCCCTGGGACGGCCGAAGCAGGCCTCCCTGCTGGAGGACGGGGCAGAGCCCGAAGAGCTGGAGGAGCGGTACCGCATTTCCCGGCGGATCGCCGCCGAGGAGGACGCCCTGGCCTGTGCCACCCTCCTGGTCTCCAGTACCCGCCAGGAGCTGGCCCGGCAGTATGCCGGCTACGAGACCCCCCTCCCCCGCCGGAGCCGGGTCATCCCCCCGGGGGTGGATCTCCGCCGCTTCTCCCCTCCGGAGGAGGTGCACGACACGGCGGCGGTGACCGGGATGCTGGAGCCCTTCCTCCGGGAGCCCGACCGGCCCATGGTGCTGGCGGTGGCCCGGGCGGACGAGAAGAAGAACCTTCCGGCGCTGGTGGAGGCTTTCGGGGGCCACCCGGAGCTCCGGGAAATGGCGAACCTGGTGGTGGTGGCCGGCGTCCGGGACGACCCGTCGGAGCTCACCCCCCCGGCCCGGCGGGTGGTGCAGCAGATCCTTTTCGCCATCGATCGTTGGGACCTCTACGGCCACGTGGCCTTCCCCAAGCACCATGAGTCCGACGACATCCCCGCCCTCTACCGGGCCGCCGCCCGGTCCCGGGGGGTGTTCGTGAACCCCGCCCTGGTGGAGCCCTTCGGCCTGACGCTCCTGGAGGCCGCCGCCAGCGGACTTCCCGTCGTGGCCACCCGGGACGGCGGCCCTCCCGACATCCTGGCGGCCTGCTCCAACGGCCTCCTTGTGGACCCCCAGGACCCGGAGGACATCGGCCGGGCCATCCACGAGGTGGTCTCGGCCCCCCCGGAGCAGTGGGAGCGGTGGTCCCGGGGGGGGCTGGAGGGGGTCCACCGGACCTTCACCTGGGCCCGCCACGCCGAGGCCCTCATCGACGCCCTGAAGGGGGAGCCCATCCAGGACCTGCCCCCCGATTCGAAGGGAAGGACCGCATGATCCACACGTGGAACACACTGCTGGAACAGCACAGGGAGCCCCTCTACCTCCTCTTCCGACACCTCCGCTCCCTGGAGCGCCCCATCCTCCTCTGGTCGGACATCAGCCACGAGTATGAGAGCTTCGCCGCGAGCCCCGCCGCCGCTCCCCTGGAGGGGTCCGGCCTCCGGGAGCTCCTGCACCTCACCCAGGAGCTCCTGGTGGACCACGTGGTGCTCCACATGGCCATCCGGTTCGATGTGGCCCGGTGGCAGTACCTGGAGGTCCAGGCGGAGGAGATGCTGGCCCGGGAGATCCCCGCCTCCGACTTCCTGGAGGCCCGGGAGCGCCTGGTCCTGGGCCCCGGGGTGGCAGACCCCTTCACGCTCGAGGTGGACTTCCGCCCGTTCGAGCGGGCCTTTCCCCGCCCTCGGCAGCCCCGCTCCATCGGGCGGGGGGTGGAGTTCCTGAACCGTCACCTCTCCGGACGGCTCTTCGCCGACCCCCAGGGGGGGATGCAGCGGCTGGTCCACTTCCTGAGGGTGCACCAGGTGGCGGGGCGCCCCCTCCTCCTGAACCCCACCATCGATACGCCGACGGAGCTCCGGGGGGTGCTGCGGCAGGGGCTGGACCACCTCCAGCATCGCCCCCCGGAGGAGGAGGGCTTCCCCAGGGAGTTGGCCCGCCTGGGCTTCGAACCGGGATGGGGGCGCACCGCAGGTGGGATGATGGAGACCATGACCCTCCTCTCCGAGCTGATGGAGGCCCCCTCGGCGGAGCTGCTGGAACAGTTCCTGGCCCGGATCCCCATGATCTTCTCCATCGCCATCGTCTCGCCCCACGGCTACCTGGCCCAGTCCAACGTGCTGGGGAAGCCGGACACCGGAGGGCAGGTGGTCTACATCCTGGACCAGGTCCGGGCGCTGGAGCAGGCCATGCGGAGCTCCATCCATGAGCAGGGGCTGGATGTGGAGCCCCGGATCGTGGTCCTCACCCGACTCATCCCCGAGGCGGAGGGGACCACCTGCGACCGCCCCCTGGAGCCGATCCTGGGGACCCGGAATGCCCGGATCCTCAGGACCCCCTTCCGGGACGAGAAGGGGGAGGTGGTGCCCCACTGGATCTCACGCTTCGAGATCTGGCCCTACCTGGAGCAGTACGCCCTGGACGCCGAGCGGGATCTCCGGGCGGAGTTGGGGGGGAGGCCGGACATCGTCATCGGGAACTACTCCGACGGGAATCTGGTGGCCTCCCTCCTTGCCCCCCGCCTGGGGGTCACCCAGTGCGCCATCGCCCACGCCCTGGAGAAGACCAAGTACCTCCATTCCGACCTGTACTGGAAGGACATGGAGGCCGAGCACCACTTCTCCTGCCAGTACACGGCAGATCTCATCTCCATGAACTCCGCGGACTTCATCATCAGCAGCACCTACCAGGAGATCGCCGGCACGGAGGACAGCGTCGGGCAATACGAGAGCTACAGGACCTTCACGATGCCCGGGCTCTACCGGGTGCTGGGGGGAATCGACTGCTTCGACCCCAAGTTCAACATCGTCTCCCCCGGCGCCGACCCCCGCCTCTTCTTTCCCTACCAGGAGCAGACCAGACGCCCCGAGGAGGTCCAGGAGGAGGTGCGGCGGATGGTGTTCGGGCCCCCGGGCCCCACCTCCCGGGGGGAACTCCGGGATCCGGACCGCCCCCTCCTCTTCGCCATGTCCCGGCTGGACCGGATCAAGAACACCACCGGCCTGCTGGAGTGGTATGCCCGGAGTGGGACGCTCCGGGAGCAGGCCAATCTCCTCCTGGTGGGGGGCTATCAGGACCCCGCCCGCTCACAGGATCGGGACGAGGGGGAGCAGATCCGCCTCATGCACGCCCTCTTCGATGAGCACGGACTGGACGGAGAGGTCCGCTGGCTGGAGCTGCAGACCGACAAGAACCGGGTGGGGGAGCTGTACCGGATGGTGGCGGATACCCGGGGGGCCTTTGTGCAACCCGCCCTCTTCGAGGCCTTCGGGCTCACCGTGGTGGAGGCCATGGCCTCCGGGCTCCCCACCTTCGCCACCCGCTATGGGGGGCCCAGAGAGATCATCGTGGACGGGGTGTCGGGATTCCACATCGACCCCACCCGGGGAGAGGAGGCCGCCGCCCGGATGGAGGAGTTCCTGGCCCGCTCCCGGGGGGAGCCGGAGGTGTGGGACACCATGTCCCGGGAGGCCATCCGCCGGGTGGCCAGCCGCTACAACTGGCCCCTCTACGCCGCCCGCTTCCTCACCCTTTCGCGGATCTACGGGTTCTGGCGCTTCGTGACCCACCTGGAGCGGGAGCAGACCCGGAAGTACCTGGACATGTTCTATGCCCTCATGTACCGCCCCCGGGCCGCCACGGTGGGAGGCGGATGAACGCCTCCCACCGTGGCCTGTGCCGGCACCATCACGCTGACGCCCCGGGGGGCGAAGGTGCGCCGGGGCGACCTCACCCGCCCCGGCGCACCTCCAGCGTGTACATCCCCGCCCCACCCGCGCTCAGCGACCGGGCCCGGATCACGTACTCCCCGTCTCCCGGCAGGGTCAGCTCCACCCTGGAGTTCAGTCCATCATCAGGGGCGTCGTCGTTGCTGGCGATCTCCTGGAAGATCCCGTCCGCGTTCATCCGCCCCACCGAGAGGTACGCATCAAAGTCATCGGAGGCCAGACGGATGCTGAGCCTCTCCCCCGCCTCCCCCTGGTAGATCCACTCCTCGTACGAGATCCCGTTCTCCAGGATGGCGTCCTGGAAATCCAGCTCCGAGGTGACGGTTTCCCCGGCGGTGATGGGAGCCCGGGTGGGGGGGGGAGGCACGAAGGACTGCAGCTGCAGGGTGTAGTTCCCCGCGCTCCCCTCCGACAGCGGACGTGCCCGGATCCCGAACGTTCCGTCATGGGGGAGTTGCACCAGGAGACGGGAATTGGTCCCCTCTCCGCCATCATCATTGGCCTGCTCCACCACCATGTCCCCTCCGGACATGGGGCCGAACTCCAGGTAGGCATCGAAGTCGTCCGAATCCATCCTGATCTCGAAGAACTCCCCACCCTCCCCGGAGAAGGTCCAGAGTTCATAGGTCAGTTCCTCGTCCCAGTCCGTGAGCATCACACTGGAGCTGGGGGAGATGGAGCCCTGCACCGGAGATCCCGGGGTGATGGGGCGGGGGGGCTGGGCGGGGGGAAGGACCCGCTCCTCCAGAAGCAGCGTGAAGGATCCCGATCCTCCTTCCGTCAGGGGCTGCACCACAAGGAGGAGTGGTTCGGTGCGCTCGGCGGTGAAGCGGATCCGGGAATCGGTGTCTCCTGCGCTATCGTCATCCTCCCGGAGGAACTCGGTGAGCCCCCCCACGGGGCGGGCCAGGATCAGATAGACATCGAAGGAGGAGGAGCGGGCCTCGATGGAGTACCGCACCCCGGCCTCCGCATCGAACCGATAGACCGAGGCCGGCCCCCGGTTGGAGAGGGCGGGTCCTCCGAACGGAACGCTTCCGGAGAGCTGCTCTCCCAGGCGGATCGGGGGAAAGTCGGCCACCGACTGCGCCGAGAGCGGGGCGGCGGCGAGGAGCCCCGCGAGGAGGGCCAGGGTATGGAAACGCAGACGATGCATGCTGGGTCTTCCTGGTGTGCGCCAGAACCCGGGCGCGTGGGGGTCGGAATCATCCAGACGACAGGATCTCCGGATCCGTTGCGGAAATCCGTCCGGAAACCTACATCATCGGCAGGAACTAGTTCTACTGTGAGGACACAAGAGTCGCCCGTCCGGTCACCTGGTGTCCAGACGTACTCCTGCTCCGATGGCTTCCGTCGCACCCATCCCCCGCCCCACGGATCCACCGATGGCCCCTCGTACCCTTTCCGCAGCCCTGGCTGCAGCAGCCCTCCTGGCCCTTCCCGCCCCCGGCGCCGCCCAGGAGTACTACCGGGACATCCGCCCCGTCCTGGTGGAGAACTGCGTCCAGTGCCATACCGAAGGGGGCCCGGCCTTCTCCATGGAGGACCCGGAGGAGGCCTTCCGCCGCCGGGCGGCCATCGCGGCGGCCATCCTGGACCGGCGGATGCCCCCCTGGCTGGCGGAGGGGGGGCACCAGGAGTATCTGGGGGATCCCAGCCTGGCGGAGTACGTGGTGTCGCTGGTGGGGGAGTGGCGGGCCGGAGGGTTTCCCAAGGGGGACCCCCGCCCCGACCCGGTGGTGACGGCCTCCCACCGTGGGCACGGCATGCATGGCGCCTTCACTCCGGACCTCTCCCTGGAGGTCCTCCCGGGGGACTCCTACCTCCCCGACCCGTCCAGATCCGACGACTATCGCTGCTTCGTGGTGGACTGGACCCCGGAGGAGCGCTCCTTCATCACCGGATTCCGGGCGGTGCCGGGGAATACCAACGTGGCGCACCACGTGGTGATCTACGCCGTGGCTCCGGACATGGCAGAGCGCTTCCGGGAGCTGCAGGAGGCGGAGGAGGGACCGGGGTACCAGTGCTTCGGCGGGGCCCTCCCGGACCGCCTGGGGCGCCGTGCGGAGCGGCAGGCCTACGAGGCCCGCTATCCCGACGGGCTCCGGGAACTGAACCGGAACCACTACTGGCTGGCCCACTGGGCGCCGGGGATGGACGGCCACGTCTTCCCCGCGGGCACGGGAATCCCCGTGGAGCCCGGCTCGGCGGTGGTGGTGCAGCTCCACTACTATGGAGCCGAGGCCCCGGGCGAGCGGGACGCCGGCTCCCGTCTGCAGTTCATGACCGCCCCCACCGTGGAGCGTCCGGCCTTCCACATGTCCCAGACCCGGGGGGATTGGCTGGCGGGGGAGCAGAACGGCTCCCTGGTGATCCCCGCCGGGGAGATGGCCACCTACGGCCTCACCGAGGATCTGGGGGACTACCTGGGCTACATCGCCTGGGTGACGGGGGTGGACCAGGAGCAGATCCAGGGGCTGGAAATCCACTCGGCGAATCTCCACATGCACGCCTTCGGGCATTCCGGGGTGATCACCTTCCAGGATGCCGATGGCCGCCGGGAGATCCTCCTGTCGGTGCCCCGCTGGGACCTGGGATGGCAGCGGGACTTCACCCTGGTGGAGCCGAAGATCATCCCCCGGAACCGGCTGGAGGGGACCACCCTGTCGGTGCAGTGCACCTGGCTGAACCCCACGGACGGGCCCATCTACGGGGGGCTGGGCTCCTACGACGAGATGTGCTTCAACTTCTCGTATGTGGCGGTGCAGG
>CAYQVI010000112.1:0-11477 GCA_964420725.1 uncultured Gemmatimonadaceae bacterium | reverse complement strand
AGTAGAGGTCCTCCCGGAACTCCCCCTGCTCGATGGAGTCCTCCAGGTCCTTGTTCGTGGCGGAGATGACCCGGACGTCCACCTTCCGGGTCTCGGTCCCCCCCAGGCGCCGGATCTCCCCCTCCTGGAGGGCCCGGAGCAGCTTCACCTGCAGGGGATGGGGCAGGTCCCCCACCTCGTCCAGGAAGAGCGTGCCCCCATCCGCGGCCTCGAAGAGCCCGGCCTTCTGCCGGTCCGCTCCGGAGAAGGCCCCCTTCTCGTATCCGAAGAACTCCGATTCCAGGAGCGTCTCGGGGATGGCGCCGCAGTTCACGGCGATGAAGGCCCCCTCCGACCGGTCACTCTCCCGGTGGATCAGGCGGGCCACAAGCTCCTTCCCGGTCCCCGACGCCCCGGTCACCAGCACCGGAGACGGGTGCCGGGCCACCTTCCCGGCCAGCTCCAGCACCCGCATCATGCCGGGAGACCGGGCCACGATCTCGCCAAAACGCCGGTCCGCCCGGACCTCCTGCCGCAGCCGCCCCACCTCCCGCTGGAGTTGCTCCCGCTCCTCGGCCTTCCGGATGGTGAGGAGGACCTCGTCGGCACCGAAGGGCTTGGGGATGTAGTCGTACGCCCCGGCCTTCATGGCCTGCACCGCCAGGTCCATGCTCCCATAGGCCGTCATGATGAGGATCAGCGCCTCGGTCCCCGACTCCCGGGCCCGCTCCAGGAAGTCCAGCCCCCCCAGCCCCGGCATCCGGATGTCGCAGAGGACCAGCTCCGGGCGGTCCTCCTCCAGCTTCCGGAGTCCCTCCTCGCCATCCGAGGCGGTGACCACGGTGTATCCCGCATCCCCCAGGATCAGGGAGAGGGACTTCCGCAGCCCCGGCTCATCGTCGATGACCAGAATCTTCACCTGCCCTCTCCGGTTCGTGCCTCGATGGACTTGATCGCCGCTTCCTCCACAGGATCCATCTCCAGGTCCTCCTCCCGCCTCCAACGATCGCCGGAGGGGAGGCGGATGGTGAACACCGCCCCTCCCTCCTCGGCGTTGGCCGCCTCGATCTCGCCCCCCATCTCCTCCACCAGCCGGGCGCAGATGGCCAGCCCCAGCCCCGTCCCCTTCCCCGGGGGCTTCGTGGTGAAGAACGGGTCGAAGAGACTGGTGAGGAAGGCCTTCGGAATCCCGGTACCGGAGTCCTCCACGGTGAGGATCACCACCAGATCCGCCTCGTGGATCCGCCCCCGATGCCCCGCCTCACTGTCCGTGAGCCCCAGCCGGCGCCGGTGGGCATAGTTCGTCCCCGGGGGGTCCCCCTTTCGCCTCCGGGGAAGCACCGGCGGCTCCCAGGGGGCCACCGAGGCGGTCACCCGGATCCACCGCTCCTCGCTCTCCTCCAGGGCGTCCACCGCATTCAGGAGGAGGTTCACCAGAACCTGCTCCAACTGGTGCGGATCCACCACCAGCGCGGGGAGATCGTCGGGGATCAGCCACTCCACCTCCACCCCGTCGAAGCGCCCCTGGGCCTCCAGCAGCCGGCGGACCCGGTCCACCACGTCCAGGGGGCGCACCGTCCCCCCGGGCTCTCCCCGGGGCCGGGCGAAATGCAGGAGGCTCCGGATGATCCGGTCGATCCGGTGGGCCTCCTCCAGGGCGGCCTCCACCGGCTCCACCACGTCCCCTCCGCTGTTCACCCGCCGCACGGCCACATCAAGATACCCCATCACCGCCCCCAGGGGATTTCCCACTTCGTGGGCCAACCCTGCCGCCAGCGTCCCCACCGAGGCCAGCCGCGCCGCCCGAACCACCTCGTCCCGGGCCGCCACCAGCTCCCGGTTGGTGGTCTCCAGCGATTGGATGTTCCGGGCCAGCACCTCCTGGTCCCGGATCAGCCGGTCCGCCATGGCATTCACGGAGTTCGCCAGCGCCGCCAGTTCTCCGGAAGCCCCCGGCTCGATGCGGTGGCGCACCTCCCCCTCGGCGATCCGCCCTGCATCCCGGACCATCCGGTCCAGGGGATCCAGCAGCCGGCGACGGAAGTGGAAGCGGGCAAAGAGATACAGCAGGGCCAGGTCGGCGGCCAGGAGGGCCACGAAGAGGGCCGCCCCTTCTGCGGGGGAGGCCAGCCGGGGGAGGACGAAGGCCAGGATGACCACGGATGCGGCCAGCGCCCCTGCGAAGAGGAGCGTCAGGGAGAAGAAGAACTCCCGGCGGAGCAGGGTCATCGGCGGCTCGGTCATCCAGGAAACGTACGGGGGAGCCCCTTCCCGGACCATGGAGCCCGGACGCCCGAACGCCGGCCCCCCTGAGGAGAGCCGGCATCCGTGGACTGCAATTGGATCAGAAGGAGCACTGAATCACGCTTTGTACCGTTGCCGGAGCCCCGCCCGCCGCAGCGGCATCTCCGTGGAAGACTCCGCAACTCTCGCCGGGGGCTCCATCGTGGACCGCAGTGGCCGCCCAGCCGGTGGGTGTCGCTTCATTGATGGTGATGGTCACACCCGCACTCTCCACCACGTCCAGCTCCGTCAGGTCGCTGCCGAAGGTGAGCCCGTCGTTGTAGAAGAGCTCCTGCGACGAGGCGAGGTTCCTGAGATCCGCCATCATCGACGCCCGGTAGGCCTTTGCTCGTGTTGCACTGAACTTCGGGATCGCGATGGCGGCCAGGATGCCGATGATGACCGTCACGATCAGGAGCTCGATCAGCGTGAAGCCCCGCTCCCCCGACCCCAGGTGCCTCTTCATGGTCCTGTCTCCTGCATGGGTCGTGGGTGTCCAGATTCCTTTCCCTACGTTCCTTCGCCTTCTTTCCCTCACCTGCCGGTCCAGCCTCCGACGCCCGGACAAGGAACGGGTGGGGGCCCGAACCGCCTGTCGGCGGACCCCCACCCGTCAACCCTCCCCGAAACGTCCGGCCCCTGGTGTTACGGAACCTCGTTGGAGCAGGTCACCACACCCGGAGCGGTGGAGATACCGGGGGAAGCAGCCTCACCCACGTAGACGTCGCAGGTCTCGGTGGTGCCGGAGTGGGTGGCGGAAGCGCTCCAGCCCTCGGCGTCGTTGGACTCGATGGTCACGGTCACGCCCGAGCTCTCGGCGAAGTCGTCGAGCTCGGCAATGGCGCCGGCGTAGGTGTAGGCGTTCGCCGGGTCGCTGTAGAAGAGCTCCTGGGCGGACTGCAGGTTGCGCAGGTCGGCCTTCATGGACGAGATGTAGGCCTTCTCCCGGGTGGCGCTGAACTTGGGGATCGCGATGGCGGCCAGGATGCCGATGATGACGACCACGATCAGCAGCTCGATGAGCGTGAAGCCCTTGGTGTTGCGAACCATTGTTGAAACTCCTCGTGTGGTGTGTGTTCCCCCTGGGTCTTGCTACCCGGGACGAAGGTAGAGCAAGGGTGTTGCCAGATGCTCTGGCATGACCCTGATATCCTTTTATTTCAACACTTTAGCGGATCCTGTCAGGCCCCGGACGGGACTCCGGCACCCGGCGCCGCCTTGGATTCTGCAAGAGTGTTGCAGGATGCGGGGCAGAGTTTGCCGCGCTCCGTGGCACCGCCTGGAGTTCCCAGGAAGCCACACCGTCGCCCTTCCCATCAGGAAGAGGGAGACGACTCCCCGCCCTCCCCTGCCTCCACCGTCCACCGGGGGGGCGGTGCCTCCCAACGGGGTGCCTTCGTCCGCCCCAGGTTGGACCGCAGGATGGTCCAGATGGCGGACACCCCGTCCTTCCACCCGATCTTCTTCCCCTCGGCATACGAACGCCCGTGGTACGAGATGGGGATCTCGTAGATCCGGGCCCCGGTCTGGGCCAGGCGGGCGGTGACCTCGGGCTCGAAGCCGAAGCGGTCGGAGCGGAGCGGTAGCGACTGGAGCAGTTCCCGACGCACCACCTTGTAGCAGGTCTCCATGTCGGTGAGGTTCAGGTCCGTGAAGACGTTGCTCATCAGGGTGAGCACCTTGTTCCCCACACTGTGCCAGAAGTAGAGCACCCGGTGTGGCCCTCCCAGGAAGCGCGACCCGTAGACCGCGTCCGCCTGCCCCCGGAGGATGGGGGCGATGAGGTCGGGGTACTCCGCCGGGTCGTATTCCAGGTCGGCGTCCTGTACCACCACCAGGTCCCCGGTGGCCTTGGCCAGTCCCGCCCGGAGGGCCGCCCCCTTCCCCCGGTTCTCCGGCTGCAGGAGGAGAACATCGATGAGCCCCGACATCACCAGCTCCGGAAGGAGCTCCCGGGTGCCATCGGTGGATCCGTCGTCCACCACGATGACCTCGAGGCGGAGGGGCGACGCCTTCACCCGCTTCAGGAGGGGCTCGATGGTCCTCCGTTCATTGTAGACGGGAACCAGCACGGAGAGGACCACGCGGTCCCAGGGGAGGTCGTTCTCGGCACGGCGTCGCAGCGCAATGGGGTCGGGCATCATCACCGGGGTCTGCGGGGGGAGGCGTCCACCGTCACGACTCCCCTCCATAGCGGTTCAGCTTGCGGTAGAGGGTGGAGGGGTCGATCCCCAGCACCTCTGCCGCCCTGGACTTGTTCCCTCCCTCGGCGGCCAGCACCCACTGGATGTAGGCCTGTTCGATGATCTCCAGGGTGGGGTTGGGGGGGAGGGTATCGCTCACCAGCGATGCGGTGGGGGCCTCCCGGACCCGCTCCGGGAGGGCCGCAGGACGGATCACCCCCCCCTTGCTCAGCACCGCCGCCCGCTCCAGGGCGTTCTCCAGCTCCCGCACGTTTCCTGGCCAGTCGTAGCGTAGGAGCGTCTCCAGGGTGTCCTCCGCCAGGGTGATCCCGTTCCGCCCCAGCCGCTCCGACATCCGGGTGAGGAAGTGGTCCGCCAGCAGCGAGATGTCGTCCCGCCGGTCCCGGAGGGGGGGGAGGTGCAGGGCGATGACGTTGAGCCGGTAGTAGAGGTCGCTCCGGAAGGCCCCTTTCCGGATCTCGTCCTCCAGGTCCCGGTTGGTGGCAGCGATGATCCGCACATCCACCGGGACGGACTCGGTGGCACCCACCGGGATCACCTCCCGCTCCTGGATGGCCCGAAGGAGCTTCACCTGGAGTGAGGGGGGCATCTCGCCGATCTCGTCCAGGAAGAAGGTCCCCCGCCCTGCCGCCACCAGGAGCCCCTCCTTGTCCCGGACGGCACCGGTGAAGGAGCCCTTCACATGCCCGAAGAGCTCGCTCTCCAGGAGGCTTTCCGGAAGGGCGCCACAGTTGATGGAGAGGAAGGGACCCTCCGAGCGCCCGGAGAGGGTGTGGATGTAGCGGGCCAGGACCTCCTTCCCGGTTCCGGATTCCCCGGTGACCAGCACGGTGGAATCCGTTGGAGCCACCGTCTCCGTCAGGGTGAGCAGTTCCACGAGCGTCTTGCTCTTCCCCACCGGGCGCTCCAGGAGCATCTGCTTTCCCTTCCGGATCTCCTTCTTCAGCGCCCGGTTCTCCACCTTCAGCGCCCGGGACTCGGCGGCGCGGCGGCAGATGGCCAGCAATTCGTCGTTGGAGAAGGGCTTCTGGATGTAGTAGTAGGCCCCGGCGTTCACCGCCTGCATGGCGGACTGGAGCGAAGCCTGGGCGGTCATGAGGAGGACCGGAAGCTCCGGATCCAACTCCCTGGCCCGGTTCAGGACGTCGATCCCCCCGGCGCCGGGCATCTTCACGTCGGTGAGCACCAGGTCCGGGCGCTGCCGCTCCAGCGCCTCCAGCCCCAGGCGGCCGTTGGTGGCGGTCTCCACCTCGAACCCCTCCCCCTTGAAGAGGATGCGCAGCGAATCGAGGATGGAGTTCTCGTCGTCGATGATCAGGATCCGGGTCATGCGTTCCTCGTGTCGTGGAAGTCCCAACCAACCCCATTCCCCACCTGCAGGGGAGCACCGCTACCCCGCCCAGTCGTTCTCATACGTCGGGCCGCTGTCCGGGAAGGTAGATGGCGAACTCCGCCCCGCCATCCCGCCCGTAGGACTCCACCAGGACGATCCCCTGGTGGGCCTCCACCGCCCGGTGTACCACCGCCAGCCCCAGCCCGCTCCCCCCCCGGCGCTTGGTGAAGAACGGGTCGAAGATGCGGGGAACGTCCTCCGGAGGCACCCCCGGGCCGCTGTCCCGCACCGCCACCCGCACCGGATCCAGGATCCGTCCACCCCCCGGGGCCCGGCCCACCCGCTCCACGATGAGCTGCACCTCCCCCCCCTCCCCGGCGAACTGGGCCCCGTTCAGGAGGAGGTTGAAGATGGCCCGGTGCAGGAGGTCCGCGTCGCCGGGGATCCGGAGCCCACCGGCCTGGATGGTGTCCAGCACCTTCACATGGTGGGCCTGGGTGTCCGGGTGCTGGCGGGTGAGGGCCACCGCATCCCGGGCCACCTGCTCCAGGTCCACCTCCGTCACCTCTCCCATCCGCAGCCGCGAGAACTCGATGAACTCGGACAGAAGCCGGCTCACCCGGTCCGACTCCACCACCACAAGACGCCGGAGGATGTTCCGGTCCTCGTCGTCCAGGCCCGGGCGGGTGAGCTGCTCCACCGCGCTCCGGATGGAGGCCAGGGGGTTCTTGATCTCGTGGGCCATGGAGGCGCTGAGCTCCGCCACCGCCTCCAGCCGCTCGTTCCGCCGGTTCAACTGCTCGATGCGGTCCTGGTCGGTGATGTCCTGGAAGATGGCGGTCACCGAGGGCGCCCGTCCGTCCTCATGCTCCAGCACCGTGGTGGAGATCCCCAGGGTGAGAGGCTGCCCATCCCGGCTTCCCACACTCTTGGCACGGCTCCGGGGAATGCGGTCCGCCAGCGATCCCCGGAGCACCCCCCCCAGTCCCGGCGCCTCCTGGTCCAGCTGCTCCAGGATGGGTCTTCCCTGCCAGTCCCGGGAGCGGAGATCCAGAAGCACCTCGGCGGCGGGGTTCATGTAGACCAGCCGACCGGAGGGGTTCACCGTGATCACCCCGGTGCTGATGCTGGCCAGGATGTCGTCGGTCTCCAGCCGGAGCTGCCGGAGTTCGGACTCCACCACCCCCCGGCTCATCCGCTCCCGCCGCACCCGATCCCCCAGCCAGCCGGTGAGGAGCGCCACCACGGCAAAGAGGCCGATCTGGAGGAGCACCGTGCCCCCCACCGCGTCCCCATGCCCCCACACCACATCGGCGAAGTAGAGCATGCTGGCCAGCCCGCCGATGAGCACCCCCCCCGGAAGGGGGAGGAGGAGGGCCGCCAGGGCGATGACCAGGACGTAGAGGGGCCCGAAGGCGCTGGTGGCCCCACCGGTGACGTGGATGAGCGTGGTGACCAGGAGGACGTCCACCGCCACCTGGAGGTAGCCGAAGGTCACTCCCGGAGCCCGCCCCCGGACATGGGTGAGCCAGAAGGAGGGGACCGTGACGATGGTGGCGGCCGCCGCCAGGCTGAGGGCCAGGGTGATCTCGGTCTGCCCCAGGAGCGGCCATCCCGCCAGGACGGCCACCACCACACCAGCCGCCAGGAGCAGCCGGCCAACGTAGAGCCAGCGGAGGATCCCCGGGGCTCCGGGGGCCAGTCCCCGGAGGGGGCTCTCCGGCGAGGCGGCGGGTCGGGGGGGGGATTCCTGGAGGAGGGGGGCCATCAGGAGGGCGGTCGGAAGCGCGAGAGGCCGATGATGAGATCCCGGATGCGCCGGAGCTGCTGCTGCACGATGTCCAGGGACTCCGACAGCCCCGGGTCCGACTCCCCGTCCAGGAGGAGGAGCTGCACCTCCGCCAGGGCGGAGGTGAGTGGGTTGTTGATGTCGTGTCGGGCTCGGGAGAGGGCCCGCATCATGTAGCGCTGCCCTCCCGCGCCCCCGTCGCCCTTCGCGGCGTCGGAAAGGGGGAGAGGGAAGCCGGGGGAGAGGGGCGTGCACACCAGACGATCGTCCGGGTCGGGGCCCACCAGGACCGCCGCCCATGCCCCGGGAAGGGCCATCATCCGCTGGAGGAGCCGGCCCAGCTCCTCCGGGGCCATCTGGGCGTCCACCAGCACGGCGCCGTGGGTGTGTTCCTCCGTCACCACCTCCGACCAGTGGCCGGCGCTCCGGAGCTCCGAGACCCCCTGCAGGGCCTGGCACACACGTTCCCGGAGAGGTCCCTCCGTGAGGGCGACGACCAGCGGAGGGGGGAGGGGATGTGTGGTCACGGAAGCGTTCTCGGGCGGCCCGGGGCGGAAGGGGGTCGACGCCCCTTCGTGATGCGAAAGCCCCCCATTCTATATGGCCGGACCCACCCTACGCCACGGAGGGAGGGCTCCGGGTGTCCTCGGGGCGCCCTGGTTCCCCCCTCCCTTCCCCCCCGTCAGCCTCCCGAAGGCGGTGGTGCCGCCCGGAGAGAGAGGTCCGACGCATTCCGGGGGAAGAGTTGCCACGACGCGCCACCGCTTCCAGGAGTGGGGCGGAGGAGCCCCGCCCCCCGGACCACCGTGGTCCCGGCAATGAGAAGGGCCCCGTCGATCTCCAGATAGTCCCGCACCACCATCTCCACGGCCCCCGACCCATCGTCCACGGTGACGACCCGGTTCGGCCCCACGGTCCGCACCCCGGTGATGAGCCCCTCCTGCACCCGCACCAGTCCGGCTCCCAGCGACCCACCCGCCGCCGAGGCCGCCTCCGCCGTGCTGACGTTCTGGGGCTGCACCAGCGCCACCGCACCGGACAGGACGAAGATGCGGGCGCTGTCCAGCGTCATCTGTCCTTCCACCAGGCGGGTCCGGCCCACGATCCGCACCGAATCGCCGGCGCTCACCCCCACCCGGTCCACCCGGGTGGCCCGGAGAGCCGTGGACCCCAACCGGAGGTGGACCTCCCCGTCCCCGAAGTTCTCGCGACTGTTGAGGGCGATGCCCGAACTGAACACCCGCCGCCCCACCGGGAGGGCCGCCACCCCACTCAGGGGGACCGTGGGGTACGAGAGCCCCACCGTCAGAACCACGGTGGTGTCGGGGCGGACGGTGAACGGGTTGTCCGCCGCCTCCACCACCACCAGCGTGTCTCCGGTGAAGCTCGGCACCGGATCGAGACGCATGGCCCCCACCCCCACCCGGACCAGGGTGAGTTCCCCGTTGGCGTCGGTGACCCCCTGGTCCACCGTCCCCAGGCTGTTCCAGAAGCGGACCTCCACCGGGAGCCCCGCCAGAGGCGAATCGAAATCCCCCCGTCGACCGTCCCCGTCCTCATCCAGATACGCCAGAACCCTCACATCTCCTGCGGCTGGGAAGACGAGGGGAAGGTCGGAAGGGCTCTCACAGCCCTGGATCAACAGGCCGGAGGCCAGGAGAAGCGCGGTGCGTCGCATGGATCTGCTCATCGGTTGACCCGGACCCCGAACCGGAAGACCCGGCCGGGGATGTGACCCCTTCGGATTTCACCGAACTGGAGGTTTGGCAACAGCGGCACGGAGAGCGCCCCTGCCTCCGAAAGGGTGAGGGGAGCGGCGGGGTCCACCAGGAACAGGGCGGTGTCCCGGAAGCCGTCACTGGACTCCAGGACTCCCAGGACCTCCCCGGTCACCGCCAGAGCGAGCCCACCAACGGAGAGCCCCCCCAGCACCAGACGGAGATCCAGATCATGCACTGCGGAGCCCCGGCAGCCGTTCCGGGGAACGATCCCCCCGTCCACCGGCACCTCGCACCCCCACTCCGCCAGGAGGGAGGAAACATCGGGGGCGCCGGTGAGGATGACCGGATCGTTGGACCAGGAACCGTCGCCGTTCATGTCCACCCCCGGCCGGAAGCCCGGAGTGAAGGGGAGCCCGGATCGGACGTTGTAGACCGCCGAGATCTCGCTATCCTGAAGGCCCGGGATCGCCACCCACCCCTCCACCGCAGCCCGATGGGGGAGGTCCAGATCCGAGCGGCCATCCCGCCAGTCCTCCTCCCTCAGGGGGAAGGGGTCCAGGGTGGCGGCAGGATCCCCCGAAAGGAGGCCCGGCATGTTGTCTTCGGTGCGGGAGAAGAGGTAGGAGGCCCGGAAGCCCCACCCCTCCCCTGCATGGTCCAGCGCGGCCCCCACCCCCAGATAGTCCGAGCGGCCGTCGGTGTTCTGCGCCCAGACGGCGTCGTAGGTGGGGAAGAGCCGGTTGGACCCCGGCTCCGATCCCACCAGGGCTCCCTCCTTCACCGGGTTGCCGAAGACGTCCCGGCCGGCCACCGTGGCCCGGGGGAGGGGAATCCGGTTGAGGTCCGCCACCCGCACCAGCCCCTCGGTGCGGCGGACCACACCGTGGACCTCCACGGAGGTGGCCCCACCCAGCTTCCGGAGGAGCCCCACCGACCCCCGGACGCTCAAGGGAGCCGACAGTTCCAGCCCGGGAAGGGCCAGCAGCGGCCTCTCGGATCCACCCGTGGGAGCGCCGGGCCAGCCCGGAGCCGCTCCGAAGGCCCGTCGGACCCGGGCCCGACCATCCATCTGGACGAGGTCCGCCAGGAGGCCGGGGGCCAACTCCCCACGGTGCATTCCACCGGAAGCGCGGAAGAGGGTGGAACCGTCGTTGGTCGGGTCCCACCTCAGTCCTGCGGAGCCGCTGAAGCCTCCCACGCTGGAGGGGAGCTGGGATGCCAGTCCGCTGAGCCGGGCGAAGGTGCTGTCCACCCGGATCTCCGGGCCGGAGAGGAACTCGATATCCCGCCGGACCCCGGCGGTGAGCTCCAGTCCAGGCTGGGGAGCCCATCCCACCCTGGCGAAGACTCCCACCGCAGGGACCTGGAAACTCGCCTCGGAAGGTCCGGGAATGATCCGGGACGAGGCCCCCCGCCCCTGGGCGAGCCCCGACAGGCCATCGAAGGCGAACTGTCCGGCCTCCCCCGGGATCCCGTCCCGCTCGTGGGCCGAAAGACGGGCCTCAACGCCTCCCTTGGCGAACTGGGGGCCATCCCAGAAGTGCACCAGGGCGGTGGCGGTGGCGGTGGACCGCTGGACCCGCACCGGGATCCCCATGGCACCACCCAGCGCCCCATCCTCCTGCACCAGGAGGACCCCGGCAGGCCCCCACTCCGGCACCACTGAAGGCTGCCGCTCCGTGCGGTGCACGCCTGCCCGGGCCTCAAGACGGACCCTCTCCCCCACCGGGATCAGGTAGTTCACCACTGCAGCCAGGTCGGCCCGGGAGCCCGGAAGCACCTCCGGGAAGGGCACCGGGGTGGAGCCGGGGGTGATCCCGGTGGTTTCGGAGCGACCGAAGGCCACGGTGGCTCCCCCGCCCCGACCGTCCTCCCCAACCCAGTCCACCCGGCTCATCACCGAGATGGCCAGCGTCTCATCCACTCCGGGACCCGCCAGCGCCTCGACGGCACCGGGGAGATCGATTCTGGCGCGAATGGCCTCAAGGGTGGGGCCGGTGACCGCCGGTGGCCGGGGGCTCTGCACCCGACGAGCCTCGGCGGCCACCAGTCCGCGACCCCCTTCCCCCCCCAGGGAGAAGGCCAGCCGTCCCCCCCCCCAGAAGGAGGTGGCGTCGGGGGGGGTGCCCGGGAACTGCCCGGAGGTCCAGAGCCCTCCTGCGCTCCCG
>CAYQVI010000111.1:0-11727 GCA_964420725.1 uncultured Gemmatimonadaceae bacterium | reverse complement strand
CAGCCGATCTCGTCATCGCCCAGGTGAACCCGCGGATGCCCCGGGTCATGGGGTGGGCGGGGGTGGGGCGTCGCGGGTGGACCCGGGTGCGGGCCGGAGCCCGTCGCTTCCGCCGGGAGGTCAGGGAACTGTCCCGGGCCGCCCCGTCCCTCGGTGCCGCGGCCCTGGTCATCAGCATCGCCCGGATCGCCCTCCGTCTCTCCTTCCTGCCGCTCCTGGCGATCCCCTTCGCCCCGGAGGCACCTCTGGCCCCTCTGGTGGAGTGGCCCCTCCTCCTCCTCTACACCCTGTCGGTGCTCCCCCCTCCGGGAGGGGGGGGAGGCGTGGAGGTGGCCTTCTCCGTGGGGCTGGCCTCCACCCTGCCAGCGGGGGCGCTGGCAGGGATCCTGATCTGGTGGAGGATCTACACCTTCTATCTCGGGGCCATGCTGGGTGGGTTGATCCTGGCGCTGTCCCGGATCCGCCTCCCCAACCGCCCCCCCCGGCGACTTCACCTGGAGGAGACGGCTCCCGGGTAGCGGGCGGAGCCGGCCATCATCAGGGCCAACCCCTCCTCGTCGGGAGCCTCCAGCCCCACCCCCCCCCGCAGTCGCAGGACCTCCAGCGTGGCCGCCGTGCCCCCATGCTCCCCCTCTCCATCCCACTCCCCGGTATCCAGGTTGCGGTTCTCCAGGAGCGCGCCCCGGGCGAGGAGGTGGCGCTGCACCCGGCGCCCGAAGCCCTCCACCACCGCCTCCACCGCCTCGACGAGCCAGGCGGATGGAGCCACCGGGGTGAGGAGGGCCATGAGGAGGCTGTCCCGTCCCATGGCGTCCCTGATCATGCCCCGGGCCCTCTCCATCCCGCACCGGGCCCACCGGACCATGGGCACGTCCCCGGACTCCCACTCCAGGGCGTTCCCCAGCACCGCCACGGTGCGGAGCGCCTGACCCGCCATCCGCGTCACCGCCAGATGGGATCCCAGGAGCTGCGCCGCGTCGAACCGGAGGCCGTAGGTCCGGCGATAGGCGCCGCCCAGGAAGCGGATGGTATCGCCATCGAAGACCGGTACCGGCTCGAACCGCCGATAGCCGGGATTCCGGGCGGCGTACCAGGCATCCAGTCCGGTCTCCACCCGGACGTGGGAGACCTGGTCCCGGTCCCCGGAAATGAACACGTCGCGGCGCCCGGTGATCAGTTCCCCCACGCCCCGTCCCACCCATGGATGGATCACCTGGTCCCCCAGCACGTGGGTCACCCATCCCCAGGCAAACGCCCTCTCCCTGGAGGTGCGGGCCATGGAGAGGAGGGAGCGGGCCAGGTCGGCGCTGCGGACGCAGTGGGCCAGGTCGGAGAGGAAGCGATGCCCGCCGGGGAAGTAGCCCAGGTCGGGGCCGAAGGCACCCTGGCGGAAGGCGTTCAGGGCAGCGGGGTCGGAGATGGGGAAGGGGGCGGAGGCAGGGTCCTCTCTCCAGCAGTCCAGGACCCGATCGGCAAGCACGAGATGCAGCGTTACACTGGGCAATGTCGTCCCGGGAACGTGTGGGCGAGGAGGAGTCTCGATTCGATCCCGGACCGGAATGTCATCCCCCTGAACACACGTCACGGCGAAGCGCAGGTATCAGCCGTGTACCATACCCAACGTGTTTCGTAGACGCATGGAGCGCCCTCTGCTAGTGTAGATCCATCGATTCCCCCTGCCCTTCGACGTGGGTCCCGTCACGCTGCAGTCCCCGACATCCGGGTCCGGGACCCACCCCATCGGACACTCCCCTCCCACGGACCCAGCGATGACCAACAGCCCCGATCCGGGTGTAGCGACCGTAGAGGCTGAACTGGCCGTGCTGGTGGGGCATACCGAGGGACTCCAGCCCTGGCGCCGTGTCTTCCACGCCGTGAACGGCGTGATCCTGGCCTCGGCCCTCACCTGGGTGGTCCCCGACCGGAGTCTGGCCATTCCGATCCTGGCCCTGGTGCTGGCGGTGCTGCTGGTGGTGGACCTGGTCCGTCTCAGGGACCCCAGGGCCAACACCCTCTTCTTCCGACTCCTCCGCCCCTTCGCCTCTCCCCGGGAAGAGCGGAAGATCGCGTCGTCCACCTGGTACATGGTGGGAATCCTCCTGGCGGTGATCCTCTTCCCCCTCTCGGCGGTGGTTCCCGGAATCCTGGTGCTGGCCTTCGCGGATCCGGCGGCCAGTGTCCTGGGGCGCCTGGTGGGTCGGCGCAGACTGGGAAAGGGCTCCGTGGAGGGCACCCTCATCTTCGCCCTGGTGGCCTTCCTGGTCCTGCTCCCCTTCGTTGCCCCTCCCGTGGCGGCGGCCTGTGCCCTGATCACCGCTCTGGTGGAGATCCTCCCCCTGGGGCTGGACGACAACCTCACCGTCCCCCTCACCGCTGCGGCGATGGTGTTCCTCCTGGGCTGAGCCCCCCCGGGACAGGAGTCGTGGATCCCTGCGGCGGCCGTTCTCTCCTTCCTGCCCTCCCATTCTCCTTCCGACAAAGAACTTGAGGCCCATCCGGGGCACGTGGCCATTGCGTGGAAATCAAATGTTTCCCACTTTTCCTCCGGCGGTCCTTGCGCAGCTCGGGAGTGCGGTGTACGGCTCCCATCCGGTCCTCAGGGAGGAGTCATGAACCCCTACGAATGGCCCTGGGAGAACCACCCGGTGGACGGGGACGAGCCCCATCGGATCACCACGCGGCTCAGGAAGAAGGTCCGGAAGCTGTCCCGGAAGGTGTCCCGCATGGAGCGGGAACTCCGGAAGATGCGGAAGTACATGCGGCACCTGGCCGCAGGGTCCGCCGCCGCACCCCGCCCCCCCGTCTCCGATCTCACCCTGAAGCTGGTGGGAGAAGCCCAGCGGGCGGCTGCCTCCTATACCACGACCCGGAGTGACCGGGCCGCCCAGGAGGTGACCCGCACCCGGGAAGCGCTCCTCCGCCACGTGGCGGAGCTGGAGTCCGGACGATCGGGCCCCGCAGGGGTAGCCTCCCTGCCCCGCCAGACCCCCCCCGGGCCGCAGCCGGTGGTGCCTCCGGCCCAGGTCGCCTCCTACCCGAATGCCGAACCCCCTCCCTCCCGCGCGTCCGGTGTCATGGAAGAGCAGGCCCCGGCCCCCGACTCGGTCTACCGGTGGATGCGGGATGCCGTGTCCCTGCTGAGGGCGGCCGGCTTCTCCAGCGAAGGGCACGGGATCCTGAGGGACCAGTTGACCGAGCAGGCGCTCTCCTTCATGGCGCAGCGCGCAGCCCAGGCAGACGCCCAGGGTCGGCCCGGGTCGGCCCCGGGGGGAAGGGAGTCGGACCGGGCACCCATCGGACGCCCCCGGCTGGGGGGAGCCCCCCTGGCCCCCCCGGCACCGCCCTCCATGTCCTCCCGTCCTCCGGTGCGACACCCGGAGCCGCCCCCTGCCCCGGAACCTGCGCAGCCCCCTCCCCCACCCCGGGCGGTCCAGGAGGATCGGATGGAGGAGGAGGCCCCGTTCCGGGAAGCGATGCGGACCGACGCAGCCCTTTCGGACCACCCCCCCTACGACTCCTCCGCAGAGCCCCCCCTCACGGATCCGGGGGAGGGAGCATGGCCCACCGCGCACCCCAACGGCCATATGGACGGCGGGGAGTATCGTCCGGATGACGGAGCCTCCGGGGAGGACGACGAGTCCGGCCCCCGGCGCTGGTGGTCCTACGCCCCCATCCCCCCCCGGGACGAGGAATAGGCCGCCTCAGTCGCCCCCCGCCCTTCGCCGAATCGGAACCGGAGGGCGCCATCGCCGAGGAGACTGTCCAGGGCGGAGGCCAGGGCTCGGGGATCGTCCGGCTCCACCAGCCACCCCTCCCGACCATGCTCCACGACCTCGGGGATCCCGGAGTTCCTCTGCCAGTGCGATCAACATGGTCTCGAGCCCCCCGGGACCCGTGGTCTCCGTCATCAGGGCGATGTGCATGTCAGGATCCTGAGTCCTTCGCAGAGGTATACCCCCTCTCCCGGCAACCTGCGTGACAGACGGCGGGGAACTGGTGGGCGCCGGCGACCGGACGGGCGGTGGGGTCTTGCTCTACCCTCTGCTGTTTGCAGGACCCGTACCAGCGCCCCTCCCGCCCTCCCCCACCCACGGGCTCCACCCCATCCCCCCAGCAGGGCTCCATGGACCGGATCATCCCGATGTTCCAGTACCTCGTCGAGAACGTCTGGCTCCAGCGCATCCTCCTGGTGGTGGGGGGAGTGGCGGTAGGGCTTGCCGTGGAGTTCCTCCTGGTCCGACGGCTGAGGAGGGTGGCCCGGAAGACGGGGTGGGAGTGGGACGACGTCATCCTGGAAGCGCTCCGGGGGATGCCGATCCTCTGGTTCACGCTCTGGGGGGCGTGGTCGGCGCTGGAGGTGGGGGTCTTCTCCCCCGACGACGAGGGGGTGAACTGGTGGGGTCGGGGCCAGCGGGTGCTGGAGATCTTCTTCCTGGCCTCCCTGGTCCTGGTGGTTATGAGGATGACCGGGGGGGCCATCCGCTCCGTCTCCTCCCGCTCCGAGGCGGCCCTCCCCTCTCCCACCCTGGTGACCAACCTGGGGCAGATCCTGGTGGCGGCACTGGGCGCCATCATCATCCTGCAGAACCAGGGGATCGAGATCACCCCCATCGTCACCGCCCTGGGGATCGGCGGACTGGCGGTGGCTCTGGCGCTCCAGGACACCCTGGGGAACCTCTTCGCCGGGGTGCAGATCATCCTCTCCCGGCAGGTGCGTCCCGCGGACTACATCCGACTGGAATCCGGGGAGCAGGGATATGTCACCGATGTGAAGGGGCGGAACACCACCATCCGCACGATCCCGGACGGGAACCTGGTGATCGTCCCCAACTCCAAGCTGGCCTCGGCGGTGGTGAAGAACTTCTCACTCCCCACCCGATCCCTCTGGGTCTCCATCCCGGTGGGGGTGAGCTACTCCAGCGACCTGGAGCAGGTGGAGGCGGTGACGCTGGATGTGGCCCGGAGCGTGATGGAGGAGGCGGATCTCGCCACCCCCGGCCACGACCCGGTCCTCCTCTTCCAGGAGTTCGGGGAGTCCAGCATCGACTTCCAGTTGCGCATCCACTGCCGGGACTTCACCGAGCAGTTCGCCATCCGCCACACCTTCATCAAGCGCCTGCACGCCCGGTACAACCAGGAGGGGATCGTCATTCCCTTCCCCATCCGCACCCTGGACATTCCCGAGGAGGCCACCCTCTGGCTCCGGAACCGGGAGAGGGGAGGGGGCGCGGCCCAGGGGGGACCGGAGGAGAGCACAGGGGGCTGACGAGGGGGAAAGGGGTCCTTCTGACACGTCCCGTGGCACTCTCCATGCGTATATGGGACGGGAACTTGAGTGAGAACGCTCGTACCTCCTATCGTGTCCCGCATGCCACCCCCTCCCTGCCGGCCATGACGGCCTCTCCGCCCTCCCCTGCGTCCCGATCCCGCCGGGCGTGAATCGCTCCCGGGTGGAATCGCTGGACCAGGCCGCCGCCCTCCGCGCGGCGATGCTGGATGCCCTCCCTCCGGTGGTGCTGCTGGATCCCCACGGGGTCGTCGTGGCCACCAACGCAGCCTGGAGGCGCCTGGCCGCTCCTCCCCGGTTCCGGCTCCCCTGGGCCGGGCTGGGGGGTGGTTATCTCCGGGCCCTGGAGGCGGTGCGATGTCGCCCCCGGGAGGATCCCCGTCCCCTCTGGAACCTGGTGGAGACGCTCTCCGCCGGAGGGGAACCTCCCTCCGACCCCGTCGTCCGGCTCACCCTGGGCCCTCCGGGACAGGACCTCCCGTACGCCATCCTCCTCACCCGTGTGGCTCCGGAGGGGGGAGGCGGCTTCCTGGTCACCCACATTCCTGAACCCCCCGGCGTCCTCCCCCCTGCCACCTACGCGCACCCCCTGCGCCAGGCCAGGAAGCTGGAGGCGTTGGGTCAACTCACCGGGGGGATCGCCCACGAGATCAACAACGTCCTCACGGTGATCCTGGCCGGGGTGGACCTGGTCCTGGATGAGCATCCCACGGATCCGGCATCCCGGTCCGAACTCCTGGGGGTCCGGGATGCGGCCCGGAGGGGGGCCGAGACGGTGCGGAGGCTCCTCACCTTCAGCCGTCGGCACGGACACGGGGACACCCGCCGTCCGGTGGATCTGGGGGAGGTGATCCGGGGGATGGAGGACCTGCTGGAGCGGGTTCTTCCGGCGGGCATCGCCCTGGGGATCCATGTGGACGACCCCGCCCCTGTGGCCCTGGCAGGCCCCGGCGACGTGGAGGAGATGCTTCTCAACCTGGCCTCCAACGCCCGGGATGCCATGCCCTCCGGAGGGCTCCTGGAGATCCGGATCCGGCGGGTCAGACTGAATGCCGGAGAAGCGGAAGGGCTGGGCCTTCCGGAGGAGGGGGACTACCTGGGGATGGTGGTCCGGGACACCGGAACGGGAATGGACATCGCCACCCTGGAACGGGCCTTCGAACCCTTCTTCTCGACCCGGGACGTGGATGGGGGAAGCGGTCTCGGGCTCTCCCTGGTCTACGGGCTGATGAAGGAGCATGGAGGGACGGTGGCGCTGGCAAGCCTTCCGGGGGCGGGCACCTCGGTGACCCTCTGGTTTCCCGCCCTGGTGACGCCGGCTGCCTCCCCCTCTCCCCCCCTCTCAGCCGTTGGACCCGGGAGGCGGGAGTCGATCCTCCTGGTGGAGGATGACGAGGCCATCCGATCCGCCGCCATCCGGATCCTGGAAAGGGCGGGGTACAGGGTGGCGGCAGCGGCGGACGGGGCCGAGGCCATCGAGCTGCTGGGGTCAGACGGCTTCCGGGTGGATGCGGTGGTCTCCGACGTGGTGATGCCAAGGGCCGGGGGCACCCTGGTCCACCAGGCCGCCGGACTCCTTCCAGACCCTCCCCGCTTCCTCTTCATGAGCGGATACGCCGCCCATGACTTCCGGGGATCCCGGAGCCTCCCTCCAGGGGTTCCCCTCCTCCCCAAGCCGTGGAGCGCCGCCGAACTCCTGGACGCCGTCCGCAGGGTCCTGGACGACCCCTCCCCTCCCTCCGGAGGCTGATGGGACCCCTTCGCGACGATGCCCCGACACCGCCAGGGTGCCGGGGCATCGGAATGCTCCTCGAAGGTTCCGCCGGAGATCAGTCCCGATCCCCCTGCGAGGGGTCCTGGTAGGGACGCAGACTCCACTCCAGGAAGGCCCACACCCGGTTCCAGGAGTCCCGCTGTTCCGGGGTGTCGTCCCGCTCCAGCGTCTCCATGTTCACCCGCCGGCTGAAGGAGTGTCCGCCGGGAGGATCCTCATAGATCTTCGTCTCCGCCAGCTCGGGCTTCTTCACCTTGAGGGCGTGGACCAGCATCTCCGCCTCGACGAAGTTCACGTCGTCATCGTTGGTGGCCAGGTGCACCAGGATGGGGACGTCGATCCGGTCCACATGATAGACCGGGGATCGCTCCACATAGAGCTCCCGCCGCTCGAAGGGGAGCCCCCGGATCCGGGACTGGGTGGCGAAGCTCCGCTGGTAGCCGGGGCCCTTGTAGCTGAGCCGGAAGATCAGGTTCGTCACCGGGACGATGGCCACCCCCACCTGGAAGGGGTGCCCCTCCTCGAAGAGCCCGTGGAGGGTGATGAAGCCCCCATGGCTCCATCCCATGAGCCCCACCCGCTCCGGGTCCACGTGGGAGAGGTTCTCCGACATCCAGCTGTGGGCCGAGACCACATCGTCCACCTCGTAGCCGCCGTAGTCGATGGCCTGGTGGAAGTCCTCGCCGTACCCGGTGCTTCCCCGGTACTCCGGAGCGATGACCACGTAGCCCCGCTCCACCGCCTCCCGGACGAAGGGCCAGTAGTTCTCGGTCCAGTTGCCATGAACGCCTCCATGGATCCAGATCAGCGCCGCATGCCCCCGCTCCCCCCGCTTCTCCAGGGGCTGGAAGACGTAGGCAGGGATGTCCAGATCCCCCACCCGGCTCCGGTAGGACACCTTGCTGTAGTCCACCACCCCCCGGGTCACCGCCTCGTAGATGGAGTCGGTCCGGGCCTTCCGATCGATGTCCCGCTGGTAATCCCGACCGGGGGTGTGGTCCTCAGGTCGATTGCTGACATAGAGCATCCGCGCCCGGGCGGTGTCCATCTGGACTTCGGCCTGCTGCCCCTCCAGGGGGTGGACCGGCAGGAAGCTCTGCGCCACCAGCAGGGCCAGGGTGAGGAGTCCGGCATACGGAGCACCCCTCCGGACGGTCGGAGAGGGGGGGGCGGGAATGCTGGATCGGGGTTGCGTGTACTGGGTCACGGAAGGGTGTCTCCTGCTTCGGGATGCTGCAGCGAGGTGGCCTGGCGGGGCGAACGGGGTCCTGAACCCACGATCGGCGGGAGGGTGGTGGGTGTCAAGCAAACATCGTGGCTGTTCGTCCGCCACCCGGCGAAGGATGAGGACCGTCTCCGGAGGAACCGTGTAGCCCCCCATGGAGACATTCCGGGGACATCGCTCCCCGGAATGCCTCCTGAATCTCCAGTTTCCCCACTCAGGGAGGGCTCCATGTCCGTAGCCAAGGTCACCGAGATCACCGCCACATCCCCCGACAGCTTCGAGGCCGCCATCGAGGCGGGACTCAGTCGAGCCGGTCGGACGCTGAAGAACATCCAGGGTGCCTGGATCAAGGAACAGAAGGTGGTCTGGGGGGGATCGAAGGTCTCCGAGTACCGGGTCACCATGAAGGTCACCTTCGTCCTGGAGGACTGACCGGAGGGGTGTTGGGACGCAGCGGAGGGCCGGTGGGGAGCGCCGGTCCTCCGTTTCCCCCGCGACCCCCACCACGGGCCGGGTATCGTCGTCATTGCCTTCTTGAATTCCGCAACGCACGTTGAAGTCCGCGCGGGAAGCGTCAATCGACGATGTCAGGAGCGGATCGGCCCATGCGAGTACTCCCGGCCTTCATCGCCGTCAGCGGCCTTCTCATTGCCGGGCTCGGCACCGGGATGGATGACCTTCATCCGTTTCCGGATGGAGTTGCATCCGGAGGAGCCCTCCCCGGGGGGCCGGTTCCCTGGGCCGGCGACCTCCCTCCCCTCCACTCTGCGGGATTGACGCTCCGGGCCTCCCGCTCCATGCAGTCCGCCGAGTTCGCCCAGGTGATCCGGCACTACTGCGTGCAGTGCCACAACGAGCGCCTGGTCACCGGGAACCTCTCCCTGGCCGGCCTCGACCTGGCCCAGGCCTCCGCAACCCCTGACCTGGCAGAGAAGATCATCTCCAAGCTCCGCACGGAGATGATGCCCCCTCCCGGAATGCCCCGCCCCAGGGGGGACACCCTTCTGGCGATGGTGGAGACGCTGGAGACCCTGGTGGACGAGGCCGCAGCGGAGAATCCCTCCCCGGGGTCCCGGGCCTTCCAGCGGCTGAACCGGGCGGAGTACCAGGCCTCCATCCGGTCGCTGCTGAACCTCGATGTGGATGCAGGAAACTACCTGCCCCTGGACACCCGGGCCGCCAACTTCGACAACATGGCGGACGCGCAACTCCTCTCTCCCACCCTTCTTGACGCCTATCTGAAGGCTGCGGCGGAGATCAGTCGCCTGGCCGTGGGGGACCCGGGGGCGCCGCTGCAGGAGCAGACGTACACGAACCCCGGCTACCTCTCCCAGATGGACCACATCCCCGGCGCCCCCTTCGGGACCCGGGGGGGGATCTCGGTGGTGCACACCTTCCCCGCCGACGGCGAGTACGTCTTCCGGATCGGGTTCGAACACACCACCACCGGCGAGGGGTTCTTCGGCCAGATCGCAAGGTACGAGCAGTTGGAGGTCTCCATCAACGGGGTCCCTGTGGCCCTCCTGGACGTGGACCAGTGGATGCGGGGGTCCGATCCGGAGGGGATCTCCATGCGGACCGACCCCATCCAGGTGAAGGCAGGGCCCCAGAGAATCTCCGCAGCCTTCCTCCGGAGGGCGGACGGGCCGGTGGAGGATCTGCTGTCTCCCCATGACTGGTCGCTTGCGGACCGACACACGGGGATCAGCGGCTACGGACTCACCCTCCTCCCCCACGTCCGGGACCTCATCATCGGGGGGCCCTACACGGTGACGGGGATCTCCGAGACCCCCAGCCGCCAGGCCATCTTCTCCTGCCGCCCCTCGAAGGAGCGCCCTGGGGAGGCCTGCGCCCGGGAGATCCTGGAGCGCCTGGCGGGGGAGGCGTACCGGCGCCCCCTGGAGCCCCGGGACGTGGAGGCCCTCCTGCAGTTCTACCGGCAGGGGGAAAGCGAGGGGGGCTTCGAACTGGGGATCCGCACCGGACTCCAGGCCATCCTGGCCAGCCCCCACTTCGTGTTCCGTCTGGAGCGCGCTCCTGCGGGTGTGCGCCCCGGGGAGGTCTATCCCATCCCCGACGGGGCGCTGGCCTCCCGCCTCTCCTTCTTCCTCTGGGGTGCTCCACCGGATGAGGAGCTGCGGGAACTGGCCGCCCGGGGGCGACTGGGGGAGCCGGAGGTGCTGGAGGCCCAGACCCGTCGGATGCTGGCCGATCCCCGGGCGGAGGCGCTGGCCACCCGCTTCGCCGCCCAGTGGCTCCGCCTCCAGGATCTGGACCGGGTGCACCCCGACGCTTTCTGGTTCCCGGACTTCGACCAGCAACTCCGGGAGGCCATGCGCCGGGAGACCGAACTCCTCTTCCACCATCTGGTGCAGGAGGACCGGAGCCTGATGGAGCTGTACACCGCCGACTACACGTTTGTGAACGAGCGGCTGGCCCGGCACTACGGCATTCCCGGCGTCAACGGCACCACTTTCCGCCGCGCAGACATCCCCGATCCGGCCCGACGGGGACTCCTGGGGCACGGAAGCGTCCTGGTCTCCACCTCGGTGGCCAATCGCACCTCGCCGGTCCTCCGGGGAAAGTGGGTGATGGAGGTGCTGCTGGGATCGCCGCCGCCGCCCCCCCCACCCGGGGTTCCGGATCTGAACGAGACCGAGGAGGCAGTGGAGGGGAAGTTCCTCACGACGCGGGAGAGGATGGAGCAGCACCGGGCCAACCCCGCCTGCACCTCCTGTCACATGTTCATGGATCCCATCGGACTGGCGCTGGAGAACTTCGATGTCACCGGGCGCTGGCGGATCCGGGAGAACGGCATGCCACTGGACACCCGGGGGGACTTCTATGACGGGACCCCGGTGCAGACCCCGGGGGACCTCCGGGAGGCGCTGCTGAAGCGCCCCATCCCCCTGGTCCGCACCTTCACGGAGAACCTCATGGCCTATGCCCTGGGGCGCCCCGTGGAGGCCCGTGACCAACCCACGGTGCGGGCCATTGCCGCCTCGGCGGGGGAGGCGGACCACCGGATGTCGGCCTTCATCCTCGGCGTGGTGGGGAGCGACGCCTTCCGGATGCAGCGGGAAGAGGTATCGGCGGAGGAGCAGGGGGACGACCGGAATTGACATGGGCCCGCCCCGGAGGCTGAGGGCGGCACGTGGCTTGCGACGGACCCACGCAGCAGGGATAGGATGAACAGGGCGGTGCCGCCCCGGGTGGCGGTCCACAACAGGAGACCGACGATGACGTTCCTCTCTGGAAGACATATTCCGCGCCGGACCTTCCTCCGGGGGGTGGGGGCGGGGCTCTCCCTCCCCCTCCTGGATGCCATGATCCCGGCGGGGCGGCTCTTCGCCGGGGTCCCGGGGACTCCGCTGCGCCCAAGGCGCCTGGTGGCCATGGAGATGGTCCACGGGGCCGCCGGCTGCAGCGAGTGGGGGGCCA
>CAYQVI010000110.1:0-11762 GCA_964420725.1 uncultured Gemmatimonadaceae bacterium | reverse complement strand
CCCGCGTCCAGGCCGCGGCGGAGCCGCGGCCACGCGGGTGGAGCTGCGGTGGCGCCGTTGGCGCCATCCTCGCTCCGATGCCGGTCAGGGAGGGGTGGCGCTACCGCGGTCGTCACTTGGGACGGACATCGTCGACTCCCGCCGCCTCCACTTTCAAGGGCCTCGCCGGCTTGCCGGCGGGGCTTGCCGCTCCGGACCATCTCCCCGATGATCTCCTGGCCAGGGCCATGCGGCGCTGCTGAAGACGGGGTGCCAGGTGCGGCGGCCTTCGACGGCGCAATCCCCGTGGCGTTCACCCGTGTCTCAACTCGCTCGTCAGGGATCGTGGATGTTCGTGGTCCAGGTCGTTGAAATCCTCTGGTCCAAAGCCAGTCGGGGTGCGCCGGAGTCCAACCGGCGCGCTCGGCTTCCCCGGGCGTTTGCCATCGAGCCGCTGAAGGCCGGGTACCTCCTCCACCATGTCCGCATGGCCGAGCAGGAGGACTTCACCCCTCGCCTTGTGGGGACCGGCTCGAAGGAGTCGCCCCCGCGGGTCGAGGGTGGGCTGGTCATTCGCTCCCTGGAGTCCGGAGCGTTTCGGCTCGGGCTGATCGGGAACCCCTCCGGGGGTCAGCCGAAGCGCCATCCCGTCAGGGAGGCCCTCACTCTGGCACCGGAAGAGTTCGCCCGCCTGGTCGTCAATGGGCGGCATACCTCCTATTCGGGTCAGTGCTACAGCGAGTACATCTACAACGTGGCCAGCGGAGCCTCGGTGCCGGCGGATCGCTTTCTCCGCGGGCCACCCGAACACGAGTTCAGCATGGCCGCCAATCTCTTCTAGTGTGGTGTAGCAGAAGTCGAGTGAGCGCCGAGGGGGGCGAGTGGGTGTCCTCATCCAGGCAGGGTTGACCCGGCGCCACCGGGAACCGTAGCATGCGCACTGCCGGGTCCCTTCGGTGTTCCGCCCGGTTCATGATTCTCCCCGGCCTCCTCCCCCACCAGGGAGGGGGCCGTCGGCATTACGGCGGCTGCAACTCCACCTGGTTCCCTGGGTCCTGCGCCCGGAACTGCGTCCCCCCGGTGCCGTGCACATCAATGGTCCCACCTCGCCCCTCTGGCGGCAGGCGGGACCCCACCTCCTCTCCGGAACCTGGATCCATGCAGACGCAGACATGCACAACGTGGGCGGCGGCATCCCTGGCGGGAATCGCACACCCTCCCGGGGGGCGCCTGGGGCGGCTCCGGCCAGGAGCCGCATTGGCCGGATCCCTGGCGGCTCTCCTCATGGCGGGCCTAGGAACCCCTGTTCACCTGTCTGCCCAGGCCCTCCCGACGGAGAGCAACGCCGCGTCCGCCCCCATCGAGTACTACTTCACTGCGGAAGAGCGGCAGTTCGATCCGTCCATCCCCAGCCCGCAGGCCTTCCTGGGGTACGAGATCGGGGCACACCACACGCCTTCCCACCGCATCGTGGCCTATCTCCAGGAGCTGGCCCGTCTGTCGGACCGGGCCACCTACCAGAGCGTGGGGGAGACGTACCAGCGCAGACCCCTTCCCATCCTTACCGTCACCTCCCCGGCCAACCACGCCCGGCTGGAGGAGATCCGCACCACGCACCTGAGGGCCAGCGAGGACCCATCGATCCCCGCCGGGGATCGTCCCGTCATCGTGCACCTGGGGTACGGGGTGCACGGCGGTGAGACCTCGGGGCCTGAGGCGGCGCTCCTGACGGCGTACTGGCTGGTGGCCGGGACCTCCCCGGAGGTCCTGGAGGCGCTGGACCGGGGGGTCTACCACATCGAACCCGTCCAGAATCCCGACGGCCGGGACCGGCACGTGACGTGGGTGAACGGCAACCGGTCCCTCCAGCTGCAGGCGGATCCCCTGGACCGGGAGCACAATGAGGGCTTTCCCGGAGGTCGGACAAATCACTACCTCTTCGACCTGAACCGGGACTGGCTCCCGCTGGAGAACCCGGAAAGCCAGGTGAAGGTGGACTTCCACCACCGCTGGCGGGCCAATGTGGTGACCGACTACCACGAGATGGGGACCAACAGTACCTACTACTTCGAGCCCAGCAAGCCCTACGGGACCTGGAATCCCCTGATCCCCGAGCGGCTCTACACCGAGATCACCGAGGACTTCGCGGCCTTCTACAGCCGGCACCTGGACGAGATCGGGTCGCTCTATTTCACCAAGGAGCAGTTCGACAACACCTACCCGGGGTATGGATCCACCTATCCCAAGTTCCTGGGGGGGTTCGCGCTGACCTTCGAGCAGGGAAGCTCCCGGGGGAGCATCCAGGAGAGCGCCCACCACGGCATCCTCACCTACGCCTTCACCATCCGGAACCAGGTCCGCACCGGGTTGGCCACCGTCCGGGGGGCTCTGGAGCACCGGGTGAAGCTCCTGGAGTACCAGCAGGAGTTCTTCCAGACGGCGCTGTCGGAGGCCGACGCCTTCCCGGTGAAGGGATACGTGTGGGGAGACCCCCACGACGCCGGACGGAATCGCCTCTTCCTGGAGTTCCTCCTCCGGCATCGCCTGGCGGTGTACCCTGTGACCGCCGCGCTTTCCGGCCAAGGGGAGGACTTCGCACCAGGAAGTGGGTGGATCGTTCCCACCCGGCAGCCCCACTACCGCCTGGTGCGCTCCATCTTCGAGACCACCGATACCTACGCGGACAGCACTTTCTACGACGCGTCCACCTGGACCATGTCGTTGGCGTACGGGGTCCCCCATGCCGAACTCCGGAGCGTCCCCCCCGGCGGGGGCAGCCCGGTGACGGCATTCCCCGTCGCCCCCACCCCCACCGTCCCCCGGAGCGACTACGCCTACCTCCTGGACTGGTCGGATACCCACGCCCCCAGGGCGCTCCACTGGCTCCAGGCGCAGGGCCTCCGGGGTGAGGTGGCAACGCGGCCCGGAACCCTCCGGACCATGGATGGCCCGCTGACCTACGTCCGTGGCTCCGTCTCGATTCCCGTGCAGGTGCAGCCCCTGTCCCCGGACAGTGTCCATCGGCTGGTCCAGGAGGCCGCCCAGCGGACGGGGGTCCCCATCCACGGGATCGCCACCGGGTACGCCCTGGAGGGGGTGGATCTGGGGAGCGGGCAGTTCCGTCCCGTGGAGCGGCCCCGCATCCTCCTCCTGGCCGAGGGGGAGGGGAGCACCCTGTGGCACCTGCTCGACACCAAGGTGGAGGTCCCCGTCACCCGGATCGAGGGTTCGTCCTTCGGCCGGGCCGACCTGACCCGCTACAACGTCATCGTGGTGCCGTCCGGTGGGATCCAGACATCCGCAGAACGACTGGAGGAGCTGAGACGGTGGGTCCGGGCCGGCGGCACCCTGGTGGCGATCCGCGGGGGGGCATCCTGGGCCATCCAGAACGGCTTCACTCCCAATGTGTCGTTGCCGGAGGTGGTTGAACGGGAAACCGGAATGCGGCTTGACTGGGGGGATGCGGCAGCCCTCCGTTCCCAGGCCATCGGAGGGTCGATCTGGCAGGCGGACCTGGATATCTCGCACCCACTGGCCTTCGGCTACCGGCGCAGGGAACTGGCGGTGTGGCGGGACCACTCCATTCTCCTGGCCCCCAGCCGGAACGCCTTCAGCACGGTGGCGCAACTCACGGATGACCCGCATCTCAGCGGCTACATCAGCGCCGAGAACCGGGAGCGCCTCCGGAACTCCCCTTCGGTTCTCGCCGATCGGCTGGGGGGTGGCTCCGTGGTCCTGCTGGTGGATCAGCCCAACTACCGGGGCTACTGGTACGGGACCCACAGGCTCTTCCTGAACGCCCTGTTCTTCGGGGGGTTGATCACGACTCCCGGAGGGTGAGTAGGCTTGGGGGGGGCGGGAACGTCCGCCCCCCCCCCCGCATTCCACCCCCGGGGCCGGTCCGGCCGCCTCCGGCTCCCCCCACCCCGCATTGACGTCTTCCTGACGAAGAACCCGCACCCTGCTCCGGCGGAGATGATGGGGATTGGTGCACCACTGTCGCGGGGGGTGCCCATCTTCGTGCCGGGGTCCGGGCCTCCCTCGTACTCGGCGGGGGGTCCTTCCCCGGTCACCATCGGTGGGCACGGCAAGGGTCACCAGGGGGAGGAGCGCGCATGGAGGAACGGGGGGAGGTGGGGGTGGGTCTGGGGGAGGAGCAGTTCCGCTGGATTCCTCCGGGGCCGGGGATCCCTTCACCCTTCCTGCTGCAGGTCACTCCGGTCACCCAGCTCCAGTGGCGGCAGATCTCCGGGTCCAACCCGAGTTGGTTCACGGTGGAGGGCGACCTCTGCCCCGTGGAGCGGGTCTCCTTCCAGGATGTGCAGTCCTTCCTCGGGCTCCTGAATGTCCGATGTGCCGGAAGGCGCTATCGACTCCCCTCGGAAGTGGAGTGGGAGCATGCGGTCCGCGCCGGCGCTCCAGGGGATACCGTGTCGCCCCCCTCCCTGGACGACTGTGCCTGGCACAGCGGGAACTCCCATGGCCGCACCCACCCGGTGGGCCGGAAGGTCCCCAACGCCTGGGGGTTGCACGACATGCTGGGGAACGTCTGGGAGTGGGCCCTCCACCGGAGCGGATCAAGGGGTGCAGCGTCTTCCGGCGTTCTCCGGGGAGGAGCGTGGAATACCATGCGGAGCCTCTGCCGCTACGACACCCGGCTGGATGAGACGCCAGGCAATCGCTTTGCCTGCAACGGATTGCGCCTGGTACTGGACGTGGTGATGACGCCGTCGTGACGCTTCGGCGACTAGACTCTCCACACGCCACTACGAGACCCGTCCCAATTTTCTCGTTGACATCCGGAACCGGGGAGCCCGATGGTGACGCAAGGATCTTGATCAGGACCGATTGATGGACCCGTGACGCCGGCGCGTGCTCCCCCCGCCCACCGCCAGGATCAACCCACTCCATGCCTTCGACCCCGCTTCGGATCCGCATCCTCGGTACGCCGGCCCTGCTGGACGAAGGGGGGGAGGCGGTGGGCATCCCGGTGGGGAAACCCCTGGCTGTGCTCACCCTCCTCCACATGGAGGGGCGGGGCATCCCGAGGAATGATCTGGCCACCCGCTTCTGGCCCGGAGTCCCCCCGGATCGGGCGAGGGCCTCCCTCCGGCAGGCACTCTGGCTCCTGCGCAAGGCGCTGGGGGATGATGTCCTGCAGCGGGACGATCCGGTGGAGTTGGCGCCGGGGCGGGTGGTCACGGACCTGGAGCTCCTCTGGCCGGCGCTGGAGTCCGCCGCCGACCCCCTCCTGGTCCTGGACGGCATCTGGGAGGAGCCCCCCTTTCGACTCTTCCTCCTCCATGACGTGCCGGAGTGGGAGATCTGGACGGAGGAGGTGCGCTCCCGTACGGAGTCCCGGCTGGCGAGCTTCCTGGAGGATCGGGCGGGGGACGCGTTGCGCTCCGGGGACGCCCACCGCGGCGCTCTCATCCTGGAGAGGGTCACCCGGATCCAACCCCACCGGGCGGGGATCTGGCTGACCCGGCTAGCCGCTCTGCTGGACGCCCGGCAGGTGGCGGAGGCCGACGAGGTCCTGGCGGATGCCCGGTCCCGCTTCGGGGACGAACCGGAGTGGCTCCGGGACCTCGCGGCGCTGGAGGAACGGCTCAGGGAGCTGAAACGGGGAGAATGGAAGAGCCACGGCTCCGTCGGGATCCAGGGGCTGGAGTTCGTGGGTCGGAGTGGGGAGTACGCCCGGCTCCATGGACTCTGGCGGGAGGCCAGGGAAGGGAGCGCATCCCTGGCCCTGGTGACCGGGGACCCGGGGATCGGCAAGACGACCCTGGCGGAGCGGGCGGCGCAGCTGGTCGCCCCGTCCGTCGGTCGGGTGGTGCGGATCACGGTACGGGAGGGGGACCAGGCCATCGACCGGGGACTCCTCACCGACCTGACCCGCAGCCTCCTCCGCCTGTCGGGAGCTGCCGGGATCAGCAAAGCCTCCGACCGCACCCTGCGGCAACTGGTGCCTTCGCTGGACAGCGGACCCCGCGCCTCGGATCCCTCCGCCGGCTCTGGTGTCCCGGGGACGGCGGCGCTGGGGGATGCCCTCCAGGACCTCATCGTGGCGGTGTCGGACGATGCTCCCCTGTTTCTCCTCCTGGACGACCTCCATTGGGCGGATGGCACCAGCCGGGCGGTGGTGCTGTGGGCGCTCCGGCGCCTGGACCGCCACCAGGTCTTCGCCCTCCTGACCTGTCGGGCGGGGGGTGGGGGAGAGGTGATCCGCCGGGGTCTGGAGGGGGCCCCCCGGCTGGTGTCCATTCCCCTGCAACCGCTCAGGGTTGAGGATGTGGAGGAGGCGGTGGGACTTCTGGCAGAGTTCCTTCCGCCGGAGGAGTCGGACCGGGTGGTGGCCCGGCTCCACCGGGAGTCGCTGGGCAACCCCCTCTACCTGCTGGAGATCCTCCGCTATCTGGCGGAGCAGGGGGTCCTGGAGCACCGGCCGGGGGAGTCGTGGCTCCTCCACTGCCACGCCCTCCCGGAGCAGTTCCTCCTCCCGGCCTCGGTGCGGGAACTCCTGAAGGGTTCCATCCGGATCCTCCCGGAGGGGGCTCGAACCCTCCTGCGACGCCTGGTCCTGGCCCCCCGGGGACCCCATCCCGGAGTGATGGAGGAGAGGGGAGGCGGAGTCGGGGGGGACCCGAGCGTCTCGGAACTTCTGGCCCGGGGGCTCGTTCGCTGGAACGAGGAGGGGGAGCTGGTCTTTGCCCATGACGAGGTCCGGGCCGCCGCCGGCGAGGAGCTGGTGGAGAGGCGACGGCGGGCCGGAGATGAGCTGGACGCCCGTTCTCGCTGGGGGGGGTGGATCGCCGCGGCCGTTGCCGCGGCCGGGCTTGTTGCCGCAGGCTCCCTCCTGAAGCCGGCGGCGGCGGATCCGGGGCCCCCTCCTCCCTACGGCGGTGGCACCATCTTCGCCTACACCCGGGACCAGGCGGTGGAGGTTCGTCCGCAGGGGGACGATCCCTTGGCGTGGCCGGTGGCTCCCTCCCAGCGGTTTCGGCCAGGGCAGTGGCTGGTGCGGATCCTGGGTCGCGACCCGGAGGGGCGCCTGATCTGGCTGGAGGATCGAGCCTCCGTCAATGAGGCTCCTGCCGTCTTCGTGCGTCGGGAGGACGGGGTGGAGTGGCTGGCCTTCCAGACCTCCGAGGACGACTACGGGGCGGGGATCTCCCCGGACGGACGGTCCATCCTGGTGCTCTCGGAAGACCAGGGGGCGGAGAAGTGGACGCTGGACCTCCTCCGGGTGCCTCTGGAAAGGGGGGGAGGGAACCCTTCTCCTCCGGAACGGCGGGAGAGGGGGGCAACCCTCCTTCTCACCGGACGGGACACGGATCCTTACCGCCCGGATGACGGAGTGGGACCTCCTCCTGGTCCTGCGACCCGACGGGGGGGTGGTGGCAGAGTACCCCATGGAGGTGGACGGACCCATGGTCTGGTGCGGAGGGGGTCACAGGATCCTCATCGGTGTGCCGGACCCCGGCGGCGGCGTGCAACTGGCCCTGCTGGATCCGGAGAGTCTGCAGACCCGGGGGGTACCGGCCCCCGGCTACGTGGGCATGATGGCCACCTGCTCCCCGGATGGACGTGCTGCGGTCTACCAGGCCGCAGTCCAGGGAGAGATCGTCACCGTTCTCCACGACCTGGAGGCGGGACGCTGGTTTCCCCTGGATCTGGGCCCCATTGCAGATCCGGCCCGCCTCTCATGGGTGCCGGACGGACCCCGCCCGGTGGCCTCGGCGCTTGAGGTCCCCTCGGCTCCCCGGACCCTTGTCTGGGGGGAACGCCGCTCCATCGAGCCGGAGTTGGTCTACTCCGACGGCACCCGGATGGGGGTGGCGGCCGCATGGGTCTCTTCCGATCCCTCCGTGGTCTCTGTGGCTCCCGGAGGGGAGCTGTTCGCCAACAGCCTGGGGGAGGCCCGGATCACTGCCACCTGGGATGGGTGGCTCCAGGCGGACTTCATGGTGGAGGTGACGGGGGATCCGGGGAAGGGGACACTGCTCTCCGATGACTTTGCGACCCTGGACCCGGGAATCTGGATCGGGGTGGGAGACCCGCTCCCGGTGCCCGGTGAGGTGGAGGGAGAGCCGGTCCTGGTCATGCGGGGCGATGGTCTTCACCGGGACGGGCTCCTTCTCCGGGAGCCCCTGACCCTGGACCAGGGAGCCACCGTGGAGATGGAGTTTCGGATGCCCCTCACCCAGAGGCTCGGGCAGCGCTTCCAACTGTGCCTCCAGGACATCCCCCTCCCAGACCCGGCGGTGCAGCGGGTGGACCACCTGGGTCTTCCCATCAACGAGGGCACGTGCCTCGTGTATCCCGACGGGCGACTTGGAGCGCAGGCCGTCTCGTTTGCCGACGGTTTTGCGTATCAGCGCGTGGACCTCCCTCCATACCTCTCCTCGGACGACTGGATCCACCTGGGGTTGCAGGTCCGGGGAGACGGCCAGGTGATGATGGTCCTGGACCGGGAGGTGGCGGCGGAAGGGGTGGTGCGCCTCTCCAGCGCCCCCGGCTCCCAGTGGCGCATCGCCCTGTACGGCGAGGCCCTCGGAACGGAACTGCTGGTGCGGCAGCTCCGGGTCTGGCAGGGAGAGCGGTACTGAGGTGGGGCCGTCTCCGGGCTCCCCGCTCAGCACACCCCCCGGCGGCGGTCTGCCGGGGAGCAGTCGAACCCCCCTTCGGACCAGAGCCCCCGACGGGCGGAGCGGGCGGCGCGCTGGGCATCCCGGACCGCATCCACGTAGCGGAGGTTGGGGGGGTACGTGGCCAGCACCGCGAAGCCGTCCGCCACCATCCTCACGTTGATGTTCTCCCCATGGACCCGCACGTAGGCCAGGAGCCGTCCGAACCGGTCGTGGGTCTGGACGTCGGTTTCCAGGCGGATTCCTCCCCGGGAGAGGAGGCGTTCCAGGCGGGCTCTGGCCCGGTCACCCCACGGCGCCTGGCTCCGCTCCGGGGCGTCGATGAGGATCAGGCGCACCCGGATGTCCGGGGCGCAGACGATGGTGTCCCCGTCGATGACCCTCACCAGGTCGCAGGTGGACCAGGTGGGCCTCTGGGCCTCCAGCGAAGACGGAACCAGTAGAAAGAGCAGGAGGTGGACCCGGAGGGAGAATCGCAGCACATGAAGCTCCATCGAGACATGGCGGGGAGGGGACCGGTGTGTCGCTACCCCGCTGAGGCTGGGAAGACCCAGGGCGCATGTTGGGTTGGGTCGGGGGCATGACGGATCCGGGCTCCGCCAGGTGCCCCCCGGCGGTTCGCGGGATCCTCGAGGAAGACGAGGCCGTACACCGAACGCTTCACAACCCCACCCAGAGGATGACATACCCCGCGAGCACACCCCCACAGAGTGCGGCGAGGCATTCCCCGGCGACGGGATGGCGGCGACGGATGGCGAAGCCCAGGACCAGGCCGGTGGTGAGGGCGGGGATCATGGGGCCTCCACCGGCTCGGGCTGCCTGGTCTCCTCCAGCTTCAGCACGGGCGACCGCAGCAATCCCCGGGTGACGGTGACGCGGACCCGGGTGGCGCCGATGGTCAATGTGCCGTCCAGGTTGGACGCAACAACCCCTCCCCGGAGATGGCGCACCTGCCGCATGACCTCCACGCGGATCCCGGCGATCCACTTCGCGGTGATGCGGTACAGCCCCGTCTCGTCGTGGACGTAGCCCTCGTTGTCGTGGTGGACCCATACGGCGCTCATCGGGCACCTCGCATCAGCACGGGCAGCATGACGGCGTAGGCCATCTTCCGCCCTGTCAGCACCCCGCTCATGCTCCCTCCCGGCTGATGTGGTCCCTGGCAGCGTCGATGGCGGTGACGGCCACCTCCTCGAACTCGTAGCGGAAATCATTCGTCAGCTTCCTCGTCGTCTGTTGTTGGCCATCCAGCGGCCATCGTGGGCAGCCGATGGACTCCAGCACCTGGATCACCTCGTCGTCCTTCTTCCGCCGCCATCTGTTCCCCGCAAGGATGTCGCTGGCCATCGGAGTCTCCGGGCAGTTGGGCACCTTGCCCATCCGGGCGGGGGTCCAGTAGCATGCAACCCCTTGTCCGCCTTCTTCATCCACCCTGTCCCTGGAGCGCCTCCATGTCCGGACAACTCCGCCCCCCAGCCTCCCTGCCGGTGCCGGGCGCCGTCCGGACGGGGCTCCTGCTGGTGTCCGTCCTGGCGGCTGCGTGTTCCGCCGGGAACACCCTGGAGAACCCCGCCGACCTGGTCCTCACCGGCGGCGTCGTGTGGACCGGCGACCCGGCCCGCCCCACGGCCCAGGCGGTGGCCATTCGGGGTGAACGGATCATCGCGGTGGGGTCCGACACCGAGATCCAGGCGCTGGCGGGGGGCTCCACCCGGCGCATCGATCTGGCGGGGCGCTTCGTCTCCCCCGGATTCATCGACAACCACACCCACTTCAACCGTGCGGGTGAACTCCTTCTGGGGGTGAACCTGCTGGAGGTGGTGGACGCCGATGGGCTGGTGGCGGAGGTCCGGGAGACGGCGGAGCGCCTTCCCCCCGGCGCCTGGATGGTGGGGGGGATGTGGGGGGCGTACGCCGAGTGGGAGATGAACGACACCGGAGGAGAGGAGGGTGCCCCAGCCGCCCCTTCCGAACCCTTCGACCCGGACCGCTCCCTCATCGACCCGGTCTCGGGGGACAATCCGGCCCTCCTCTGGAACTGGAACCAGTCGCTGGTGCTGGCCAACACCCTGGCGCTGGAGGCGGCAGGGGCGGACTGCAGCTGGGCCGGGGTGGAGTGCCGGGACGGGAGCATGACCGGGCGGGTCAGCGGCGACGCGGTGGCCCGGATCCGGGGCGCCATCCCCCCGAAGACCATGGAGCAGCGGCTGGCGGAGGGGCGGGCGGCGCTGGCGGACATGGGGCAGTACGGCGTCACCACCTTCTTCGACATCACCCCGCCGGAGCAGGTGGGAGTCTACCATGCCCTGAAGCAGCGGGGGGAGCTCACCGCCCGGGTGAACATGCGGATGACACTGGACACCTGGGACGAGATGCGGGACGCCGGGATCGTGGAGGGGCTGGGGGACGACTGGATCCGCTATCAGGGGCTGAAGGGCTTCGTGGACGGGATCATGGGGAACTCCCAGGCCCGCTTCTACGAGCCCTACCTCACCACCGGGGTCCGGGGGCTCTGGCGGAACGCGTCCAACACCGGGTACGTCACCAACCAGGGCTCCGGAATGGACCCGGCCGGCAACATGGAGCGGCTGGTCTTCGGGGCCGACTCCGCGGGCTTCAACCCCAGGGTCCACGCCATCGGCGATGAGGCCATCGACTCCATCGGGGTGATCATGGACCGGGTGATGCAGGTGAACGGCCCCAGGGAGGACCGGCGCTTCGCCATCATCCACAACCAGGTGATCCGGGGTCCCGAGACGGCCCGGCGTCAGGCGGAGCTGGGGATCATCGCCGAGATGCAGCCCTACCACACCATCGACGACATGCGCTGGATGGAGCTCCGCATTGGTGGCCGTGGGCGCTGGGCCTACGCCTTCCGGACCCTCCACGACGCCGGGGTCCTCCTCTCCTTCGGGAGCGACTGGCCCGGGACGAACGCCTCCTGGTACACTGTGAATCCCCTGGACGGGATCTACGCCGCCGTCACCCGGCAGACGCTGAGCGGCGAGCCGGAGGGGGGGTGGTTCCCCGAGGAGCGGATCGATGTGGAGACGGCGCTGAAGGCCTACACCGTGAACAATGCCTGGGTGGCGGGGGAGGAGGATCGGAAGGGGATGGTGAAGGAGGGGTTCCTGG
>CAYQVI010000109.1:0-11881 GCA_964420725.1 uncultured Gemmatimonadaceae bacterium | reverse complement strand
CGGCCATCTCCGCCCCCATCTATGCCCTGGACCTCATGATCCCCATCCTGGAGCTGGGGCAGCGCACCCGCTGCGACATCGCCTCCGACCTCCCCCCCGGGGAAGCGGACGGGGCGGGTTGGTGGCGTAGCCCCGCCCTCTGGTCCCTCCTGGTCCCCCTCTACTCGATCCTGGGGGCGCTGGTGGTCTCCATGGGGCTCCTCACGGTGTCGGGGGTGCTGCGCCGGCGGGTGGAGTCGTGAGCGCCTTGCTCCCCTCCGCCGCCCCTCCCTACGTTCCGGAAGGGTGATCCCGGGGCTCGGAGGTCTGCGAGCCCGGGATTCCCCCCCACTCCACCCCTCCCACCAGCGAGCCACCGGCCATGCGGGACGGAGCCAGGACCAGCCCGGTTTCCTCGCCCCCGAAGACCGGGGAGCGGGAGGCCCCGGCGGACATGGCCCGGAAGGCAAAGGGGCGGGTGGCCCCGGCCCCCGTCCACGCGCTTCCCCGCCCCGCCCCGCCACCACCCCGGGTGCGCATCGACCCGGCGGATTCCCCGCTGGAGCGGGACGCGGACCGGCTCGCGGAGAACGCGCTGGGGCGTCCGGGCTCCTCGGCAGGCACCCCGCCCCCCCTTCCTCCGGGGAGCCGCGCCGGGAGCACACCCCCGCCAACCCTCCTCCTCCCCTTGGGCGGCATCCCCCTCCCTGCCCCGGTGCGGGCAGAGCACGAGGCCCGCTTCCGGCACAGCTTCGGGGACATCCGGATCCACACGGGGGACCGGGCGGCCGCGGCGGCCCGCTCCATGGAGGCGGAGGCATTCACGGTGGGGCGGCACATCGCCTTCTCCCGGGGGAGCTTCGCCCCCCACACCGCGGCAGGTCGGCACCTGCTAGCCCACGAACTGGCCCACGTGGTGCAGGTGGACCGGGGGCAGGTGGCCCATGGGGTGGTGCAGCGGCGCCGGGTGCCGGCGCAGTCCGGGCTGGATGCGGCGCTCCCCCCGGCGACCGATCCGGTGGCGCTGGCGGCGGCCCGGGAGGGCATGGCCCGGGCCCTCACCCGGGCGTGGGCAAGTCTGTCCTCCGCGGACCGAACGGCGGTGCGCACGGCTGCGGCGGCCAGCGTGGGGATCACCTTCACGAACGCCGCCGATCTGCAGTTGCTTCTCCTGGCCACCTCCCGGCAACAGCTCCTGGACTTTGCGGCGCTGATCCGGGCTGCGGAGCCGGACCGGACGCTGGGGGATCCGGCCCTGATCGATACAGGCCCCCGCACCGCCACTGCGGACGCCGCCAACATCGCCACCCTCATCGCCAACGCGAACGCGATCTTCACCGAGATCGCCTCCGGCACCCGGGACGGCGACCTGAGGGACGTCTTCGGGGCTTCCCACGTGGCGGCGGCGAAGCGCCGCTACGCCCGGGCTCAGCGGCGCATCGGGGTCCTGAACCGGAAGAATCGCATCCTCACCGATCGCTCCGGCTACGGAGATGAGGTGGGGCTGGGAGGGTTCACCAACCCGGACCAGTTGGCGATCTCTCCAGAGACCATCGACAACCCGTCCGACAACGAGTCGGTGATCACCTTCATCCACGAGAGCATGCACGCGGGGAACAGCAGCGTGGATGATTTCGGCTACATCGGGCAGCCGTCGTTCAAGGTGCTTCCGGCCCGAACCAAGCTGAACAACGCAGCCCACTACGAGGTGGTCCCCCGGCGGATCCTGGGAGCCGCCGACTCCTTCCCGGGAGAAGTCTTCGTGCCTGCGGGAACCACCACCGGCAGCCACACGGAGCCGACCCTCACCCCCCGGGAGGAGGCCCTCCGCGGAGCCTCCGAGGAGTACCGGGGCGCCTGGACCGCGGCGCTGAATCTTCATTCCCTCCTGGTGCAGGTGCACCTGAACCCCACCCAGTGGGACACGCTGAACCTGCAGGCAGAGTTCACCGGAGCCTCCCGGGGAGCCCGCTTCTCCAATACCCTCCCCTTCTGGTCCCAGGTGATGGGGCTCACCATCCACGGCCGGCTGGCCTCCATCAACCCGGCGGGCACCCCGGCGCAGCAGCCGGTGACCCTGATCGACATCGCCCTCTCCGAAGGGCTGGTGCGGAAGCTCTCCGCCGGTATGAACGGGGTTCCGGAGGACGAGCTGGACACCACCCTCTTCCTCTCCGCCTTCGCCACCCCGGCCGAGTGGGCGGCAGCCACCACCGTGGACCTGGAGAAGAACCTCCTGATCCGGCTGCTCGTGCGCCACTTCACCCGGCAGATGACGGGCACCGAGGATAGGGACGTGCAGGTGGTGCAGCGCCTGGCCCAGGCGAACCGGGCACCGGATTTCTCCGATACGCTCCAGCGCCGTACCTCCACCGCCACCTTCCCCTGACGGCGATGTCCTCCTCCGATCCCCGTGCCCCCCGGGAGTCGCCGGGCTCTCCGGATGTCGGGGAGTCCGGCGACTCCCCCGGCGGAGCCCCCCCCACCTGGCGCTTCACCTCCGCCCCCTTCTCCCCGGGGCGCTACAGCAACGCGCTGGTCCGCACCACCAGCGCCACCCACGCCCGGCAGCACATCCGGGAGGAGGTGGAGTCCTCCTTCGCGCTGGATCTGGAGGAGGACGGCTCCGCAACCCTCTGCCGGAGCTGGCGTTACATCTCCACGAATCGCGGGCCACGGGTGAAGACCGAGGAGCGGATCCGGGAGCAACTGGGGTACCGGGGGCGGTGGCGCCGGGCGGGGGACGAGGTGCATGTGGAGCTGGAGCGGGATGACACGGTGTGCCCCCGGATCGGGGAGTACCTGGAGCTGGTCCCCCGGCATGATGATCGGTGGGAGCTGGTGTGCCTTCCGGCGGTGGTCGGCCCGGAGGCCTCCGGGCCACGGGGGTCCGGAGCGGCGAGCGGGGCGGCGCCTGGATCAGGCCTGGCGGATCCGGTCCTGCTCTGCCCCTCCCCCTTCACCTCCCCCCGCTTCGGGGAGGATGAGCCCCACCTGGTGGGGGGGGTGATCCTGGAAGGGGACGGCCGGGACCCGGGGCCCCACCGGTGGATCGTGCTGGCAGCAGGGGACGGGGTGCGGATCCGGGCCCGGCGGAGTTCGGTGGAGGGGGGAGCGGAGGAGGAGGTGACGATGGAGCCGGGGGGCGGGAGCGAGGGGTGAAGCGGGGCGGTGAGGTGCGGGCGGTTGGGAATGCCGCCGGGGCGGCGGAAGCGGCGAAGGAGGTCCCGGTGGCAGAAGGGGCTGCGGGCCCCGGAGCCACAGCCCCGGAGCCCGCGCCCACGACCCCTTCCTACAGGTGCTTGTCGGCGTAGATCCGCATGGCATCCCGGACGAAGGTGGCCCCTTCCGTCCCCCCGTAGTTGGCGGCGAAGCGCTCGTCGGCCACGTACATGTCGGCCAGCCCGATGAAGTACTCCTTCGCAGGCCCATCTCCGGAGCGGGGGGTGCCGGGGACCGAGGCCAGCCACCGGGCCTGACGCCGGGCCAGCTCCTGCGCCTCGGCACCGGCAGGGTCCAGCCCCCGGGCGGCCCCCTCGGTCCAATCCCGGGTGAGGTCGGCAGCCCGGGCCTTCCAGTCGGACTGCTCCCCGGGGGACATCCCCGTCCACCACCGGTCCCCCTCCTCGTACGCCTCCTTCCCCCACCGTTCCACCACCTCGTCCCGGTGCTTCGTGTGGTCGAAGCCCCTCAACATCTCGTCCGCCATCAGGACCTCCCCTCGTTTCAGCTTCGCGATGGTGGCCTCGACACTCCCGATCCGCTGGTCCAGGCGGTCCCGCTCCTGCCACAGCACCTCAAGGTGCTCCGCCAGCGCCTCCACATGATCCCGCTGCCCCTCCAGCACATCGGCAATGGCCGACAGCCCGAGCCCCATCTCCCTCAGAGGAGGATGCGCTGCAGCCGCACCAGGGCGGGCGCGTCGTAGTAGCGGTATCCGTTGGCCGCCACCCGACTGGGGGCGAGGAGCCCGATGGCGTCGTAGTGGCGCAGCGTCCGGGAGGTCGTCCCGGCCAACCTGGCAATGTCCTGGATCGACCAGTCCACGGGGTCCTCCGTGCCGGGGTCCACCGACCACGCGTTGTGCGTGGATGAATGCACGGTAGAGGTTGACGTTGCGTCAAGGTCAAGGGGGGTTGGCGGACGGCGGCGGCACTCCTGCCGGCTGGAGCCGCCCACGCCATGGGGGTGCACCAGGCGGGGAAGGCGGCGCTCTACATCAACCCCGGCACCAACTACTGGGGGATTCCCCTGCGCATCGGAACGCCGTCGGAGGTGACGGTGATCGAGCTGGGTAGGTAGGGGGGGCGACGCTCAGCTCGGGGAGGCCAGCACCTCCACCACCGCCCCGTGCCCCGGGACCCCTGCCAGGCGGGCATCGCAGGTGACCAGCGGTGCCCGGAGCGCTTCCGCCAGGGCGAGATAGCAACCGTCGTACGCGGTGACGTTGTCCCTCAGCGACCAGATCCGGGGGAGGAAGAGGTCGTGGGGGTAGCGCTCCAAGGGGAGGTCGGCCAGGTCCGCGAGCGCCTGGGCACCCCTGCCGGGGTCCAGCGTCCCGGCCCGTTCGAACCTCCGGAGCACCTGCGCCACCTCCAGATCCAGGAGGTGGGGGGCATGGAGCGTCGCGGCCCGTGCCATCCGATCCTCCACCAGCCCCGCCGCCGGAAGGCGCAGAAGCCACTCCAGGACGGCCGAGGCATCCAGGACGATCACCGGCTCTCCCGCTCTCCCCTCACGGCGTCCGCCGCCGACTCGCCGGAGTAGACCGGGGAGCGCTCCCGGACCCGGCGGAGCAACTCCTCCCGCTCCGGTCGCTGGGCGGTCTGTCGCAGGAGCTCCAGGAGGTAGTCCGAGAGGGACATTCCCGCCCGGGCCGCCCGGGCCTTCACTTCCCGGTGCAGTTCGTCGGGGACGTTCCGGATCTGGATCATGATGGACATGTGCACAACATGATCACATGTGAACCACATGTCAACGACTCTGAAATCCCGAAACCTGTGCAATTTTGTTGCGATTTCATGCACAACCACCACATAATATGCCAGGTTGACGCTCGGGCTGTCGCGTAGAACGGCCCCGTCTTCCGGTTCCACGGCGCGTCCTACCCCCTTCCCGCCTGCGGAAGCGCCAACCCCCACCATGCAGTCCCCGGGCCTCCCCGGGGGTGCCGGGTCCACCATGCCCATGGAGTATCCGATGAGGCCATTCCGTGTCCTTGCTCTGATCGGTTCCCTCTTGCTGGCCGGCGCCGCGGGGCTGGAGGCCCAGCAACGCGTCGTGACGGGGCGCGTCATCGACGCCCTTACGGGCTCCCCCATTCCCCAGGCCGGCGTGACGCTGGCGGGGACCACCGTGGGGGTCCTCACCCAGGCCGACGGCCGCTTCAGCCTGGCGGTCCCCCCGGGACCCGTGGAGCTGCAGGTGGTGCGCATCGGCTTCCAGCGCCAGACGGTGACGGTCCCCGAGGGCTCCGGCCCCATCGAGGTGTCGCTGCAGACCGACTTCCTGGGGCTGGAGGAGGTGGTGGTCACCGGGCAGTCCACCGGGATCTCCCGGCGGAACCTCCCGAACGCGGTGTCCACCGTGAGCGCCGAACAGTTGGGGCAGGCTCCCTCATCCAGCGTGGAGCAGATGCTGGCGGGGAAGATGGCCGGGGTGGTGATCCAGCAGAACTCCGGGGCACCGGGAGGAGGAAGCCGGGTGCGTCTCCGGGGGCTCACATCCATCATCGGCCCGGGGCAGCCCCTCTACGTCATCGACGGGGTCATCGTGAGTGACGCCCGCCTGGACGGGGGAGCCAACGCGGTGTCGCTGGCCCAGGGGCGGACGAACATCTCCAGCACCGAACAGATGAGCCCCATGAACCGGATCGCCGACCTGAATCCGGACGTCATCGAGCGGGTGGAGGTGCTGAAGGGCGCCTCGGCGGCGGCCATCTACGGGTCGAAGGCGGCCAACGGGGTGATCCTCATCACCACGAAGCGGGGACAGGCGGGAGCCCCCCAGTTCACCATCCGCCAGTCCATGGGGATCGCCCAGCGGGCCTTCACCTACGGTTCGCGCTACTTCCAGACCCTGGAGGACGCCGTGGAGGCCTTCGGGCCCAGGGCTGCCGACTTCTGGACCCCGGGCTATACCCCCGTCAGCTACGAGGACCAGCTCTCCGGACGGACACCGTTCCAGATGGAGACGGCGGTGAGCATGAGCGGCGGCTCGGAGACCACCCGCTACTACGCCTCCGCCCTGATCCGGGACGAGCCGGGGATCGTGGTGAACACCTACGCCAACAAGGCCTCGCTCCGGCTGAATCTGGACCAGCAGATCGGCTCCCGGGTGAGCCTCTCCGTGGGGCTGGAGGGGATCCGGAACCAGTCGGACCGGGGGATGTTCGGGAATGACAACGCCGGCACCAGCTTCGGCTTCGCCATCCCCCTGACCCCCAACTTCTTCGACATGCGGGCCTTCTGCCCCGATGGATCCCGGGCGGTGAGCTGCGCGGGGGGGGTCTATCCGGAGAACCCCTTCCTGGCCAGCAACCCGCTGCAGACGGCGGAGCTGATGAAGCGGGAGGATACGGTCTTCCGCTCGCTCCTGAGTTCCCGGCTGGCGTGGGAGGCCTACTCCTCCGACCGGCAGGAGCTCCGCTTCGCGGTGAACGGCGGGGTGGACATCTACACCCAGAACTTCGACCTGGTCTCCCCGCCGGAGCTCTGGTTCGAGGATGACGACGGGCTCCCGGGGACCCGGGTGCTGTCGTACGCCAACAGCCAGCAGTCCAACCTGAATGTCAGCGGCGTTCACGTCTTCCGCCCCAGCATGGCGCTGCAGGCCACGTCGTCCTTCGGGATCCAGTTCGAGAGCGAGCGCTCCAATGTGAACCGCACCGCCACCCGGGGGCTCATCGGAGGCACGCCCAACGTGGCCACCGGGGTGGCCACCTCGGTGGAGGAGGTGAACCGGGATGTGAAGGACTTCGGGTTCTTCCTCCAGGAGGAGGTGCTGCTGAACGACCGGCTCCTCCTCACCGCAGGGGTCCGGGCGGACCGGAGCAGCAACAACGCGGACACGGAGGCCTTCTACTACTACCCGAAGGCGTCCGCCTCGTACCGGATGGATGTCGGGGTGGGCCCCCTGGATGAGATCAAGTTCCGGGGCGCCTTCGGCCAGTCCGGGAACCGCCCGGAGTTTGGCCAGAAGTTCAGCAACCTCAGCACCACGAATGTGGACGGCGTGGGAGGTGTACGGGTGTCCCCCACCACCGCCTCCCCGACCCTGAGGCCGGAGCTGCAGAGTGAGATCGAAGGGGGCTTCGACGCCGTGATGCTGGGTGGACGGGTGCTGTGGGAGGTCACCGGATACCAGAAGACCATCACCGACCTGCTCCTGCGCAGGGCCGTGGCGCCCAGCACCGGATTCTCCACGGAGATCTTCAACGGCGGGGAACTGCGGGTCCGGGGGCTGGAGACGGTGATCAACGCCACCCCGTGGCGCACCGAGGACTGGACCTGGTCCACGGTCCTCAACTGGTCGGCGAACCGGAGCCTGGTGGTGGATCTGCCGGTGCCGGCCTTCATCGCACAGGGATTCTACTCGCAGGGCGCCATCTTCATCGAGGAGGGGAAGTCCGCCACGCAGCTCGTGGCCAACGACACCCTGCCGGGGGCCTTCAATTCCCCCACCCCGCAGGTGGTGCAGCGCCCGCTGGGGGACACCGAGCCGGAGTGGACCGGGGGGATCACAAACACGATCCAGTACCGGAACCTGGCGCTCACCGCAACGGTGGACGCCGTGAAGGGAGGGCTGACGAACCTGGGAACCTGGCGGCAGTTCGACAACCGCCGGAACGGCTGGGACCACGATCAGATCGACCCCGCCACCGGCGTGAAGGTCGGCGTCCTGAGGCGCACCTGGAGCACACGGGCCTCCCAGACCCACACCCGGGATGCCTCCCACATGAAGCTCAGGGAGGTCAACCTCACCTGGGATGTCCCCGCGTCGCTCTCCGGGCGCATCTGGAGCGGGATCGAAGGGGCCCGGGTGAGCTTCAGCGGCCGGAATCTCTACACCAACCAGAGCCTTCTTGGGGGGAACTTCTACCGGGGGGCGGATCCGGAGAACGCCAACTACAACAGCGGATCGCAGGCGGCCAACAATGTGGGGTGGAGTCGGGAACTGGGCTCCTACCCCTCCAGCCGTTCCTTCTGGCTCTCCTTCGACCTCAGGTTCTGACCCATGACCATGACACACGGATACACACCGGCGAGCCTCTTCCGGACGGCCCTCGTGCTGGGGATGGCCACGTTGCTGGGAAGCTGCGAGAACGTCACCGGATCCTTCGAGATCCCCAACCAGGACCAGCCCAACGTGGGGGCGCTTGAGCGGAACCCCACCCGGTCCATCGCCCTGGCCACCGCCCAGGGGCTGGTGGAAGGGTTCCGCTCGGGGACCGAGGTGCAGGTCTCCAACCCCGCGCACTACGGCCGGGAGGGGTACTACGTGGACCCCGCCCGGACGCGGCTGGACGAGTTCGACGACCCCAGGACCCCCGCCGGTGGAATCGGCTGGAACACCGCCTACAGCTTCATCCGCACCGGGCACACCCTGCTGGATGCGGTGGAGCAGATCGCGGAGTTGCCCACCGCCGAGCGGGAGGGGATCCGGGGCTTCACCAAGACGCTGGAGGCCTTCCTGCTCCACACGCAGATCCGCACCCATGCGGACTTCGGGATCGTGGTGGACACCAACCGGCCCCTCACCGAGGAGCTGGCCCCCATCGTGAGCCAGTCGCAGGCCTATGACTACATCGTGGCGCGGCTGGACGAGGCGGCCACACACCTGGGAGCGGCGGGGTCCAGCTTCGCCTTCCGACTCCCACCGGGATACGCCGGGTTCAACACCCCCGCCACCTTCCTCCTCTTCAACCGGGCGTTGAAGGCCCGGGTGCTGAATGAGCGGGGGGACTACCCCGGCGCCCTGGTGGCGGTGGGGCAGTCCTTCCTCGCCCCGGACGGCGACCTGAACCGGGGGGTCTACAACAACTACTCCACCGCGTCCGGGGACCGGACCAACCCCTTCTTCGATCCAGCGGGGCGGAGCTACCTCGCGGACACGCTGATGGCGGTGGATGCCCAGTCCCGGGGGGACGGTACGCCGGACCTGCGCCTCACCGAAAAGACCGAGCCCGGGGAGTACCGGTCCAACACCGGCGTGACCTCCAACCTCCGGTGGACCATCTACAACACCAACGCGGCCCCCATCCCCATCATCCGGAACGAGGAGTTGATCCTGATCCGGGCCGAGGCGCGGATGAACACCGGCGACCGGGCGGGGGCGATTGCCGACCTGAACCGGATCCGCACCGTGTCCGGGGGGCTGGAGCCGCTGGCGGGGGACCCGGGGGATCCGGCGCTGGAGGACGAGCTGCTGTACAACCGGCGCTACTCGCTGGTGTTCGAGTTCGGGCATCGGTGGGTGGATCTGCGGCGCTTCGATCGCCTCTCGGAGCTGAGGGGCCCCCGGGGCGCCGGGGACCTGGTCTTCGACAAGCTCCCCTTCCCCTCCCAGGAGTGTGACCAGCGGAACCAGGAGCCCAACGGCTGCCGGCAGGTGGACGGCTTCAGGACCGTCCAGTAGACCAGAGGGCAGGGTGGGCCACCGGCTCCATATCCGGACGCCGGTGGCCCTGGCTCCCCCCGTTTCCCGGAGACTCTTCCATGCAGAACCCGACACCCCGGGGCGCCGCGGTACTGGCGCTCACGTTCCTCCTGGGGGGTGCGCCCGCATCCCTGGCCCAGGAATCGGTTCGACCCCTCTCCATCGACCAGCTGCTGGACATCGGCTCGGTGGTGGGGAGCGAAACCCCCCGCTGGGCCCCGGACGGATCCCGGATCCTCTTCCGATCGGGGCTGGCGGGGGGTGGGCTGATGACCATCACCCCGGAGGGGGACTTTCCCCGCCGGGTCCCGGTGATGATGGGGGGGGCCGGCCACTTCCTGGCCTCCAGCTCCCCCCGCTACTCCCCCGACGGGGACTGGATCTCCTTCATCTCCGACCGGACGGGGAATCCGGAGCTCTGGCTCTGGTCCACGGAGGATGGGAGGGAGCAGCAGGTGACCAGCCTGGGGGCGTCGGGGATCAACTCGTACACCTGGTCCCCGGATGGGCGGCACATCGCCTTCGCCGCCAACCTCTACGGGAACTACGACATCTGGACGGTAGCGCTCCCCGGCGGGGAGACCCTCAGGGTCACCACCGACCCCCGGCTGGAGGTCTACCCGTACTGGACCCCGGATTCCCGGAAGCTCCTCCACGTGCGGCTGGACGACCGGTGGGTGGACCACGAGATCCTGGAGACCAACCCGGATGGCAGCGGGGTGCGGACGGTGGCCACGGATGAGGACTATTTCGACTACCTGGCCGGGGGGACCTTCGGGTATCCCATGGTCTCGCCGGACGGGTCGCAGGTGATGTTCCGGTCCCACCGGAGCGGGTGGATGAACTACTGGGTGGTGCCGCTGGCCGGCGGGGAGCCCAGGCCGCTGGCGCAGGAGGAGGCGGACCAGTCGGAGGCCACCTTCTCCCCGGACGGCCGCTGGGTGGCGTACACCTCGAACACCAATGGCACACACTCGCTGCACGTGGTGGCCGCCGGCGGGGGCACCCCCCGGGTCCTGGTGGCCCCCCAGGGGATGGGAATGGTGCAGTCTCCCGCCTGGTCGCCGGACTCCCGGCGCATCAGCTACGTGATGGGGACGCCGGTGAGCCCCGGGGACCTGTACGTGGTGGAGGTCTCCAGCGGGGAGACCCGCCGCCTCACCGACTCCAGCCTGGAAGGGGAGATCGAGAGGAGTCTGGTGATGCCGGAGAAGATCTCCTACCGGAATCCGGAGGGGCTGGAGATCTCCGCCTACCTGTACCGCCCCCCCGGGATCCGCCCCGGGCAGAGGGTCCCCGCCCTGGTCTACGGCCACGGGGGACCGGCGTCGCAGTACAACGACAACCTCCAGCAGGAGGTGCAGTTCTTCGTGCAGCGGGGGTATGCGGCACTCCTTCCCAACTTCCGGGGGAGCACCGGCTACGGGAAGGACTTCCAGTTGGGTGCCCGGCAGTGCTGGGGGCACTGCGACCTGGCGGATGTCCTGGCCGGGGTGGACTACCTGAAGACCCTCCCCTGGGTGGATGGGGCCCGGATGGGGATCACCGGGAACAGCTACGGCGGATACATGAGCTGCGCCGCCATCACCTTCGCTCCGGAGGTGTTCCAGGCCGCCATCCCCCGCTCCGGATACTGCAACCGGGTGGGATTCCGCCAGGACGGGGAGCTGCGGCACATCAAGCAGGTGGAGTACTACTTCGGCGACTTCGAGGAGAATGAGGAGGTCTACTACCGGAGCTCCCCCTACTTCCACATCGCCAACATCCAGACCCCCACCTTCCTGATCCACGGCGAGGGACGCTTTCCCGAATCCCCCCAGTTCAAGCAGTTCGCCGACGAGATGCAGCGGCAGTACAAGACCTTCCGCTACAAGGCTTTCCAGGGGGAGGACTACTACGTCAACAGCCGCCCGAACCGCCGGCAGATGATGCTGGACATGCTGGACTTCTTCGACCAGTACCTGAAGGAGATGGACTACCCGGGGTCGCCGGCGCTCCCGCCGTCGCCGAGGTGAGGGGGGCGGGATGAGTTGCCGGGCCAGCGGGTGACAGCGGAGGGGCCCGGGTGATCAGCCGGCGTTGCCAGCCCGGCGGCCTGCACCGAGGGGCCCGGGTGATCGGCCGGCGTTGCCAGCCCGGCGGCCTGCACCGAGAGGCCCGGGTGATCGGCCGGAATTGCCAGCCCGGCGGCCTGCACCGAGGGGCCCGGGTGATCGGCCGGCGTTGCCAGCCCGGCGGCCTGCAC
>CAYQVI010000108.1:0-12020 GCA_964420725.1 uncultured Gemmatimonadaceae bacterium | reverse complement strand
CCCGCCAGCACCTCCCCCGGCACCTCCACCTCCCGCCTCACCCACCCCAGCCCGATGGCACGGCCGGCCCGGGGGGAATGCGCCACCGACGCCACCTTCCCCATCTCCCGCCCCCCGGGCTCCTTAACCAGGGGGGTTCCCACAGGAAGCCCCGTGTCCCCGGGGAAGACCAGCCCCCTGAGGTGGCGGTTCACATGCCCACGGTCCCGGATCCGGACAATCACCTCCTGTCCCGTGTAGCACCCCTTGGTGTGATCCACCGCCCGGGCCTCCAGCCCCGCCTCGGTGGGGATCACCCCATCGTCCAGCTCCACCCCGTATGTAGCCCGCCCCGCCTCCACCCGGAGGGCCTCCACCACCGGGGGCTCCGCCAGCGGCACCCCCTCCTCCCGGGCCCTCCGGAGAAGGGCGGCGGTGACCGCCCCGGGGGCCAGGACATCCCAGGCGGGGGCAGCCAACTCCCCGGAACGGACCACCAGGATCCCCTCGGGGCCCTCTCCCATCCGGAGGAAGTCGTCCTCCTCCAGCGCCTCCAGGGTGGCGGCCTCGGCCCGGAGCCCGAAGACCTCCCGGACCAGCCAGTCCGGGGCTCCGGGCCCCATGACGGAGAGGAAGCCCACCCCCTCCACCGCTTCCGCCCGGGCCAGCCGGGGGGGAAGGAAGCGGCCGAAGTGCTCCAGCGTCCCCGCCAGCCCGGCAGCCGGGAGGTCCAGCAGAAGAGCCCCGGGGGCCTCCGGGGAATCGTCCGGGAAGATCCTCAGATCGGTGATCATCCTCCCCTTCGGCGTCAGGATGGCGCTGTACCACCCCCGCCCCGTCCAGACCCCCGGCTCCACCGGGGTGGCCGGTGCCGGGAGGCGATTGGTCACGATGCCCTTCAGCATGGCCCCGGGGGATCGCCCGGTGACCCGCAGCCGTACCCGGTCCTCCCGGTCCGCCACCACCAGCCCATCCAGGGCGGCCCGGTACCCTTCCTCCTGTCCAGCCGTCATCCCCCACCTTCCTCGTGGCGTGTGTTGTCGCCTTCTTCCGATGGTCCCCGCCGCCGCAGTCGCTCCAGGATCCGCCCCACCCGCTCCACATCCGGGTCCCCTGGCTCTCCCTGCAGGAAGTCCTCCAGCACCCGGGTGGCCTCCTCCGCGCGCCCCAGCCGGGCCAGCAGGATCCCCCTGTCCCGCTCCTCTGCCGGGACGCCAGGGCGGACGATGAGGAGCTGCTCCACCGCCCGGAGTGCCCGGACAGGATCCCCCCGGTTCAGGTGGATCCCCTTGAGGTTGCGGGCCACCCGCAGGAGCATCTCCTGCCGTCCTGCGGTCTGCAGGAAGCGGGGGTGGAGCCGCACCATTCCACCGTACATCCGGTCCAGGAGCTCCTGGGCCTGGTCCTCGAAGCGGATCTCCCCCTCCCTGAAGGGATCCACCAGCAGGCGCATCACCTCCCCCCGGTAGCGGAGGAGGAAGTGGGAGGGAAAGTGCACCCCCTCCAGGGGGAGCCCCAGCCTCCACCCCACCTCCAGCACCACGATCCCCAGGGTGATGGGGATCCCCAGCTCCCGGTCCAGGACATCGTTCAGGAAGAGGTTCCGAGGGTCGTAGTAGTTTTCCTGGTTCCCCCGGAACCGGTGGCGGCCGTAGAGCGTCTCCACCAGCTCCCGGAGGACCACCGGGGGGGCATCCTCTCCCGCCAGCCGGTCCTTCACCTCCTCGGCCAGGGAGTCCAGCCGGCCCAGGTACCGTTCCAGCGGAAGCTGGGGGTACTCCTCCATCGCAACCAGGAGCGTGGCCCGCGCCAGGTTCATCGCCTCGTCACCCCGGGCCACCTCCGCCCGGAGCCTGGTCCTCACCTCACTGTCGGAACCCCTCATGGTCCTCCAGGACTCCCTCGTGACCGCCGGCCTCCTCCCCTCAGGTACCTGTGGTGGCGCGGGTCGGTCCGGTCACTAGATTGTAGCCTCACCGTCCCCTGCTCGGAGAACCCCATGCGCACCGTCGTCCTGCTCCTCCTGGCCTCCGCCCTGGCCGCCTGCACTGCACCCCAGCCTGGGGAGGAGGGCACCGCCCCCGCCGCCGCCCCGGGGATCGCCGATCACGTCTTCTCGGATCCCGAGGTCACCCGGATCCACTCCAGGATGATCGGCACCGTCGCTCCTGACAATGGATGGGAGCAGGCCCGCTACATCCAGTTCGACTGGATCGTGGCCCGGGAGGAGGGGCCGGTGCGGAGGTCCCACCGGTGGGACCGCTACACCGGGGAGTACCGCTTCGAGGCCGAAGTGGACGGGGGCATGCGGGTGGTGCTCTTCAACGTGAACAACCCCACCGAGGGGCAGGCCTGGCAGGATGGCCGACCCCTGGAGGGGGAGGAACTCACCAACGCGGTGCGCTCGGCGAACTCGGCCTACATCAACGACTCGTACTGGCTCCTCATGCCGTACAAGTGGTCCGATCCCGGCGTCAACGCCTCCTTCGTGGGACAGGAGACCGATGACCAGGGGCGGGACTGGGAGGTGGTGGAACTCACCTTCGACGGCGTGGGACTCACGCCCCAGAACAAGTACCGGGGATTCGTGAACCCGGAGACGGGGTTGATGGAGCAGTGGTACCACTACCGGAGCGCGGAGGACCCGGAGCCCTCCACCGTCACCGGCTGGACGGAATGGCGGCAGGTGGGACCCATCATGCTCTCCCCCCTCCGTCCCACTCCTGAGGGGAACATCCGGATCCGCTTCGAGAACCTCGAGGTCTCCACCGAGGTGCCGGAAGGGGCCTTCGCCCCTCCCACCGCCTGACGGAAGGTCTGCGGGCCGACCCCGGACCCCGGGGTCCGGCCTGCGGCATTCCCCGTATCCGCAGGGCTTCCACGGGGAACCCCCCGCCCCGTCCGGGTACATCTGATCAGCGCCCAGATCCTGGGCAGACCCCGTCATGATCCGGAGGATGTGAGATGAAGTTCGGAGTCCTTTGCCTTGCGGCATTCATGGGTGCCGTGGGTGCGCCCCTCGCCGCCCAGAGCCTTCCGGGAGCCCCGGCTTCGGAGTTGGCGCAGTTCGGTGGCTCCATCGCGGTGGGTGAGGGCGAGGTCTTCGTGGGTGAGCCCGGGAACGTGATGCGTCCGGGGCTGGTGTACATCTACCGACAGACCGCCGGGAGCTGGACCGAGCAGGGACAGCTCCAGGCCCCGGATGCCCAGGATGCGGATGGCTTCGGTGCGTCCCTCGCCGTCTCCGATGAGTGGATGCTGGTGGGAGCAAGGCCCAGGGGCTCCGAAGGGTCGGCCCACATCATGCGCCTGCAGAGTGGTCAGTGGACCCCCGAGGCCCGACTGACGGCCCCCTCGGATTCCGATGCCGACAGCTTCGGCGCGGTGGTGGCCCTCGGGGAGGGCACCGCCTTCGTGGGCTCACCAGGGAGCGCAGAGTCCCCGGGGGCGGTGCATGTCTTCCGCCGCAGCGCGGCCGGTACGTGGGACTACGTGGAGCGCCTGGCGGCCACGGATTCGGCTCCCGGCGACGGATTCGGCGGGTCGATCCTGGTGGACGGCAACCGGATCTTCGTGGGCGCCCCCGGCCGGGACGATGGGGCCGGCGCCGTGCACGTGCTGGATGGCAGCGGCTCCGCCTGGTCCGAGACCGGCCGCTTTGCGGCCCCCGGGGCACAGCGGAACGAGCGCTTCGGCACCTCCCTGGCACGGGTGGACGATCGGGTCCTGGTGGGGGCCCCCGGCACCGGTCAGGGGCTGGGTGTGGTGTATGCCTTCCGGCTGAACGAGACATCCGGGCAGTGGCAGGAACAGAGCCGGCTCTTCCCGTACCAGGCCACCCGGCAGGAGGCCTTCGGATCGTCGGTGGCGGTGATCGGCGGGGATGTCTGGGTGGGTTCGCCCCGCTCCAACGGGGCCGGCGGTGCCGCCTACGTCTATTCGGATGCCGAGGAGGGCCCGTGGAGCAGCGCGGTGCGCCTGGCCTCGCCCCTGGGACCCGGAGGGCAGATGGGTTCCACCCTGGCTGGTCGGGGTGATGTGGCAGCCGCGGGTGTCGTGGGAGCCGACTACGGCGCGGGGCGGGTGGTGGTCTTCCAGCGGGGGAGCGACGGCGAGTGGGCCCTTGCCACCGAGTTGGTCAGCCCCCCCGAGCGCTTCGCGTCCATCACGGGTGCCGAGATGAAGTGCTCGGAGGAGGGGGAGATCGCCCAGTTCAGTTGCCAGGACGTGGAGCTGCTCTCCTTCCTCTCCGTGGGGGACATCGGCGGGGAGCGGGGGGTCCGGATGAATGATGTCTGGGGGTGGACCGATCCCGAGACCAACCGGGAGTACGTCATCGCCGGTCGGGTGGACGGCACGGCCTTCGTGGACATCACCGATCCGCTGAACCCGGTGTACCTGGGGAACCTCCCGAAGACGGAGGGATCCCCCGGGGCGGCGTGGCGGGACATGAAGGTCTACCAGAACCACGCCTACATCGTGGCGGACGCCTCCCAGGCCCATGGGGTCCAGGTCTTCGACCTCACCCGCCTCCGGAACGTCCAGAACGCCCCGGTGGAGTTCACGATGGACGCCCACTACACCCGGGTGAACAGCGTGCACAACATCGTCATCAACGAGGAGACCGGGTTCGCCTACGCGGTGGGGAGCAGCTCCGGCGGGGAGACCTGTGGAGGGGGGCTCCACATGATCGACATCCGGGAGCCGAAGAACCCCACCTTTGCCGGGTGCTTCTCCGATGCCCTCACCGGGCGCTCCGGCACCGGTTACACCCACGACGCCCAGTGCGTCGTGTACCGGGGTCCGGACCAGCGCTACCAGGGGAAGGAGATCTGCTTCAACGCCAACGAGACCGCGCTCTCCATTGCCGATGTGACGGACAAGTCGGCGCCGGTGGCGGTCTCCCGGGCGGCCTACCCCAACGTGGCATACTCCCACCAGGGGTGGCTGGACGAGGAGCAGCGGTACTTCTACATGAATGACGAGTTGGACGAGATCTCCGGGCTGGTGCAGGGGACCCGGACCATCATCTGGGACGTCTCCGATCTGGAGGACCCCCGGGTGGTGGGGGAGCACATCGGCACCACGGCCGCCAGCGACCACAACCTGTACATCATCGGCGACCTGATGTACCAGTCGAACTACCAGGCCGGGCTCCGGATCCTGGACATCTCCGATCGGGAGAACCCGGTGGAGGTGGCCTTCTTCGACACGGTCCCCTACGGCACCGACACCCCGGGCTTCGGGGGCTCCTGGAGCAATTTCCCTTACTTCCCCAGCGGCTCCATCGCTGTGACCTCCGGTGGGGAAGGGCTGTTCATCCTGAAGAAGCGTCCCTCCGGGGTGCCCGTCTCGGACCAGGAACTGGACCACTGACCTGGGGAACATCGCCATGACGAATCCGCCTGCACCATCCGCAGGTGTGCGGCGCCGGGTCCCCCGGCGCCGCACCCTCCCCCTCCTGATGCTGGGAGTGGTCACCCTGGCGGCGTGCGCCGCCACCCCCACCCCTGCGGCCCAGCCCGCTGTTCCCGGGGAGCGCCAGGCCGTCACAACCCCCGGGAGCTCCCCGGCCTCCTGGCTCTATGTATGCAACCAGGACGACGCCACGGTGAGCGTCCTGGATATGGAGACGCTGCAGGTGCTGCGCACCGTGGACCTGCAGGCGCTGGGATACTCCGCCAACGCCAAGCCCCACCACGTGGCTGTGGAGCCCGACGGCTCCCACTGGTACGTGTCCCTCATCGGTGAGGGAAAGGTGGTGAAGCTGGACACCCAGGACCGGGTGGTGGGAGAAGCCCCCTTCGAGAGCCCGGGGATGCTCTCGCTCCTCCCTGGACAGGATCTCCTGGTGGTGGGGCGCTCCATGAGCGCGGTGAACCCCCCTTCCCGCATCGGGATGATCCGCCCCTCGGACATGTCCATCGACGAGCTGGACGTGTTCTTCCCCCGTCCCCATGCGATTGCGCTGGAGCCCTCCACCGGGATCGTCTACACGGCCAGCCTGGGGGTGAACCAGATCGCGGCGGTGGATCCGGTCCGTGAGCGGGTGGAGCTCGTCAACGTGGAGGGGCCGCAGCACGCCCTGATGCAGTTTGCCATCTCGCCGGATGGGTCGCAGATGGTGATCTCCGGAGAGTTGAGCCATACCGCCATCTTCTTCGACATCTCGGACCCGATGAATCCCCGCCGGGTGGGCACGGTGGAGGTGGGGAGCCAGCCCTTCGACCCCATCTACACCCTGGACGGGCGGCAGGTCTACCTGGGGAACAAAGCCGCCAACACCATCACCCTCCTGGATGCGGAGCGCTTCGTGGTGGAGAAGGTCTTCGACGATCCCCGGATCCGGGAGCCCCATGGGGCGGTGCTCTCTCCGGACGGCCGGTACGTCTTCATCTCCAACACCAACGTCAGGGAAGACCACTCCATGATGGCCATGGGCGGGGACCACTCGGCCCACGCCGCCCATGGAGCCCATACCCCCGCCGCTCCGGTGCGGGGAGGATTGGGAAGCGTGGCCGTCATCGATGTGGCGACCCGTGAGATCGTGGAGGTGGTGGAGATGGGGAACAACACCACCGGGATGGGGGCCCCGACCCGCCGGTGAGGATCCGGGGGCGCCGGGGAGTCCACTCCTCCGGACTGCAGTCCGGGGCATCCCTCCTCCTGTGGCTGGCGGTGGGAGGGTGCGCCGGCGGAGCCCCCCTGACCCAGGGAGGGGCTCCGGAAGGGGAGGGATTCGTCCGCCTGGTAGCGCCCTTTCCCGTGCTGGATCAGGCGGGTGAGCCCTTCCAGCACCCCTTCCTGGGGGGTCTCCTGGCGCCCCGGCCGCAGTTGGTGGACATCGATGGAGACGGAGACCTGGATCTCTTCGTCCAGGAGCGGGCCGGGGAGCTGATGTTCTTCGAGAACACCGGTACCGCCACCGACCCGTCCTTCACATGGCGGACGGACCGGTTCCAGGGGCTGCAGGTGGGAGAGTGGAGCCGCTTCGTGGACCTGGATGGCGACGGTGCCCTCGATCTGCTGGCGGAGGAGCCCTTCAGCCACATCCGGGTCTACCGAAACGAGGGGACCCCCACCGACCCCCGGATGGTGCTGGTGGGAGATTCACTCCGGAACGACCAGGGCCGACCCATCTTCGCCGATCGTCAGAACATCCCGGGAATCCTGGACCTGGATTGCGACGGGCTCCTGGATCTCTTCCTGGGACGGGTGGACGGGACCCTGGCCCACTACGAAGAGACGGGACGGGATGCCACTGGACTCCCCCGGTTCCGCCTGGTCACGGAACGCTTCGAGGGGATCGAGATCATCGGCCAGGTGGTGGGGGGGTCCCGACACGGGGCCAACAGCATGTTCTTCGCCGACCTGGACGGAGACGGGGCTCCCGAGCTCTTCTGGGGGGACTACTTCGAGCCTGGGCTGCTGCGGATCCAGAACCGGGGATCCTGCTCCAACCCCTCGCTGCGCAGCACGCCGGTGCCGGTGGTGTCGGATGGAGAGGCCATCGCCACCAGCGGCTTCAACGCCCCCTGGCTGGCGGATCTGAACGGCGACGGGGAGTTGGACCTCCTCATCGGGGTCCTGGGGGGGGCCTTCAACCCCATCCTCACCGCCGCCGACAACCTCCACTACCACGAGAATCTGGGGGACGGCGAGTTCACCCTCCGCAGCCGCCGATTCCTCTACGGCATCGACGCCGGCAGCGAGAGCGTGCCGGCGCTGGGGGACCTGGACGGTGACGGGGACCTGGACCTCCTGGTGGCCAACAAGATCGACCCGGGGGATCCCACCACCGGGACGGTCCAGTGGTTCGAGAACGTGGGGAGTCCCCGGGCACCCGCCTTCCAACTGCGGGGGGCGCTGGAGCTTCCAATCTCGTTCCACAAGGCGCCTGCGCTGGGGAACCTCTGGGGCGATCCCCTGCCCGCCATGGCTCTGGGCACCTGGAACGACGGAATCCACATCTACCGGAACCGGGGGGACACCGACCGGCCCTCCTTCGAGCTGGTGGAGGAGTTGAAGGTGGAGCTGTCCCGGGGGGGGAACGGTGTCCCGGCGCTGGGGGACGTCTACGGCGATGGCCTGCTGGACCTGGTGGTGGGGCGGTCCAGCGGAGAGTTGAGCCTGTACCGGAACGTGGGAACCGCCTCGGCACCCCGCTTCGAGGAGGTGACGGACCGGTGGTTGGATCTGGACGTGGGACGACGAGCTGCCCCGGCCCTGGTGGACCTGGATGGCAACGGTCGCCTGGATCTCCTCGTTGGATCCGAGGAAGGAGGGCTCCGCCTGTTCCGGAACCTGGGTCCCGGGCCCGACGGCGCCCCCCGTTTCCAGGAGGACCCGGACTTCACCCTCCCCCTCCCCCCGTTCTCCACCCCTGCCCTGGGTGACCTGACCGGGAATGGGCGCCCGGACCTGATGTCCGGAAGCGTCAGCGGCGGGGTGCTCTACTTCGAGAACCGGGGCGGCTGACCGGTCGACCATCCAGGGGAACGGACTCGGAGCGGAACGCAACGCTCCCCACCGACGACAGGAAGAAGGGCCGCCCGGGAGAGTCCCGGGCGGCCCTTTCGTTCAGGAGCGCCCCACCCAGCGGGGCACCGGAGGTGTGGTCAGTCCACGATGCTCTGGGCGGTCTCCGCCGAGCGGGACCGACCCCGGCTCCGCTTCACCGGCCCCCCTTCCGGGCGCAGTGCCACCGCCACCACCTCGTCCAGCTCGCTCACCAGGTGGATGGTGAGCTCCTTCCGGACCTCTTCCTGCAGGTCCTCCAGGTCCGCCTCGTTGTCGTGGGGGATGATGATCTCCTTGATCCCCGCACGGACGGCCCCCAGCAGCTTCTCCTTCACTCCGCCGATGGGGAGGACCCGGCCGGTGAGCGTCAGCTCTCCGGTCATCGCCACGTCCCGGCGGACCTTCCGGCCGGAGAGGGCCGAAACCAACGCCGTGGCCATGGTGATCCCGGCCGACGGTCCATCCTTGGGTACAGCCCCCGCCGGCACGTGGATGTGAACCTCCTTCCCCTTCAGCGACTCCTCGGTGATCCCCAGCACGCCGTGGTGGCTCTTGGCGTAGGAGAGGGCGGCCCGCCCTGACTCCTTCATCACGTCCCCCAGCTGCCCTGTGAGCACCAGACCCTCCCCGGGCATCACGGACGCCTCCACGAACATGATGTCGCCCCCCATGGGGGTGTAGAACATCCCGGTGGCGACACCCACCGTGTCCTGGGTGGCCATCCGTTCGGGGTGTACGCGGGGCCGACCCAGCAGATCCCGGATCTCCTGGTCTCCCACCAGCATCTCCGGCGTGGTCCCCGAGGCGATCTTCCGGGCCACCTTCCGGGCCACCTTCCCCATTTCCCGCTCCAGCTGCCGCACCCCCGCCTCCCGGGTGTACTGCTGCACGATGGAGAGGACCGCGTCGTCCTCCAGCCGGAGCTCCTCCTCCCGGAGTCCGTTCTCCTTCCGCTGCCGGGGGAGGAGGTAGCGCTTGGCGATCTCCAGCTTCTCCTGCTCCGTGTACCCGGCGAAGTCCACCCGCTCCATCCGGTCCAGGAGGGGGGCGGGGATCCGGTCCATGTAGTTCGCCGTGGCGATGAAGAGCACCTCCGACAGGTCGAAGGGGATCCCCAGGTAGTGGTCCGTGAAAGTGGAGTTCTGGGCAGGATCCAGCACCTCCAGGAGGGCCGCCGAGGGGTCTCCCTGGAAGGAGGTCCCCAGCTTGTCCACCTCGTCCAGGAGGAACACCGGGTTCTTGGACTTCACCTGCCGCATCCCCTGGACGATCCGCCCGGGCATGGCCCCCACATAGGTCCGACGGTGCCCCCGGATATCCGCTTCGTCCCGGGCACCGCCCAGGGAGATCCGCACGTACTTTCGCCCCAGGGAGCGGGCCACGGACTGGGCGATGGAGGTCTTCCCCACACCGGGAGGTCCGACGAACAGGAGGATCGGTCCCCGCCCCACGGCCCGGGCCGCAGCCTCCATGGCCTCCCGGTCCACGGGGGCCGGCTCCGGAGCCTCCTCCCCGTTCTTCTCGCCGACGACCCCGGCGGATCCGTTACCGTTCGCGGCGCCGTTCCCATTGGCCCCCTCGGCGGCAGCGGCGGGCTCCTCACCCGCCTCTGCAGCGGCGTTGGCCTCCATCTCCTCCAGCGCCCGCTCCATCTGGAGCTTGCGCACGGCCAGGAACTCCAGCACCCGGTCCTTCACATCCTCCAGGCCGTAGTGGTCCTCCTCCAGGATCTCCTCGGACCGGGCCAGATCGATGCGGTCCTCCGTACGGTCTCCCCAGGGGAGTTCGGTGACCCACTCCAGGAAGGTGCGGATGACCTGATACTCGGCGGACTGGGGGCTGGTGCGCTCCAGGCGCTTCAGCTCCCGCTCCACCTCGGAGCGGGCCTCGTCCCCCAGGACCAGCTCCTCCACCCGCTTCCGGAGCTCTTCCACGTCGGAGCGGTCGTCCTCGTCCCCCAGCTCCTTCTGGATCTGCTTGAGCTGCTCCCGGAGGAGCATCTCCCGCTGCCGCTCCCCCAGCTCCTCCTGGACCCGGGCCTGGATGTCCTCCTGGGCCTCGATCCGGGCCAGTTCCCGCTCGACGGACACCAGCGTCCGCCGCATCCGCTCCTCGTCGTCCAGGATCTCCAGGAGCTTCTGCTTCTCGTCGGTGGGGAGCTCCAGGTAGAAGGCCACCAGATCCGCGAAGGCCCCAGGATCATCCATTCCGTGGATGAGCTGGCTCAGCGCCTCTGCCGGCACACCCCTCCGGGTACCCAGTTCGGCGGCCCGCTCCCGGAGCTCCCGATCCAGCGCCTGGAAGGCGGGGTCCTTCACCTCCTGGGGGGCGATCCGATCCATGGCCAGAAGGGAGGCGGTGAGCATGGCCTCCCCCTCCTTCTGGTAGTTCAGGGCCTGTGCCCGCCCCTCTCCCTGCACCAGGAGCTGCACTCCCCCCCGGACCCGATGGGTCTGGATGATGCGGACCACGGTCCCCACCGGATACAGGATCTCCGGCGAGGGATCGTCCACATTCTCCTTCTGGGCAACCGCAAAGAGGCGGCGATCCCCGTCCAGCGCCTCCTGGACGGCTTCCACCGTCCCGGGACGCCCTGCCGAAATGGGTACGGCGACACCCGGATAGACCACGGTGTCGCGGAGTGGTAGAACCGGTAGTGTGAAGCGCTCAGCCATCATGTCCTCTCTCGACCCCCCGGAACGGTGTCCGGGGCCGCCATGAAGTTCTCGTGGTCTCGTTTCGGCTTTCGTCCACGCTGCTGCCATCTCGGTTTGCAGGAAGCTTGCCACGCCGCTACCCCCCACTTCCCGCCCTTCCAGCAGGTTCCTGTCACTTTGACTGCCTCCATCGCCAGGGCCGAACTCCGCCCCGGCCAGAGGCAGCCGGAAGAGGGGAGAGGGGACAAGCCTCTCCGCCTCCCCCTGTGGCAGTCTTGGTCCTCCGCCCCACCCCGTTGTAGCTTTGGGACACGTCGAGCCCCGTCCTGCCGGGTCCGGCCTGCTTCCGGCTCCATGCCGGCTTCAACCCGTACTGGAGCCTTCCTTACATGTCCGACCTGCTGAAGGGCGTGACATGGTTCCGCCAGTCCTCCGTCCGGATCCGGGCGGCGGGAATCGAGGTCCATGTGGACCCGTGGGGGGTCCAGGAGCCGGGTCCTGCGGACTTCATCCTCCTCACCCATTCCCACTTCGACAACTTCTCGGAGGAGGACATCGACCGACTCCGGGGACCGGACACCATCATCGTGGCACCGGCCTCCATGAAGAAGCAGCTCGGGGGGGCGGATCACTTCCTGCGCCCCGGAGACCTTCTCCAGCTGGAGTCGCTGGACCTCCTCGCGGTCCCCGCCCACAACGTGGGGAAGCGGTTCCACCCCCCCGAAAACGGCTGGCTGGGATACGTCTTCCGCCTGGGGGACACCACCTTCTACCACGCCGGCGATACGGATCTCCTGGAGATGATGAACGAGATCCGCTGCGACGTCGCCTTCCTCCCCTGCAACGGCCACTACACCATGGGCC
>CAYQVI010000107.1:0-12039 GCA_964420725.1 uncultured Gemmatimonadaceae bacterium | reverse complement strand
CTTCGAGAAGTACATGGCCAAGGTGATGATGTTCAGGCGGATGGTGATGTGAGGGAGGGGGGGAGCATAGGTAGCTGAGACCCTCGGTCCATGCCCGCTGGCACCCCCTGGACCCGCCTTGAAGTTGAGGCGACGGTGGCGGACTACTTCGCCATGCTGGAGAAGGAGCGTCGCGGTGAATCCTTCAATAAGGCTGGCCACAATCGCGCGCTGAGAGAGCGGCTGTCACGAACTAAGGGCTCGGTGGAATACAAGCATCAGAACATCAGTGCCGTCCTCATTGAACTGGGATTTCCCTACGTCGAAGGCTACAAGCCAGCAGGCAACTACCAAGGATTGTTGGGAGAGGTCGTTCAGGCTCACGCAGCGAATGCGAAAGGGCTGCTTGCCGTTCTCGCCAAAGAGGTGGCCGAACCAGCCGCAGTGCCAACGGTTGAGGACATTCTCCGCCGGCTCGTCCCTCCCCCTACCTCCCCTGGGGAGGCAAGAACCTACGGCACTGTCCGCGAGCCGCCGCCTCATATCGGCGGCGTAACCAACTACCTGCTCAGGGAGGCTCACAATGCTTCCCTGGGGGCCGCGGGAGAGCAGTTCGTCCTCAACTACGAGACGGCAAAGCTCGTTGCGCATGGCAAGGACCGGCTCGCCTCAAGAATCGAGCAGGTCTCCGTGACCCAGGGCGATCACGTCGGGTTCGACATTCTGTCGTTCGAGCCGGACGGCCGCGAGAAACACATCGAGGTGAAGACCACGGCCTTCGGTGCCTTCACACCCTTCTTCGTAAGTGCAAACCAGGTCCGCCAGTCCCACGCTCATGAAGAGTCGTACCACGTCTATCGGGTGTTCCGCTTCCGGCGTGACCCGAGAGTGTTCGACCTTCCCGGGGCCATCGATCGCTCGTCGAGTTTAGAGCCCGTTGAGTACCTGGCGAGGCTGAGGTAGTCACGCCGCCCCCCTGCTCCAGCGCACCACCCGGGCCGGCATGGGGTGCGCCATCCGCCACGTGATGCTCATCGGGCGGCTTCCCACGTGCCGGACATACTGGAGCGGCCCCAGGAACACGAACGGAGCCGTGAGGCCGTTGTCCAACCTGGACGCCTCCCGGACGAACAGCAGGGGGGTGTAGCCCAGTTCTCGATGCTGGATGTAGCGCTGGCCTGTGGGGGAATCCTGGTTGGTCGTGGACTGGCTCTGCCAGTGGAAGAGTTCCTCGGAGACCGCAAAGTCCTCGTACATGGTGGTGGGGGAGAACCGATCGGCTCCCTTCCGCACCGTGACGAAGAAGGCATCGACCTTTCGTTCCTCCACGTGGAGGACACCCTCCCGATGGCTCAAAGGAGCCTCGAAGCTCCCCTTCCCCAGCGCGAGGAGCACCTGCTCCCTCGTGTAGTGGGCATGGAGCTCGAGGACGGAGGACACCGGTCGATCAAACTCGCCTGAGGCCGGGCGAACCTGGCCGAGTCGGCCCTCCACCACCTCCAGGAGATCCCGGCGAAGCCCCTCCACGCCAAGTACGAATCGGTGTGCCGCCGCAACCCCGCCGTCCCCGGGGCGTTCTTTTCCCCAGAGAAGACTGTGGGCCAGTTCCAGCCGGATCCGATCGTCACCAGAAAGCTCACCAGGATCCAATTCTCCCACTCCGACGGCACCGCGCAGCGTCCGGCGAAGAACCTCCAGCACCTGGCGGTCATCGCAGGCCGCGAGCGCACGGATGCCCCGCACCAAGCCCGCCTCGTAGGGCTCCACCTGTGGGCACGGCTCACCACCCGCCCGTTCCAACAGACGACATGGAAGACCGTGGCGCAGCAGATCGTCCGGGCTGTCCAGGTGCAGGTAATCCAGCATCTGGCGAAGCGTCGGCCGGGTGGGGAGCCCCTGGCGGAGAAGTGCCAACTGCGACACCACCTGCGGGCGCGGCATCCCCACCGTCTCCCGGATGTTGGCCAGCACCCTCTCCGTAGCCACCCGGTCCAGCTTGATGAGGCACCCCGAGGGGAGCCAGGGGAATCCACCCTCGATCTGCCGGTCGATGCGCTCGTCGATGTTGCGCGTCAGGGCCCGGAACCGGTCGGCGAAGCGGAACTGCCGATGCTGCGGGGCGATGAAGTCCAGTACCGTCAGGTGGGGCTTCTCGGCATGAAGCCGGAGCCCCCGACCGATCTGCTGAAGGTAGACGGTGAGACTTTCCGTGGGGCGAAGAAGGAGCACCGTGTCCACCTCCGGGATGTCCACCCCCTCGTTGTATAGGTCCACCGTGAAAAGCACCCGGATCCGCCGGGCCACCAGGTCCGCCTGCACCTGCCGCCGCTCCTCCCGGGGGCTCTCCGCCGTGAGAGCCGCCGCCGGAATCCCCCACTCGTTGAAGCGGCGGGCCATGAAGCGGGCATGGGCCTGGCTCACACAGAAGCCAAGGGCCCGTGCGCTCCCCACATCCGATACCAACTCCTGGAATTGGTCCCGCACCCACCGGGCTCGGACGTCGTTGGCCCCCAGCACGTTCTCCAACTCGGCCTGGTCGTATCCCCCCGACCGCCAGCTGAGGTTGGAAAGGTCAACTCCTACGGCATCCTGGATCCCGAAGTAGTGGAACGGGGCCAGGAGGGTGAGATCGATGGCGTCGGCCAGTCGGAGCTCATGGGTGAAGGGAGGTAGATCATCCCCCTCCGGACGGAAATCCGCCCGGATGTCCCGCCCGTCGGCCCTCTCGGGCGTCGCCGTGAGGCCCAAGAGGACCCGGGGCCTGAGATGGCGCAGAATCGCCTGATAGCTGTTCGCCGCCGCGTGGTGCGCCTCGTCAAGGACCACGTAGTCGAAATGGTCCGGCGGAAGCTGATCGAGATCCCTGGAGTGCCAGCTCTGCACCGAGGCAAACAGGTGTCGGTTCGACCTGGGCGTGGCGCCTCCCACTAGGAGGTCGCCGAAGTCGTGGTCTCGGAGGACCTGGCGGAAGGTCTGAAGGGACTGGCGCAGGATCTCCTCCCGGTGCGCCAGGAAGAGAAGGGAGGGGCGAGAGGGGATGGGCGCCCCGGATGCCCTTGCGGCTGCAGCCTGCTCCTCAACAAAACGGCGGTAGTCGAAGGCCGCCACCATGGTCTTCCCCGTCCCCGTCGCTGCAATCACGAGGTGTCGGTGAATTCCCGCCTTCTGCTCGGCGCCGATTGCCTCCAGGATCTCCTGCTGGAAGGGGTAGGGGCGAAGATCGAAGAAGGGGAGGACGCTACCGGCCGACTCCCCCGCTCCGCTTCCCCCGATCCGCTCCGCCTGCAGAGCACTGGCCAGCCGCTCCAAGGACCCCGCCTGAATCGGCTCGAACTCCCTTGGGTCCTCCCAGTGGCTCTCGAAGGCGGCCTGGATCTGCCTCCAGAGGTACGGTAGCTCGTGCTGGGCGATCTTCGCGGTCCACTCCAGCCCTTCGTCCAGGGCTGCGCGGGAGACGTTCGCCGACCCCACATAGGCGCTCCCGAACCCCGTCCGCCGATGGAAGAGAAACGCCTTGGCGTGGAGCCGGGTCCGGTGGGTGTCGTAGGACACCCGGACTTCGGTATTGGGAAGCTCCGTAAGAAACGCCACAGCCTTCAGGTCCGTGGCGCCCAGGTAGGAGGTCGTGGCAATCCGCAGACGAGGGCCGTCTTCCGACTTCCAGTCCGCCTCTACGAAACGCCTCAGTGTGTCCCTCAGCGGACGGATGCCACTCCACTTGATGAAGGACACGAGCCAGTCCACCCGGTCCGCGCTGGCCATCTCCTTCTCGATTTGGCTCACCAGGCTCGGGGTGCGACTGGAGCCCGTGAGGAGAGCAGAGACGGCCAGGGGAAGGTCAGGGCGAATGACACGTTCCTCACCCAACTGCACCGCCTCCCGTCGCCTGACTTCATGGAGCCGCTGCGGTGGGAAAGACGGCAGTTCTCGGGGAAGGTTCCGGAAAGGGTGACCGGCGGCGATCAGCGCCTCGCCCAGCCGTTGTAGAGCGTCCTGCCAGGCCCGCCTGTCCTTATCCTTCAGAGCGCCGGTCAGCTCGGCAAAAACCCTTCCGAGATGCGCCACCAGTTCCGGGGCAAGGTCGTCACGGGAGAGATTCGCGCTCCACTGCGCCACGTCGGTGAGCCCCGCCTCCTCCAGAGCCTCGAGGAGCGCAGGCGTTCGGATCCGGTCGTGGAGCCCGTACCATCCGTCTGTCACGGCTGGACTCCGGCATGGGACGGGTTCCGGCGGGACCCCGGCCTTGGAGCCACTCCCGGCGATTCCGGGAAGCGAGACCGCAGGGAGAGCCGAAGTCCGGTAGCGCTACCGGCCACGATCCTGAATGCCATGGCGAAGGGGCCTGCCGAGGATGGTTGGAGTCGCGAGGGGACGCGCGGTCCCCCAACTATACCGGCACCCTGTGACACCCGCGACCCGAAATCTCCGGCCCATCCCGCCTCCCCCCCCTCATCCCAGCGGCACCGCAAGCCCCCCAAACACCCCCCACACCCCCGACCCTCGTCCGCCCAGGTAGTTCGACCCGACCCGGATGGACCAGCCCACCAGATCGAAGTCCAGCCCGGCGCTGCCCATGAAGCCGAAGTCCGAGCGGGTGGAGCGGGCTCCAGCCAGGTTGCCGGGTTCGTAGGCGTCCACCCGGAGGCCGGCGCCGGCCCGGACGTACGGGGCGACCAGGTTTCCGATGAGTCCGAAGGTGTAGCCCAGGTCCCCGGTGATGCTGGTGACGAGGGCCTCCTCGTTGAACTCCCCCTCATACGGAATGCGGGCGTGGGCCGCGGTGACCCCCAGCGAGAGCCCTGCGCTCCCCAAGGGAAGTTCGATGCCCCCGAAAGCCATCCAGCCGTTCCCTGTGTCGGTTCCCAGGTCGCCGGTGCCCATGGCCAGACCGCCCCCGGCAAAGGGGGTGATGCGCTGCTGGGCGGTGAGCGGACTTGCCAGGAACAGGGCGGCCGCGAGGGCGAGGGAAGCGAAGAGGGGGCGGGCCATTCGGTTCTCCGGGAAAGGCGCGGCGGCTGGGGGGGCGCCGTACCCCCGTGTGGATCGCTTTGAGGATAGCTGTCCGAAAGCCCTACGCAAGTTTCCGTAGCTACGGGACGATCCGTCACGTATGTTCCCGGCGTACACTCCCTTCCCCCGATTCGGGATCCTGTATGTCGACCTCGCTCCGCTCCGCCTCCGGGCTGCTCCGGTCTCGCTCGCTCAAGGTGCTTCTGCCGCTGCTGCTGGGAGGCATGTCCGGCTGTGAGGCGCCCCTGGATCCGGGGCTCGAGCTGGCGGTGGCGGAGGGCCAGGTGGAGCTTCGGGCCATTCGTGGAAGCACCGCTCCCGTGGTGCGCTCGATCCCGGTGACCAACAGCGGGGGGGGACGGCTGGGACCGGTGTCGTGTCCGGCATCCCCTGCGGCCTGGCTGGACTGCGCGGTGACCGACGGGGCGACGGTGGTGCTCACTGCGAATCCGACGGGGCTGGAGGAGAGTCCCCCCCCGGTGACCCTGGTGGTGGAGGCTCCCGGGGGTTCGGGGTCGGCCCAGGTGCGCCTGGTCCTGGAGCAGCCGGTGCTGGCGCTGAGCCCGGCGACCCTGGCCTTCCAGGCTGCGGAGGGGGCGGCGCAGACCACGCCGGCCTCCGCACAGGTGACGCTGGCGAACAGCGGCGCGGGGACCACGGCCAGCCTGGGGGCGATTGCCTGCGCGCCGAACCCGGCCACGGCCCGGGTCACCTGCACCGTGAACCAGGGCTCGGGGACACTCTCGGTGTCCGTGGACCCCCAGGGTCTTGGGGCGGGCACCCATGTCTTCCCGCTCCAGGTGTCCGCCGAGAACAGCGAGGTGACGCAGACCGTGGCGGTGACGCTGGCGGTGGCTGCGGCCCCCCGGATCGGGCTGTCCCGGCAGTCGGTGCAGTTCCAGTCCATCCGGGGAGGCACGGCGCCCGCCGCCCAGACGGTGACGGTGAGCAATCCAGGCGGCGGCACACTGGGAGCGGCGAGCTGCCCCGCCCTGCCGGCCGCGTGGCTCACCTGCGCGGTGGCAGGCACCACGGTCACCCTGACCGCGAACCCCGCCGGGCTGACGGCGAGCCCCGCTCCGGTGCAGGTCCCGGTCAGCGCCCCCGGTGCCCTGAACAGCCCCCAGTCCATCGAGGTGGGGCTGACGCTCCAGCAGCCGGTGCTCACCCTGGATGCGAACGAGTTGACCTTTACCGCCCGGGTGGACTCCACCTTTGCGCTCCCGGCCCTCGACACCGTCGTGGTGACGAACACGGGAGCGGGAACGGTGGCCAACCTGGGTACGATCACCTGTACGCCCCCCACCGGAGCCCCCGTGACCTGCGGGGTGAACGCCGCCACAGGCGCCCTGACGGTGAGCGCCAATCCCACCGGGCTGCCCCGGGGTGAGCGGAGTTATGTGGTCCAGGTGGGCGCCGCCCACAGTAGCGTCACCCGGGTCTTCACGGTGCGTCTCCGGATCGTCGCCCCGGCGACCCTCTCCTTTTCGCCTCCGGCCCTCTTCCCCAGCGCCATCCGGGGCGCGGCAGCCCTGCTCGTGGACACGGTGACGGTGCTGAATGCGGGGGAGGGCGGACTGGGCACGATCGCGTGTCCGGCCAGCCCGGCGGCCTGGCTCGCCTGCTCGGTGGTGGGCACGGACCGACTCCGGATCGCCGCGAATCCGGCGGGACTCACGGCCAGCCCCACTCCGGTAGACATCGCGGTGACCGCCGACAGCGCGTCCAACTCCCCGGCGTCGTTGTCGGTGACCCTCTCCATCCTGCAGCCGGTGCTGGCCACCAGCGCCAGCCGGGTGGACTTCACCTCGGTGGCGGGGAGCGGAACCACCGCGCCGGCCTCGGCCGCGGTGACCGTGACCAACAGCGGAGCCGGAGACCTGTCGAACCTGGGTGCTCTGACATGTACGGTGCCCGGGGGCGCCCCGGTGGGGTGTACGGTCAATCCGGGAACCGGTGTCCTGACCCTCACCGTGACACCCGGCGCACTGGTGGCCGGGACCTACGTGTGGGTCGTCACCGCTTCGGCCCCCAACGCCAGCAACGGGAGTCGGACCATCACGGTGGTGCTGACCGTGACGTGAATGGGGTGGGCTCCGGGGCTGCGGTCCCTACCGCCTTCCCTCCAGAGCCCGGATCTCCGCTGGCGGATCGATGAGGGAGGTGTCCACGCCTTCGAATTCTACAGAGTGGATGGTCAGGATCTGCTCCATCCCCATCATCTCGATGGTGATTCGGGAGGGGAGGAGCACCCCCCCGAAGGAGCGGTAGTCCTCCATTCGGCTCGTCACCATGGCGACACCCATGGGTGATTCGGATTCCTCCATGGTGGCCACGAGAAGCCCCGTGTCGATGTGGAAGCAGTCGAAGGTCTCACGGCCGCTCTGCCACACCAGGCGGACCCGGTAGCAGGGTTCGCCCCCCACCTCGGTGCGTCCCACCGTCTCCATGGTGCGGAAGAGCGCCGGGTCCCGCACCGCGGTCAGTGTCAGGGCGTTGTCCCGGACGGTGTCGAGTTCCCTTCCGGTGAGGAGCCTGGCCCCCAGCATGGGCTCCACGGACCAGCCGATCCGCCCGTCGTAGCCGCTGACCATGGGGTCCATCCCGGGAACCGTGATGCGAGTGGCCATCCGATCAGGGGCCTCGGAAACGACAACCAGCTCCCCACGGAGCCCGGCCATGGGCATTTCGAAGGTGCCCAGGGAGCGTTGAGCCGGGTACGCCAGCAGCGCGTCGCGGCCCCCCACGGCCTGGACGTAGCGATCGATCAGTCCCGCAGCGGGAGGGAGATCCTGGCACTCCAGGGGAACGGTGGGGCCGAAGGCAGCCAGGGCCGACAGGGCGAACAGCCCCGAGCGGAGGGCGCCCCCGGAATGGGAGAGGACGTTCATGGGCGTTCCTGGGAAGGGGAATCAGGTGAGGAGTTGGTTTCCGGAATGGGCCGGCGGACCGTCCCCGCCCCGGAACAGCACCGGAAGGAGACGGATCAGTTCTCGCCTCCACAGGGCCCATTCGTGGCCCCCGGGCACCTCGTCCAACTGGACGTCGACTCCCTGCCGATGGAGCCAGGAGACGAAGTGGCGGTTTGCGCCCAGGAGGAAATCGTCGGCGCCCACGGACATGCGAAGACCGGGAGAGACAGCCCCCCCGCGGGCGACCGCGGGAAACCAATCGGCGTAGCGCCCCCCGAACATGATGATGGCGCCGCCGAACGAGGCCGCCCGTGCGAAGACGTCCGGGTGATTCAGTCCCAGGTAGACGGCCTGGGATCCCCCCATCGACAGGCCGGCAACGGCCCGGGCTTCCGAACTGGGACGCACACGGTACAGACGTTCCACCATGGGGATGACTTCATCCTGCAATCCCCCGGAGAACGCCTCCATGACGGCCCTCTGATCGGTCGCGGGGCTGAGCATCTCCATGGCCCGTGATGCGGCGCCCGGGAAGCCATAGCCCCCCGGCATGACCACGACCATGGGCTCCGCCAGGCCTGCGGCAATCAGGCTGTCCAGAACCTGTTCCACGCCTCCAACCCTGGACCAGGCGTCGGCGTGCTCTCCGACCCCGTGCAGGAGGTAGAGGGTCGGGTACCGCAGGGGGGCTCCCGCGTCGTAGCCGGGGGGGGTGTACACCCACAGGTCCCGCGTTTCGGCAAAGCGGGGGGAGGCATACTGGTGGTGGTGAAGGGACGGACCGTCGGGAACGGGGGGGGCAGGCGAGACATGGGGAGGAGACCCCAGGCAGGCTGCGGGGAAGAACGACCCGACGGACACCCCGGCCAGCAGCAGGCTCCGGACCAGAGCCCGGCCCCCGCCGTGCCCCCCGCCCTCCCCAGTCCGGAGTCTCCGCCACCAGAAGCCCAGCACGAGGCTCGCCATGATCACCGCGGTGACGCCCGCAGTCACGGCGAGCCATGTGAACACGTGCGGCTCCATCCCACCCTCCAGCAGCGCCCGGCGGTGATCGAGGAGCTGGAAGGGGACCCTGGCGAAGACGAACACTCCGATGGCGTCGGCCAGCAGGCGCACTCCCCGCGTGGCGGGCCACCACTTGCCCTGGACCAGCGCCGCCAGGTGTGCTCCCGCCGAGAGCAGCAGCCCGACCTGGAGAAGGATCACATTGTCCAGGACCCCGTGGCGCACCAGAGGCTGAAGGGCGGGCCCGACCTGGGGGAGTGCCTCCCGGGCGCCCCAGCCGATGCCGCTGACCACCACCAGCACCGCGGCGGCGGCCACCAGGCCAGGGATCGTCTCCAGAAGAGGCGCACGGACCGAATCCCCCGAGACCGGCAGACTCCGGGGATCCCAGGCCGCTCCCCGTGTCCGGCCCGCCCAGGAAGGGCGACTCTCGTTGTGCTGGAGCCAGGCGAACAGGGCCAACTGCACGGCTCCGGCTGTCACCGAGGCCAGGAGGAGGAGAGCCAGGGTCCGCACCAGCAGGGAACCCGCCTTGAAGTCGGCGAACCCCCCCAGGAGGAGGGCCCCCGTCAAGCCGGCCGCAGCCAGCCACGTGAGGGTGGTGAGGGTTCCCCTGAGCACCCTGCGAAAGGTGGGGTAGAGTTCCGGACCCACCAGAAACTGCCGTCCGGGTTCGTACGCCTCGGCCATGGAGGCCGGACGGCCCATGGAGGCCAGCACCGCCACCACCTCCTGCTCGGTGGGCTCGGGGCCCCGGGACTCCAGGGCGTCCAGGATGGCGGAGCGCAACTCCGCCTCCACCTTCGCCCTCCTGGACGGATGAAGCCGCTCGCCCACCGCATTCACGTATCGCTCGACCAGCTCCACTTCAACCTCCTCCTGTCGTGTCCAGCAGGCGTTCCAGAACGGCAGTCATCTCGCGCCACTGGGCCTTGAGGGACTCCCTGGCCCGTCGTCCTGCCGGGGTCAACTGGTAGTACTTGCGGGGCCGCGACCCCTCGATGCGCCACTCCTCCGCCAGGAGTCCCTGCTCCTCCAGCCGACGCAGCAGGGGATAGAGGGTGCCCTGTTCGATCTCCATCCCCTGGTCGGCAAGCCGCTGCTGCAGGTCGTAGCCATAGCCTGGCTCGTCCAGTCGGCTCAGGCAGGCCAGCACGATCACCCCCCGCCTCAACTCCAGCGTGAGCTTCTCGAGGATCTCCGGCGGCGGATCCGCCTCACCTGTTGTGGATTGCCCTTTAGTCATGATACCATGATAGTGTGTGATACACAGTATCGTCAAGAGGTGGTGCCCGTAGGAGGAAGCTGGGTCCCGTCTTCCCACCCAAGAGGCTCTTTCTCCGGGCTGGGACAACTCCCCAGATCGCCCGTGGCCTGTCGAAGAATCGCGCCGTGCGCGTCACCCCCCTCCGCCGGTCCTCTGCAGCGGCGCCAGCCGCAGCACCCTTCCGTTGTCCTCATCCGTCACCAGGTAGAGGCTGCCGTCCGGCTCCTGCACCAGATCCCGCACCCTGGCAGGCATGGGAAGCCGCTCCTTCCACCCCTTCCGAGGCCACCTCCCGGGCGGCGGCTTCCAGTCGGCCATCCTCGGTGGTGAGGAGCAGGTCGAAGCCGTTGCGGGCCAGTTCCCTGGTCCAGTGCGAGGCCGATGCCGCTGGAGGCACCGGCAACGAGGGCAAAGGGGCGGGATCGATGGCCGTCCATTCCTGCACTCCTGGTACTAACTACCTGGTAATGTGTGGAATCATGAGACAAGAGGCGTGCCGGGAGGTGTCGAAGAGCCCGCTGAGGGGGAGTGGACGGAGCTGCCCTGAGCCGGAAAGGTCCTGCAAACATTTGTGACACATCGGCTTTCGCCCACACCCATCCCGGGGGTGGAGAATGGGCGGGCTGGAAGCCGTTGGAGGCAACTTTGTTCAATCAATATTGAAAGATCCACTGGTGCCCCGGGAAGACGGGTGCATCAGTTCTATGCTATTCGTAAGTGATTGTCCCGGAAAACCTTGAAACAACCCCGTCACGCAGGTTATCTACCTTGATTGTGTTCTCTCCCCTCCGCTGTCCCCCCTCGGCTCGTGAAAGGGATGATGATCCACTCGTCTCGCTCGATGAACCATCACGTCCGCCAGGGGTCGCGCCTTCGCCCCGGCCTCCTCCTGGCTCTGCTCCTCCTTCCCGCGTGCGCCCCGCTCCCCGGTGGAATCCAGCCGATGGGCCCGCAGCGGATGGCGGAGCTGGAACGTCGGATCGAGTCGGCTCCTGCCGACCTGCCGGCCCGCCTGGAGCTGGCCAACGCCTACCGGAGCGAAGGGCGCCCCGGAGAGGCCGCCGATCTGGTGCGAACGGTCTCGGCGGAGAGCGACGCCTACCCGGAGTCCCTCTTCCAACTGGGACTGGCGGAGGAGGCGCTGGGGAATCTGGCTGAGGCCCGGACGGCGTACGAGCGGTTCCTGGAGGTGAGCCCCTCTCCCCGCCTGACCCGGCACATCCGGGCCCGGCTGGCGCTGGTGGATCGGATGGAGTTGGACGCGGCGGTGCGGCAGGCCGTGGCCATGGAGGGAACCCTGGGAAGCGCGGAGCCGGAGGCCGTCCGGCTGGGGATCTTCCCCCTCCTGGTGGGTGCCTCCGACGAGACGCTGCGCCCCCTGGGTGCCGCACTGGCGGTCCTCCTGGCCACGGACATGAGCCAGACGGACCGGCTGCAGGTGCTGGAGCGGGTCCAGATCCAGGCCCTCTTCGACGAGCTGGCGCTGGCGGAGACCACCCGGGTGGACTCCACCACCGCTGCCCGGGCCGGGCGGATCCTCCGGGCCGGCCGGATCGTGCAGGGACGGGTGGACGGGACCCCTGACGCGCTCCGCCTGGAGGCCTACGCGGTCCCGGTGGCCCGGGCTGCCATCTCCGGCAATCCGGTCCGCCGGAGCGGGGCGCTGGCGACCCTCTTCGACATGCAGAAGGAGCTGGCACTGGGTCTGTACGAGGCCATGGGGATCCAGTTGACCCCTGCCGAGCGGGAGCGGGTGCTGCAGCGTCCCACCGCGAATGTGCAGGCGCTCCTGGCCTTCGGGCTGGGGGTGGAGGCCTCGGGGGCCTTCCGCTTCCGGGAGGCGCTGGGGCACCTGGAGGCGGCGGT
>CAYQVI010000106.1:0-12167 GCA_964420725.1 uncultured Gemmatimonadaceae bacterium | reverse complement strand
TCCAGGATCCTGGCGGCCTACTACGAGGAGCACCCGGAGCTGGCGGGGGAGACGCCCGACATGGAGAACTTCGCCGCCCGGTCGTGGGCGGTGCAGGAGGAGGTGGAGCGGCGGGTGGCCCCCATCCGGGCGCTGTACGACCAACAGGCCGATGCCCAGCGGATCCTTCTCCGGCGCCTCCGCTTCCTGTCGCCGGCGCTGGTGGCCCAGGAGGCGCTACAGGACGTGGCCGGCACCGGGGATGCACGCTACCGGGCCTTCCGGGAATCGGTGGCGGAGCTCCACTCCGGCTTCAAGGAGTTCATCGGGGCGAAGATCGTCCGGGGCGAGCGCTTCACCTCAGGAGCGGTGGACGAGATTCCCCCGCCTCCCCCGGTGGAGGCCGGACTGGCTCCTGGAGTGTCGTCCCGGGTTGGGGTGAACCTTCTGGGGCTCCTGGCGCCGGCGCTGTTGCTGATGGTGCTGGTCATGGGGAGGATGGAACGCTTCCGGGAGGGGGCGAGGGGATGAGGCAGGAGCCCTTCGATGCCGTGGTTGTCGGTGGATCCTTCGCCGGTCTTTCCGCCGCCCTGAACATCGCCCGGACGCGGCGGAGGGTGTTGGTGGTGGACGCCGGGCTCCCCCGGAATCGTACTGCCAGCCACTCCCACGGGGTCCTGGCCCAGGATGGGCGCCCGGGGGCGGAGATCCTGGCAGAGGCCCGGCGTCAGCTCTCAGGCTATCCCACGGCCGCCATCCGGGAGGGAACGGTGGGGGCGGTGGCCGCCGGGGACGGTGGGCCGTTCGAGGTGGAACTGGGCGGTGGTGAGATCGTCACGGCCCGCCGGCTACTGCTGGCCACGGGGATGGTCGATGTGCTGCCGGAGATCCCGGGTGTGGCGGAGCGCTGGGGCAAGACGGTCCTGCACTGTCCCTACTGCCATGGGTACGAGGTCGGGGGTGGACCCCTGGCGGTGGTGAGTTCCCATCCCCTGGCGGTGCACCATGCGCTGCTCATCTCCGAATGGGGTGAGGTCACCCTGTTCACCGGCGGCGCGGTGGCGTTGGACCCGGAGGCCCGGGGGACGCTGGCCCGGCGGGGGATCACGCTGGAGGAGACGCCGGTGCTGGGGCTGACCGGCGATGCTCCCGCCCTGGAGGGGGTCGAGCTGGCGGATGGCCGCGTGGTACCGGTCCGGGCGGCCTTTGTGGGGGCGCCTCTCCGGCAGGCCTGCTCCCTGGCGGCCGACCTGGGGTGTGCCTTCGATGACTCCCCCACCGGCCCCATCGTCCGCACCGACCTGTGGAAGCAGACCACGGTCCCGGGGGTCTACGCGGCCGGGGATGCCGCGGCCTTCCCCAGCAACATCAGCATGGCCATCGCGGACGGGGTGCGGGCCGGGATCGGGCTGCACCAGTCGCTGGTGGTCGAGGATGCGGGATAGGGGGGGCTCAAGCCCGTCCAGAGACTCCAGGGAGGGACCTACATCTCTGCTTGTATGAGAATGCATTCTTGTTATCATTCCAAGGTGAATTCCCTTCTGGCAGTACCCCATCTCCTCCGGGGGCGTCCTCGCACCTGGTCCTCCGTGTCCCGGGGAGCCACGGTTGCGATCCTGTGCCTCCTCTGTGCGTCCCTCTCCGGCTCTCTCGCGGCCCAGGCGCCGGTGTCGTCGGATCCCCGGGGGTCCGTCTGTGGGGTCGTCCGGCTGGCAGGGACGGGGGTTCCCCTCCAGGGGGTTCTGGTCCAGCTGGAGGGGCGGAACCGGTGGGCCGTTTCAGGCCCCGACGGCGTCTTCTGCGTGGAGCGGTTGGACGCAGGGGTCGTCGTCCTGGCTGCGGAACGCATCGGACTGGTGGGGATCCCGGTGGAGGTGGAGCTGGCGGCAGGAGTCCAGGCCCACGTGGATCTCATCATGTCGGAGCGGGCACTGGAGCTACCGGAAGTGGTGGTCTCGGCCCGGGAGGGACCCCGGAGCGGCGGCCCCGGTAGCCGCTCCACCATCGACCGGAGCGCGGTGGAGCACCTCCAGGCCTCCTCCCTGGCGGACCTCCTGCAACTCGTGCCCGGGCAGGTGGCAGGCAATCCCACCCTGTCCGGGGCCCAGCAGAGCCTTCTTAGACAGGTGCCCACTACCGCTGAAGCCGCCGGCGCCAACGCCCTGGGAACCTCACTGGTGATGGACGGGGCTCCCCTATCGAACAATGCCAACCTCCAGACCGACGTCACCATCCTGAACAGCGGCGCCGGTTCGCAGCCCCCGTTCTCGTCGGTGGCAGGGCGCGGGGTCGATCTGCGATCGGTCTCCCCCGACGAGATCGAATCCGTGGAGGTGATCCGGGGGATTCCCTCGGCTCGACACGGAGACCTTACCAGCGGTCTCATTCTGGTGCAGACCCGGGTGGGCGCCAGGACCCCCGAGATCCGGCTCCGGGCCAACCCGACGCTGTTGGACCTGGGGGTGGCGGCCGGCTGGGGAGATGGCGTGCAGGAGAGTGGGTGGAGTGCCACTGGAACCCTCACCGGAGCCCAGGACGATCCCAGGCAGACCCTGGACAACTTCTACCGGGGCGGGATCCAGTTGGCGTGGAGGAGCCGTCGGGGGCCGGATGGTCGCCCGGAGGCCACGCTCCGCCTCCACGGCTGGAGCACCCTGGACGAACGCCGGCGGGACCCGGACGACACCCGCGACCAGATCCAGCGGTCGTCCCGGGACCAGGGGCTCCGGGTCTCGCTCCTGGGGGGATGGAGTCCGCGCCCCGGCTCCTCCCTCCGATTGAGTTGGACCGGGTCCGCCTCGTTGGCGCGGCAGGAGGGGCGCTATCAGTCCCTGGTGGGACGGAGCATCACCCCCGTCACCACGGCCACCACCGACACCACCGTGGTGGGGGTCTACGGACCCAGCGAGTACCTGAACGTCACCACTGTGGATGGGCGCCCCATCAACCTGTACACCCGGGTGGAGGGGGAAGGGACGATCCGATCCCGCCTGGGGGTCCATCGGCCGGTGGTGGGGGCCGAGTGGCGCATGGACGGGAATCGGGGAGAAGGGCGCCAGTTCGATCTCGCCGCCCCCCCAAGGCAGAACTACAACGTGGGGGACCGCCCCCGCTCCTTCCGGGGGATCCCGTCGCTGCACGTCCTTTCCCTCTACCTGGAGGATCGGATTGCAGGGGAGGTTGCAGGACGCAGGATGGACCTCGGGGCGGGGCTCCGGTGGGACAACCTGGATCCGGTTGGCCTCACCTCCGGGCGCTTCGGAACCGAGCTTCAGCCCCGGATCAACGCCTCCCTGGAGCTTGCCGACGGCGTGCGGATGCGGGCCGGAGCAGGCCGCGCCGCCAAGGCGCCTCCGCTGGCGTACCTGCACCCCGGGCCCCGCTACTTCGACCTGGTGAACCTGAACTACTTCGCCCAGAACCCAACCGAACGCCTCCTCATCCTCACCACCCGGGTGGTGGAGCCGTCGAATGAAGGTGCCCGCGCGTTCACCGCGGACAAGTGGGAGATGGGACTCGACGTCCGCCGGGGAGGGGCCTCTTCCTCCCTTGTCTACTTCGACGAGCGCACCCAGGGAGCCTACGGGTGGGACCGGGAACTGGTGGTCATCCCGGTCGACCGCTTCGGGGTGACGGACACACCGGAGGGGCGGCCTCCAGTCATCACACCGGGTCCCGTGCGGGTCGACACCTTCTACAGCGCGTACGATGTCCCCTCCGCGACCCGTGATCTTCGCTCCAGGGGGGTGGAGTTCACCCTTGATCTGCCGGAGTGGGAGCGGCTCCGGACCTCGCTGGTCGTGAATGGCGGATGGACCAGCACCCGGGTGGTGTCCCGCGCCCGGAGTATCGACGCCGGGGCCTTCTTCTTCAGCTCGTCTCCCCCGGTCCGGGTGGGGGTCTACCGCGCCGACGGATCGGAGGGGGACCGGCTCGTCACTGCGGCCCGCTTCATCCACCGGGCGCCGGACGTGGGTCTCCTCCTCTCCGCGCTGGTCCAGACCGTGTGGTGGGACCGGCGTCAGGCCACCGGTGTGGCCCCCCTTCCCGTGGGGTTTGTGGACCGGGCCGGCGACTTCAATCCACTCACGCCAGAGGCCGCCAGGAGTCCGGAGAACAGCGAGCTGGTGAGGCAGCCCTCGGAGGCCTACCTGGCCCAGGACAACCCGCCCCCCCTCTGGCTCATGAACCTCCGACTCTCGAAGACCCTTCCTGCAGGCCTGGAGATGTCCTTCTTCGCCAACAACGTCCTGGCCTCGCGGCCCCTCCACGAGAACCCCCGCACCGGCGGCTTCGTTCAGCGGAATCCACCGCTCTTCTTCGGTGTGGAGCTCGTGGCCCGTACGGGGCATCGGACCCTCCGCTGAGGGGGGCGCGCCCTGCATCCACATCGTCCATCATCATTTAGTCCAGAGGCACCATCGTGAACAACCCGATTTCCCGGCTTCCCCGGCCCTCCCGCGGCCTGCGTTCCATCTCCTTCGCCCTGCTGGCCCTGGGGCTGGCCGCCTGCAGCGATGACGCCGTCCGCGTACAGACGGTGGACCTCAGCGTGCAGGTGGAGTTCCCTGCTTCCTACGCCCAGACCGGGGCCTCCAATGCACGGGTTGTACTCCGGAGTCTGGAGCGGGGAAGCGCCGACACCGCTACAACCAACGCCCAGGGGCTGGCCCTGTTTCCGGAGGTCCTTCCCGGGAGCTACGAGATCTCCGCCAACCGCTCCGTTTCGGAGGCCGAGGCCCTCACCCTCTACGGACTGGCGGAGAGCGTGGAGCTGAACGCCCTCCTCCCCACGGAGTTGATCTCATCCACTCCGTCGGCCACCCCGGTGCTGCTCCGGCTCACTGGCTCTCGTGTGGGCCGTTGGGTGATCCGGGAGATGTACTTCACCGGTTCGGCCCGGCCCTCGGGGGGAAACTATTTCTTTGACCAGTTCTTCGAGATCGTGAACAACTCCACAGACACCCTCTACGCGGGCGGGCTGATGCTGGCCAACGTCTTCGGCGTGTCGGGGCAGATCAACCCGAACTCCCAGCCCACCCCGTTCCAGGGTGATGCTGGCCACGTGTATGCCGATGCGGTGTGGGGGATTCCCGGTGGGCCCACCGACCATCCCGTGGCCCCTGGCGGCCGCATCCTCATCGCGCAGCAGGGGATCAACCACCGCAGCGATCCTGCCGGCAACCCCGGCTCGCCTGTGGACCTGGGGAATGCGGATTGGGAGATGTATGTGGATGTCCCGGACTCCAGGGACCTGGATGCTCCCGGGGTGCCGAACATGGAGATGCTCCACCGCCGATTCGGTTTCTTTGCCCTGGTGCCGGTGTTCGGGCCCTCCATGGTCCTGGTGGACGGAGACTTCGGGAGCTTCGACCAGGTCCAGATCCCGGAGCAGGCCCCCACAAGTCCCCCGGTCATCCGGATTCCGGTGGCCAATGTGCTGGACGGGGTGGAGGCGCTGCAGAATGCGCAGAGCGGCCCCTTCAAGCGCCTTCCCGCCGCCGTGGATGCCGGCTTCATCCACGCAACCGGGACCTACACCGGAGAATCGGTGCGCCGGAGGGTCCAGACCGTCATCGGGGGGCGCACCGTGTACCGGGACACGAACAACAGCGCCAACGATTTCGAGGTGCTGAGCACGCCGACTCCCCGCGGCAACTGAGTGTGGCGGGAGCGCGGATGATCAGGATCTGGAGAACCGCAGCCCCCGGGAGAGTCGTCGTCGTGGCGGCCCTTCTGGGGGCTGCTGGCTCCGCAGGAGCCCACCAGGGAGCCTCCGCCCAGGCGGTGGGGAAGGGGGCCGGGAGCCTGTCGACCCTCACGGCCCCCGATACCCTCCCGGGGAGTTGGCGGGAGGGCGGCAACCCCGCCGGGCTCCGGGAGGCCGGATTCTCCGGACGGAGCCACTTCCGTATCCAGGCCGGAGGGGAGTCGGGGACCCACCGCCGGGTCCAGGATCCTGCCCGTCGAGGGGAGTTGGCCGTGGGGCTGGAGGGGCATCGGGCCACAGGTGGTTGGCACTCCGCCGGGGCCTTCCAGTACCGGCGCCGCGCCGACGAGGACGTCCGTTGGTCTGCCGTGGCCGACCCCTTTTCGGGCTCTCCCTACGTATGGGCCGACTCCACAGGCGGGGACTGGGGTCGGGACGACGTCCTGTTGATGGGGCAACTGGGATCCCCCTCGCTCCCCGGAGGGGTCTTCGGCGGAGTGGCAGTGTCCGCCGTCTGGGGGCAGGGAGCCCGGAGGAACGATCCCCGCCCCCTTGTCCGGGTCCGGGAGCTGGAGTTGGTCCCCGGCCTGGAGGTGGTCCGGGGCCTCTGGACGGTGGGGCTCACCGGCAATCTCGGGTGGGTGCTGGAGGAGAGCGAGATCGGGTACTTCGCCGGGGATGATCCCTTCGTCTACCGATTCAGGGGGTACGGGACCTTTGACCGTACACAGCTTGTCCGGGCCACCCGCACACGCGAAGGCGGACGGGTGGCTGGAGGGCTCCAGGTGGTCCGTCGCTCCCCGGGGTGGGGGGTGAGCGGGGCGGTCCAGGTGGGGATCTACGCAGACTCCCTCCGCCAGGGAATCGCCAGACCGGAGTACGGCGGGGGGTACCGGCGGGTGGAACTCCAGGCCAGGGGCGCCCTGCGGCGGCTGACCTGCGGTCCAGCGGGGACCCCGCTCCCGCCCCCTGCCGCCCACGTCCAGGAGCTCCGGTGGGCAGGATGGCTGCACCGGGGGGAGGGCACCGACCCGGTCTTCCTGGCGGTGAACACAGAGGATCTGGAGGCGGGCGCCACCCTGGAGCTCTCCATGCCCCTGCGGTCTTCCCCGCAAGGGTCCACATGGGAGGGTTCGCTGCTCCTGGAGGCCAGCGAGACGCGTCGGGAGGACATTGCTGCGGATACCCGCTGGAGTGTTTCCCGGGCGGGGTTCCAGGGCGGGGTGCGGTGGACCGCGCATTCCCGGGAGCCCTCTCGCCTTCAGCTCCACCTCCGTGCCGGCTTCTCGGCCCCCCTGGCGGAAGGGTGGGAAGCCGGGAGGGCCACCGTGGTGACCCCCATCCTGGTGCGCCCAGACTTCGACTTCACCCGGAGGGCCAGCTGGCTGGCCGGGGGGGAGATCGGCCTCGCCCTTCCCATCTCACCCAGCCGCACACAGGTCCACCTGGCTCTGGAGGGGTCCGTCCGCAAGACCACGGGATCCACCACATCCGACCCGGGACCGTTCTCCCGCAGCCGAGCCCTGTTCACCCTTTCCCTTCTTCCCCCGCTTCCATGACCCTCCGCCGCGAGTCGTATCCATCCCCGCAGGCGAGCCCGGCGACTTGCAGTCCGGTGGCCTGTGCACACCTCGGCAGCGTACAGCCCGGCAGCTCCTCGTCGGGCAACGCACCCTTTGGCGGCATCAGGTCGGGCAGCGCATCCTCCGTCCGCACTCCGGCTCCACACATCGTGGTGGCTGCCGCCCTGGCCCTCCTGCTGGCTGGGTGCGCCCCTGCCCCCGCACCGGCCACGGTCGCCCCGGCCCCCGTCGCCCCTCCATCCACGGCCTCCGCCCCGAGGGCCCCCACCCTCCAGGAGCCCTCCACCTGCTTCGCCGTGGAGGGGCTGGCGCCGGAGCAGCAGGCCCTGGCCGATTCCATCCTGGCCTCAGGGCTGGACAACGAGGCCCTCTTCACCCTGGCCGCCGATCCGGAGCGGGGGCTTCCCCTGAAGCCCATGAGTTCCCTGACGCAGCGGCAACTGGCGGTGGCCCGCCCCCCGGACACCCCATCCGGAGCCCGGGAGGCCACGGATCCGGCGCACCCTGAGCTGGATTCCCTCCTGGGGCTTCAGGAGGTGGTCCGGAGTCTGGAGTGTGGCCCCGTTCGCGCCGTCCTCCTGCCGTTCCGGGCCACCCAGGATTCCACGCGGTCGGTGCAGGTGGTGTTCATCCATCAGGGACGCCTGGACGATGTCCTGTCCCGGGACGCGGCGTTCTGGGGGCAGTGGGGGCTGGTTCCCGGCGCCGATCCCGCCGCCGTGGTCACGGTGGTGGAATACGAGGACTCCGGTGCCCGATTCAGGGGGTACGGATATCTCTTCGGCTACCCGGAGCATGCCGTCACCTTCTTCACCGAGGCCGCTGCGGAGATGGCCCGCACCGGAGACTTCGTGGAGCGGGACTTCTTCCAGATCCCCGTTCACTCCAGGGAGAGCGGGCGGTTCGTGTACGCCGTCCCGAAGGGGCATGAACCCCTGGTGGAGGACCTGGCCATCCGGGCGGAGGCCGCCCGGGTCCTGGAGGCCTACCGGGCCCGCCGTTCCGCCTTCGTGAACCCGGATGGCTCCCTCCGGGCCGTCCATCTCCTTCGGGCGTGGTACCAGGAGGGGTGGCACCCCGCGGGGCGGTGAAGGTATCCGATGGTTCGGGCTGCCAGAGCGACCAGGTGGCGGGCGATCCCCAGCGGGTGATGGGCTCTACTCCGGCAAGCTCCCCAGGGAGGCCCGAACCCGAACAGCATCCTCCTCCCACCCCGGGGGAATCGGGAGGCTCAGGATCCGATTCCCACGAAAGGTGCCCAGGGCCCCCGTCCCGGAGTTGTAGCCCACATGGCCTTCACTGAAGTGGAGCTCCAGGACGGGGTCCGGTGGATCCGTGATGACGACACCACGGAAGCGGAGGAAGAAGTGTTGGGCGATGGGGAGAAACTCGCCTCCCACGATCACCCCCTGTGGCCCGATGAGGGCCACTCTTCCGTGCCGGGCCACCGCCCGGCGGATCACCGCCTGCATCAGGTCGATGGTCACCCCGATGGACAGGAATACCCCGGTGACAGCCAGCGCGAAGGCGCGCCCGGCGGGAGCAATGATGCGCAGATCCCCCCCGTTGGGTTGCGGTGCCCACCCGGAGAGGTAGGGCCCGACCACCGTGACCAGAGCCACAATGAAGGCCGCCACGAGCCCCAGGAGCAACGTCATCCTCTTCAGCTTCCGGGACTCCTTCCGGAAATGGGCCGACCAGAGCCCTGCGGGTAGCTGCCAGTAGAGCCAGGAGCCCTCCCGCTGCATGGTCCGGATGGCGAGGCGGGCTGCACGGAGCTTGTGCCACTCTGCCAGGATTCCCACCAGGCAAACCAACGCCAGCACCCCGGGGATACCGATGAAGACGCTGTTTCCGGTGAGGAGCAGAGCCAGGACGATGGCGGCGGACAGGACCAGGAAGAGCTGGCTCAGTCGGATGTGGAGGGTGCCCCGGAGCCAGGGATCGGTCTGGCTGGGGGGTGGTGAGGGCGGGGGCTCCTCCACTCGATGCTCCAGGCCAGGGTCGGTGGGGGTTTCGGCGGTCCCGACGGGGGCGTCTACCCAGATATTGCCTCCCCCTGCCAGGCGTCAACGGCCCCGGGCATGCTTCGGGAGGGGATTGGCGGCGGAGTTCCCTTTCCACCATGAGAGGGAGAGGACTAGGCTGACGCAGGCCGGTCCCCGTTCGGGAGCCCCGGCAGACCCAACCCCAACCGGACCAGCCCGATGCCCTCCCACCTCTCCCCCCGCCTGACCGCCATCGTCGACGCCCTGCCCCTCCGCCCGGGAATTCGGGTGCTGGAGATCGGGTGTGGACCAGGGGCGGCGGCCCGTGCGGTGGCCGGCCGCATCGGGGATGGGCGGATCCTGGCCCTTGATCGGTCGGCCACCGCCGTCCGGCAGGCGGTGGTGGCCTCCGGGGCCGAGATCAGAGCCGGGCGGATGCAGGTGCGGCAGGTGGCCGTGGAGGACCTCGCCCTCGAACCGGGGGAGGCCCCCTACGACCTGGCTTTCGCGGTGAGGGTGGGGGCGCTGGACGGTCGTCACCCGGGGCTGGAGGCACGGGCGCTCCGGGCCATCACATCGGCGCTGGGGCCCGGGGGGAGGCTCTTCCTGGACGGCGGAGACCCCCTCCGGGAGATCCCGGCGCCCCGTCGCGTCCTCCTCTCGTGGAGCTCGGGAAAGGACTGCGGCTGGGCACTGAAGCTCCTCCGGGAGGACCCGGGGGTGGAGGTGGTGGGACTCCTCACCACCGTGAATGCCGCCGTGGATCGTGTGGCCATGCACGGCACCCGCCGGGAGATCCTGGAGGCGCAGGCCCGGTCGGTGGGGCTCCCCCTGTACGTGGTGCCCCTCCCGTGGCCCTGCCCCAACGCGGTCTACGAAGAGCGAACGGCCCGGGCGCTGGACGAGGCCCGGGGGCGGGGGGTGACCCACATGGCCTTCGGCGACCTCTTCCTGGAGGACGTCCGGGCCTACCGGGAGGCACAGTTGGCCGGAAGCGGAATCGCTCCCCTCTTCCCCCTGTGGGGAGCCGACACCACCGCGCTGGCCCGGGAGATGGTGGACGCCGGAGTGGAGGCGGTACTCACCTGTGTGGACCCCACGAAGCTCCCCGCCTCCTTCGCAGGGAGGCGCTTCGACCACGCACTTCTGGATGCCCTCCCCCCCGGGGTGGACCCGTGCGGCGAGAATGGGGAATTCCACACCTGCGTCCTGGCGGGGCCCATGTTCGGGGAGCGGCTGCGGGTGGCGGGGCGGGGAGGAGGGGTGGAGCGGGACGGCTTCGTGTTGGCGGACGTGGTCCTGGAGGAGTGATTGGCGCCCCCCGGTCGCCCCACCCGATCTGCCACTCCAGCCTCCGCCAGGACCTTCCCCGGACCGCTCCCACCCCTGCGACCTCCTGTCCCGGGCTCTCCTCCGCTACCAGAGCCCGTGCTGGAATCCCTTCGGCCCCTGGATCTCGAAGTACACAAGACAGGACGGGAGCTGGAACCACCCCCACGCAACCCGCACCCGTGTGGCCAGGTTGGCATTGCCAGGATTCGCCACAGGCGGCCCGTCGATCTCACACTCGATCCCGCCACTCGCCGACGTCCAGGGGTCGGTGGTGACCTCCCAGTGGTTGCCCAGGCTCCACTTCTCCGCCATGACCCTCACATGCTCTCCGGGTAGCGGCCACGCCACGATGGGCAGGCCCAGGTCGTTGATCACCGTGGATTCATACAGGGGAATGAAGGGCACCACCCGGGAGATGACCGCCTCCCCCTGGGGCTGGATCTCCAGCACGGCCCCGTTGCTCTCCGTGACCCCGGAGATCTGGTCGTTCAGGTAGGCGCTGATCCAGGTGGGCGTCCACTGGTTCACGGTTGCGGTGAAGGTCATTCCCTGGAGCCGCAGCCGGACCGTGCCTCCGTTGTTCCCGAACCCACTCCCCTCGATGACCAGGTCGGTGCCCGGGACCAGGTTGGCCGGTGTCACGGTTCCGATGGCCGGTACCGGAGCGGGAGGGGGATCAGCGGGGGGGGTGGCCGACGAGAAGAGCCGCATGCGGGCGGCTCCCGCCTCCCGGGCCAGCACCACCCGACGATTGATGGCCAACTGCTCCGGTGGCCTCTGGGATGAGGAGCTGATCCGCTGGGCCTGCTGGAGGGCCGTGGCCCGGAGCGCCTCTGAGTCCCTCCGCACCACCTCGGCCACCTGAGGGTCCCGCTGGAGGACCTCTCCGCACTGTGTGAGGATCCGCTCGTCGGGGCGCTTGGCCTCGATGAGCCGCTGCATCTCTGCCATCGTCCGCCCCCCCCGGGCGGCTTCCACCAGCTCCGAACAAGGGTCCATCGGTCCCCGCTGGGCCTCTCCCTGAAGGGGGAGGTAGAAGAGGGCTCCCACCACCAGGGCGGCCCAACCGGCTCCGGACAACCGGTGGCCCGAGGAAGCCCCGGGGACCCCTTCTCCTGCAACGTGCCTGATCCTGTCCATACATCCTCCCGGTCCGTCCCACGTCGGAGTGCGCCCCGGGCCCAGGAGCCCAGGAGCGGGTGATCTCCCATGGTTTCGGAATGCGGGGACGAAACGGATCAGGGGCGGTCCACTATCGGAAGGGTGGCCCCTCCGGAATCGCCAGGCGGAAAAACGGCCACCCCGTTCCCGGGGTGGCCGCTTTTTCTACAGTCGAACGAAGTGGACTCAGCTGCGGGCCCGTACCGGCCCGCCTCCCCCCCTACCGGTCGTCCGACACCGGACGCCCCCCCCACCGCTCGAACCAGCTCCGCAGATAGAGCTGGCTCCGCACGAAGTTGGACGGCATGGAACTGGTGCCGTGCCACTCGTTCTGGAAGCGGAGCATGGCCGACGGCACATTCAGCACCTTCAGCGCCTGGTAGTACTCCTCGGTCTGACCCATGGGGGTCCGGA
>CAYQVI010000105.1:0-12297 GCA_964420725.1 uncultured Gemmatimonadaceae bacterium | reverse complement strand
ATGCCCTCCGCTATCTCCCCGCCCACACCGCCAATCTGGCGCTTCTGGGTGAGCCGGTGGGGGCCACCCTCCTGGCATGGGGACTCCCCGGCATCCGGGAGACCCCCGACCTGATCACGGTGGCTGGGGGGCTCCTGGTCCTGGCGGGAATCGGGGTGGCCACCCTCCGTTTCCGGAGTCCCCTGGGGCGGTGGGGAGGGAGGGGGAGCCCACCCGGGGCGGGGGATCCCCGGAACGATCCTGTTGCGTGAGGCCTGCGCTCCGGCCCACTGTAGACGGGCTGGTGTGCCTCCCCCGGCACGCCAACCCCCCTTGCCCTGGTCTCCCTGATGACCCTCTCCCGACGTGACCTCCTCCGTCTCGGCGCCGCCGGTGCCGCCGGAATCGCCGTGGGAGGGCTTCCCCTCTTCGCCCGCTCCTCCCAGGAGCCCCTCCTGCAGCGGGCCGTTCCCCGGACCGGAGAGCTGCTCCCGGTGGTGGGGCTGGGGGGGCTCCCCTTCATGGTCCCCCCCACGGACCCCGATGCGGAGCGGGCCCGGAACGCCATCCGGGTCTTCCACGAGCTGGGGGGACGGGTCATCGACACCGCCCCGGGCTACGGCACCTCCGAGGTCTTCATCGGCGAGGCACTGCGCCGCTGGGGGATCACCGACGACATCTTCATCGCCACCAAGTTCAACGCCCTGCAGGTGCGGGCGGGGCGGGGGATCCGCCAGAGCGGTGGTCGGGCCGCCGACCGGAGGGAGATGCAGGACCAGTTGGAGGAGTCGCTCCGACGTCTGGGGAAGCGGCAGCTGGACCTGCAGCAGGTCTGGAACCTGGGGGACATCCAGGCCAACGCCGCCCGGTCCTCCGTTCCGGCGGGCCACCTCGAGGGGCACATGGAGATGGCGCTGGAGTGGAAGGAGGCGGGGCTCACCCGCTATGTGGGGATCACCACCTCCCGCTCCCCCCAGTACGCGGAGATGGAGGACGCCATGTCCCGCTACCCCCTGGACTTCGTCCAGCTGGACTACTCCATCGACAACCTGGGGGCCGCCGAGCGGTTGATCCCGGCCGCCGCCGACCATGGGGTGGCGATCCTGGTGAATCGCCCCTTCGGATCGGGGACCCTCTTCCGGAGCGCCTCCACCCGGGGAAAGACGCTCCCCCCCTGGGCGGCGGAGTACGGGATCGACAGCTGGGGGAAGTACTTCCTCAAGTTCATCCTGTCCCATGGGGAGGTGACGGCGGTGATTCCCGCCTCGGGGAACCCGGTGAACATCCGGGACAACGTGGGGGCCGCCCTGGGGCCCATGCCCGACGCGGCCACACGCCGCCTGATGCTGGAGTACTGGCAGGGCTGACGAGACTGGACTCCGTCCGCCTCCACCCCCACCTTCACCCCTGCGGTCCCGGGGAACTCCCGGCGACCCCGGAGCGTCCGTTCCCCATCCGGCCCCATGGACCCGCATGTCCCAGTCCCATCCAGCATCCAGGTCGCTCCGCCCCTCTCCCCTCCGGGTGGCCCTTCTGGCGGGAGCCGCCTGGATGACCGGGGCCTGCGGTGACCGGCCTCTCCCCGTCCCTCCCGAGGCGGTGGAGGGGATCTCGGAGGAGCTGGCGGAGCTCCGGAAGATCACGGTTGCGGACCCCCACTACGACGTGCGCCTCTCGATTCCCCGGGATGAGGCGGACCCGGTCCGGGGCCGGATCGCCGTGCGCTTCACCTGGGATGACCCCGCCGAGATCCCCCGCCCCGTGATCCTGGACTTCCGGGAGCCGGAGCAGCGGGTGCTGGAGGTGCGGGTGAATGGGGAGACGGTGGAGCCGTGGACGGCCAACAGCCACATCCTGGTGCCCCCGGAGCTTCTCAGGCCCCGTGAGGAGAACCTTGTGGAGGTGGCCTTCCTGGCGGGGGACCTGTCGCTGAACCGGAACCCCGACTTCCTCTACACCCTCTTCGTTCCGGACCGGGCCCACGCCGCCCTTCCAGTCTTCGATCAGCCCAATCTGAAGGGGCGCTGGACCCTGGCCCTGGAGATCCCGGGGGAGTGGACGGCGCTGGCCAATGGGCCCCCGGAGGGGGAGACCTCCGGGGGAGGGCTCCTGGGAGAGTGGCCCCCGGCTCGGTCAGGGCGGAGCACCCTCCGGGACCCTGCGCATGTCGGAGAGCGGAAGATCCTCCGGTTCGGCGAGACGGAGCCCATTTCCACCTACCTCTTCGCCTTCGCGGCTGGGGCCTTCCAGGTGGAGAGGGCGGAGCGGGGGGGGCGGAGCCACACCTTCCTGCACCGGGAGGACGACGCGGAGAAGGTGGCTCGGAACCTCCCGGCCATCTTCGACCTCCACCACACGGCGCTGGAGTGGCTGGAGGACTATACCGGGATTCCCTACCCCTTCGGACCCTTCGGCTTCGTGGCCATCCCCTCCTTCCAGTACGGGGGGATGGAGCACCCGGGGAACATCTTCTACCGGGCCTCCTCCCTCTTCCTGGAGGAGTCCGCCACCCAGTCCCAGGAGCTCTCCCGGGCCAGCCTCATCGCCCATGAGACCGCCCACATGTGGTTCGGTGACCTGGTGACCATGGACTGGTTCGACGATGTGTGGACCAAGGAGGTCTTCGCCAACTTCATGGCGGCCAAGATCGTGCACCCCTCCTTCCCCGAGGTGGACCACGAGCTCCGCTTCCTCCTGGCCCACCACCCCACCGCCTACGGGGTGGACCGGACTGCCGGTGCGAACCCCATCCGGCAGCCGCTGGACAATCTGCTGGAGGCCGGCACCCTGTACGGCGCCATCATCTACCAGAAGGCTCCGGTGGTGATGCAGCAACTGGAGCGGATCGTGGGGGAGGACGCCCTGCGGGAGGGGCTCTCCGACTACCTCCGGCTCTTCTCCTTCGACAACGCCACCTGGCCGGACCTCATCACCATCCTGGACCAGCTCACCCCGGAGGATCTGGGCGCCTGGAGCCACGTCTGGGTGGAGGAGCCGGGGCGCCCCACGGTGCGCACGACCCTCCACGGGGACCGGGTCCTGGCGGGGGTCACCCTCCACCAGTCGGACCCCTGGTCCCTGGGGCGCCACTGGCCCCAGGCCTTCCAGGTTGCGCTGGGGTACGGGACCGACCGGGCCTACCGCTTCCCCGCCCGCCTGGCGGGAGATTCCGTCCAGGTTCCCGCCGTGGAAGGGCGCCCCATGCCGGACTGGGTCCTCCCCAACGGGAGCGGGGTGGAGTACGGTCTCTTCCGGCTGGACGCCCGCTCCCTGGCCTTTCTCTCCACACGCCTGCCGGAGCTCTCGGAGCCCCTGCTCAGGGGCACCGGGTGGATCACCCTCTGGGACGCGGTCCTGGAGGGTGACCTCCCCTCCCATTCCTTCCTGGATCTTCTGATCCGGGGCGTGGAGTCCGAGGCGAACGAGCTCAACCTCCAGCGGGTGCTGGGAATGCTGGACACCACCTGGTGGATGCTCACACCTCCCGAGGGGCGGGAGGCCCGGGCTCGGGCGCTGGAGGGGGCGCTCCGGTCCCGGTTGGAGGCGTCCGGTGGGGGCTCGGTGGGGTCTGCGGTCTTCCGGGCCCTCCGGGGGATGGCCACCACCCCGGAGACGATGGCCTGGCTGGAGGCCGTCTGGCGGGGAGAGGCGTCGGTGCCTGGCGTGACGCTGGGTGAGGAGGACCGGGTGGCGCTGGCGGCGGCGCTGGCCCTCCGCCAGGTGGACGGCTGGGCGGGGATCCTGGACGCCCAGGCCAGAGAGGTGGTGAACCCGGATCGCCGGGCCCGGATGGCCTTCGTCCGCCCCAGCCTCGACGCTGATCCGGCGGTGAGGGAGGCCTTCTTCCGGTCACTCGCCGAGCCGGCAAACCGGAACAGGGAGCCCTGGGTGCTGGAGTCCCTCGCCTACCTGCATCACCCCCTCCGGGGGGGGCATGGGGAGCGCTTCATCCATCCCGCGCTGGAACTCCTGGAGGAGGTACAGCGCACCGGGGACATCTTCTTCCCCGCCGGGTGGCTATCGGCGTCGCTGGGAAGCCATGGGACTGCCACAGCTGTGGCGGCCACCCGGACCTTCCTCTCCTCCCACCCGGACCTTCCCCCCCGGCTCCGGGCCAAGGTGCTCCAGTCGCTGGACCTCCCGGAGCGGGCGGTGGCCATCCGCAGGGGGGAGGTGCCCCGGGCGGGGGTCGCAACGGCGGAGACCGGCAGCCGCTGACCCCTCCCCTCACCGGTACGGGTCGGCGCCCTCCAGATAGCTCCGCACGTAGTCCATCACCCCTTCCTCCAGGGTGAGGAAGGGGGCCTGGTACCCTGCCGCCCGCAGCCGGTCCATCCGGGCCTCGGTGAAATACTGGTAGCGGTCCCGGATCTCCACCGGGGTGTCCACCCATTCGATCCGGGGCTCCCGGCCCATGGCGCCGAAGACCGTCTCCGCCAGCTCCAGGAAGGAGCGGGCCGTTCCGGTGCCACAGTTGAAGAGGCCGCTCACCGATGGGGAGTCCAGGAGCCAGAGGATCACCCGGACGCAGTCGTCCACGTGGATGAAGTCCCGGAGCTGACCCCCGTCCCGGTAGTCCGGGTGGTGCGAACGGAAGAGACGGACCGGCTCTCCCGCCGTTGCCCGCTCCCAGGCCTGCTGGGCCACACTGCGCATGGCCCCTTTGTGATACTCGTTGGGCCCATAGACGTTGAAGAAGCGGAGCCCTGCCCACTGGGGAGGGGTGGCCCCCCCCTCCCGCACCAGCCGGGCCACCCGCCGGTCCACGAAGAGCTTGCTCCAGCCGTAGGGGTTCAGGGGGCGGAGGAGGGAAAGGCCCTCGTGGGAGGGGTCGTCGTCGAATCCCTGGGAGCCATCCCCGTAGGTGGCCGCCGAGGAGGCGTAGATGAACGGGACCTGGTTCACGGTACACCAGTCCCAGAGGGACAGGGTGAGGCGGATGTTCGTATCCGCGATGAGGTCCACATCGGTCTCCGTGGTGGCAGAGATGGCCCCCATGTGCACCATGGCCTCCACCTGGGACCCCCGGGTGCTGAGCCAGGGGAAGAGCTCCTCGGGGTCCACCAGGGCCGCCACGTCGTGGTGGGCCAGGTTCCGCCATTTGGCCTCCCGTCCCAGACGGTCCACCACCGCCACCTCCAGGCTCCGCTCGGCCAGCGCTGCCACCACGTTGGAGCCGATGAATCCAGCCCCTCCCGTCACCACGATCATCCGGTCCTCCCCGCTTGATGGCCCTGTCCCACCCGGCTCGCCTCCACGGGGGAGGTTAACCACCTCTCCTCCATGGGCAAGTCGGTGAGCCCTCGGGCTTGTCCCGGGAGGGGTGCCCGGCCAGAATCCTTGCGGATCCTCGCACCCCCCCGCCCGGGGAGCGGACTCCTCCAGCAAGCCGCTCCGGACCCTCATGGCCATGCCGTTCCAGCTTCCTCTCCGCCACCGCCCCTCCGACGCCCCACGGGTGGGCGACCTGCGCTCCGCCCCACCCCGGCTCCCCGGCATCCGGGGCCGCCTCGGGGCCGGGGGTGCAGGCGTCTCGCCTGCAGGCCGGGGCCCCTCCTGGATTCCCGGGTTGATGCTGCTGGTCCTGGGGGTGGCCGCCTGCTCGGGAGACGATCCGGCACCCACCCCCAGGACCGGGGAGCTGGCGCTCCCCGCCGACGAGCATCCCGCTCCCCCCTACGATGGTCTCCTGGAGCGGGAGGAGCTGCGGGAGCTGGTGGATTTGCAGCAGGCCCGGGACGGAGCCCTTCTCCGGGAGTCGCTGACGGATCCCGACCCCCTGGTGAGGGAGAGGGCGGCGCTGGGACTGGCCTCCGTGGAGGATCCAGGTTCCGTGCCGGCCCTCCTCGAGGCGCTGGAGGATCCGGAGGAAGGGGTGCGGGCGGCTGCAGCGCTGGCCCTGGGGCGGACCGGCGGGGAAGGGGTGGCCGGGGCGCTCCTGGAGGTCCTCGCGCGCCCCGGAGGGGAGGCGTCCAGGGTGGTCCGGGCCCGCCTCATGGAAGGGGTAGGTGAGGTCGGGGATGCTGCGGCCATGACCGGTCTGGCGGAGGTCCAGGTGCCCGCCTCCGACCTGGAGCAGTGGTTCCTGTCGCTGGGGCGGTTCGCCAACCGGGAGGTGGCCAGCCCCGAGGGGCTCCGGGTGCTGGAGGAGGGACTCTCCCTCCCCGCCCCCCACCTGAGGGCGGCGGCGGCCTACTACGTGACGAGGCATCCCGACCCGGGGGTCTGGTCCTCCCTGGTGCCCCGGGCCCGGGAGCTCCTGGAGTCCCTCCTCCCCTGGGAGCCTGCCGGGGGGCGTCTCCTGGTGGGCTTCGCCAACCGGGGAGCCCCGGAGGAGGTCCCCGTCATCCTCCGCTGGCTGAGAGAGTCGGGAGACTGGCGGATCCGGGTGGCGGCGGTGCAAGCGCTGGCGGCGGCCCCCGCCTCCCCCCTGGTCCCCCGGGCGCTCCTGGAGGCGCTGGATGACCCATCGGAACACGTGTCGCTGGCGGCGGCCAATGCCCTGGCCGGCATGGAGCGGCTGGATCCCACAATCCTGGAGGAGCTGGCCTCGATCCTGGACGGGGAGGAGTTCACCCACCGCCTGGTGGAGCCCCTCCTCATCGCCCTGATCCGGGGGGGGCAGTCGGCGGGCGCCCTGGCCTGGTACGACCAACTCCCGGAGGAGGCGGTGGACCTCCGTGCCGGAGCCCTCAGGGCGCTGGCCATCCTACCGGGGATGCCGCCTCTGGAGCGGCTCTCGGTGGCGGCGAGGGCCTCGTCGCCGGAGCTGGCCCGGGTCGCCGTGACCGCCCTCTCGTCCCGCTGGGAGGTGGAGGCGGAGGGAGATCCGGCCCCCCCGGTGGAGGCGCTGTACGGGAACGCCTTCCGGGAGGCGGCCATCCGGGACGATCCCCGGGTGCGGGGCACCGCCCTCCGGGCCCTGACCCACCCCCGGTTCCGCTCTCCTGAGACGCTGGAACTCCTGGACGCCGGCCGGGAGACGCTGGATCCGGTGCGGGACCGGCGGACCCTCGACGCCATCCGGGAGGTGCTGGAGGAGGCGGGCTCCCTCCCTGCAGGGGCGGACTCCCTCCCGCCGGAGCCCCCCCGCCGGGAGGTGGACTGGGAGCTCCTCCAGGCGCTGGGGCCCAACCCCCGCCTGGTGATGGAGACCACCCGGGGCCGGATCGTGGCCGTCCTGGCGGCGGCGGAGGCACCCCTGACGGTGGGGGCCATGGCGGCGCTGGCCAACGAGGGGCGCTATGACGACACACCCTTCCATCGGGTGGTTCCCAACTTCGTGGTCCAGGGGGGGGACGTGGCCCGGGGTGACGGGTCCGGCGGGCCCGGGTATCGGCTCCGGACGGAACTCACCCGGATCCCCTTCCTCCGGGGAACGCTGGGGATGGCCAGTTCCGGGAAGGACACCGAGGGCTCACAGTTCTTCATCACTCACACCCCGCAGCCCCATCTGGATGGGGGGTACACCGCCTTCGGTTGGGTGGTGGAGGGGATGGAGGTGGTGGATCGGCTCCAGTTGGGGGATCGGATCGTCTCGGCGCGGGTCGTGGCGGCGACTCCGTGAAACGGATCCCCCGGGGGCTCCGCATGATGGCGCTGGGAGCCCTCTTCTTCTCCATCATGGCTGCGCTGGTGAAGCTGGCGGGGCAGACCCTCCCCACCATGGAGGTGGTCCTGGCCCGGTCCCTGGTCACGGGTGGGCTGAGCTATGCGGTGCTGGCCCGGCGGGGGATCTCCATCCGGGGGCGGGAGCCCCGGCTCCTGGTGGCCCGGGGAGTTCTGGGCTTCTTCGCCCTGAGCTGCTTCTACTTCGCCGTGATCCGGCTTCCCCTGGCGGACGCCACGGTGATCCAGTACACGAACCCCATCTTCACTGCCCTCATCGCGGCGGTGACCCTCGGGGAGATGCTCCGTCGCAGTGAGATCATCCTCACCGTGGCCAGCCTGGGCGGGGTCCTCCTGGTGGCCCGCCCCTCCTTCCTCTTCGGGGGGGAGGGGGCCGGCCTGGATCCGCTGGGGGTGACGGCTGCCCTCTTCGGGGCCGTGTTCAGCGCCTCGGCGTACGTCATGGTGCGGCGCCTCCGCCGGGAGGAGCCCATGGTGGTGGTCTTCTGGTTCGGCCTCATGAGCATCCTCATGTCCCTCCCCTTCCTGGCCCACGGGTCCACCCGGCTTCCGGTGGCGTGGGAGTGGCTGATCCTCCTGGGGGTGGGGCTCTCCACCCACTTCGGACAGGTCTTCCTCACCCGTGGGCTGCAACTCGAGTCGGCCGGGAGGGCCACGGCGGTGGGGTACCTGCAGATCCTCTTCGCAGCCGTGTGGGGGCTCCTGCTGTTTGGCGAACGCCCCGATGCCTGGACGGGAGCCGGTGCCCTGCTCATCGTGGGATGCACCTGGCTCCTCACCCGGACCCGGAGGGTGACCCCCACGGTGGCGCCGGGAGGGGGGCCTCCCACCCCGGGAGAGCCGGCGCCCCCTGCAGCGCACCCGGCATGAGCGCTCGCCAGGACGGGGGCGAGTTCCCCCCACGATCCACTCCTTCCAGCCCACCCAGGAGGTCGTCCATGCGCCCCTGCAATCCCATTGTCCGACCCATCCCCCGGGACCGTCCACCCCATTCCCGCCTTTGGTCCGGGTCCGGGCTGGCGGCATTGCTCACCCTGGTGGCAGCCCTCCTGGTGATCTCCGGGTATCCGGCCGCCGCACAGGCCCAGGACACGGCCTTCACCCGGGCCCGGGTGCTGGACGTCGAGACTGGAACCGTCCTCGAGGATGCCACCGTCCTGGTCTCCAACGGACGGATCCGGAGCGTGGAGGAGGGGGGGGCTGTACCCCCCGGCTTCACCACGGTGGATGTCCAGGGACTCTACCTCATGCCGGGTCTCATGGACGCCCACGTCCACATCACCAATCTGGCGGACGCCCGTCGCGCCCTCCTGTCGGGGGTCACCACGGCCCGGAGCATGGGGGCCTCCCATTATGTGGACGTGGGGGTCCGGGAACTGGCGGCTGCAGGTGTGGTGGATGCCCCGGAGTTGCTGGCGGCGGGGTACCATGTGCGCCCCCCGGCGGGGGATGACCTGTTCCTGGATCACCCCCACCTGGCCCGCTACCGCGCCGGGGGGATCCAGGGTGAGACCGCCGTGCGGGAGCTGGTCACCGCCATCCTGGACCGGAACGTGGACTGGATCAAGACCAACGCCACCGAGAGGGCGGGGTTGGCGGAGACCGACCCCCGGAAGCAGTTCTACAGCGAGGCCGAGATGCGGGTGATGGTGGAGGTGGCCGGCGCCCGGGACGTGGGAGTGGCCGCCCATGCCCATGGGGATGCCGGAGGGCGTGCCGCCGTGGAGGCCGGGGTCCGGAGTGTGGAACACGGGACCTTCCTGACCCCCGCCACCCTGGCCCGGATGGCGGAGCTGGGCACCTACCTGGTCCCCACCATGGCCATCGTGGCGGACCTCACCACGGCCGGGGGGGACTACGACAGCGCCGCCCTGCAGATGCGCGGCCGGGTGATGCTCCCCAGGATGCGGGAGATGGTCCGGGAGGCCCACCGGTTGGGGGTCCCCATCGTGGCCTCCACCGATACCGGGTATGGACCCAACAGCATCGTCCGGGTCTCCCACGAGCTGGAGGAGTTCGTGGGGGTGGGGATGACCCCCCTGGAGGCGCTGCAGTCCGCCACCACCGTGGCGGGGGGGCTGCTGGATGTGGCGGACCGGACGGGGCGGGTGGCCCCGGGGATGGAGGCGGATCTCATCGTCCTGGAGCGGAATCCCCTGGAGGACATCCGGGCGGTGCAGGACGTGCTCATGGTGGTGAACAACGGTCGCATCGTGGTGACCCGGGGGGACTACTGGCCCGGTCTGTCAACCACGCCCATCCCGCAGTGAACACCTCTCACCAACCGGTCTGATGGTACCGGCCCCTCTCCCCCTCCTTTCGGGAGGTGGGGAGAGGGGCCGGCTCGCCCCGGTCCTGCCTCATGGCATCCCCGCCGAACCGGGACTCCTCCCCAACCCGTTGACCCCCCCGGGGGCTTTGTTTACACTGTTCACATGACTGATGCAAGAGGCAGGATCCTTGCGGCTGCGTGCGAACTGTACCTGGCCGAGGGACTCGACGGGTTCTCCATGCGGAAGCTGGGCCGGCGGGTGGGTGTCACCGCACCGGCCCTCTATCGCCATTTCGCCAGCCGGGAGGATGTGCTCCTTGCGCTGGTCTCCGAGTCGCACCGGGTTCTGGGGCAGTACCTCTACCAGGCCCTGTCAGGCCGCACCCCCGAGGAGAGGATGTCGCTGGCGGGAGAGGGCTATCTGGACTTCGCTCTGGAGAATCCGCGGCTCTACGACATCCTCCACCTCTCTCCCTCGGTGCTGGGAATCGAGGCTTTTCCCGAGGCGGTGGAGGACGAGGCGTGCGCCACCGGGCAGTTCTGGATGGACCGGGTCCGGGAGAGCATGGGTGTGGGGCTGCTGCGGGAGTGCGACCCGGAGGGGCTGGGGGTGACCCTGTGGGCCCACGCCCACGGCCTCATCTCCCTGTACCTGCGGGGGAGTCTGGAGATGTCCGAAGCGGAGTTCCGTGCCCTGTACCGGAGCTCCGGGCTCCGGATCCTCCAGGGTGTGGGGAATCCCGAGTGGTTGAAGGCCAACACCCCGCCGATGGATCCCGGGGGGAGCCGGTCCTCCGGGGTCGGTGAGGACGATGCGGAAGCCTCCCGACCCCCCCTCCGGACCCGGTTGGACCGGGTGTCGTAGAAGGGCTGTGAACGGTGTAAACGACTTGAAACCGACACCCCGGCCCCCCCGTAGTCGATCCAGTGGGCCGGACGAGACCAGAAAAAAAAGAGACAGGGACGCAAGACAATCGTGAACCATAGATCGAAGGCGCATCTCCTCCCCGGCCTGCTGGCGGCGCTGCTGCTGGCTCCCTCGGGGCTGATGGCCCAGGAGGCCTCGCCACCCCTCTCCCTCACCCTCCCGGAGGCCGTCCGTTCGGCGCTGGATCAGAGTCGGGACGTCCGGGATGCCAGGCTGGAGCTGGAGGTGGCCAGGAGCCAGGTGACGGAGGCGTGGGGCAATGTCTACCCCTCCCTCACCCTGAATGCCAGCTACTCCAGGAACCTCACGGCGGCCAAGAGCTTCCTCCCGGCCATCATCTTCGATCCGGATGCGGACCCGGACGAGCAGATCGCCGTGCAGTTCGGCTCTGACAACCAGTGGAACTCCACCCTCCAGTTGGAGCAGCCCCTCTTCCAGGCCCAGGCCTTCATCGGGGTGGGGGCCGCCTCCCGCTTCCGGGCCCTCCAGGAAGAGGTCCTCCGGGCCAGCAGCCAGGCGGTGGCCACCCGCGTACGACTGGCCTTCTACGACCTCCTCCTGGCCCAGGAGCAGGCCCGTCTCACCGGTAACTCGGTGGAGCGTGTCCGGGAGTCCCTCACCGAGGCCGAGGCGCTGGCCCGGGCGGGGTTGGCCTCGGAGTACGAGGTGCTGCGGCTCCAGGTGGAGGTGGCGAATCTGGAGCCCGCCCTCCGGCAGGCGCTGAACTCGGTGGAGCAGAATCGCCGGGTCCTGGCGGTGGAACTGGATCTGGATCCGGCGGCCCCCCTGGTGGTGGAGGGGTCGCTGGCCACCCTGGACCTGGACGATCCCTCCCTGAACTCGCCGGCCAACGAGGCCATCGTCCAGTTCGTGGGAGCGGGTGTCCCGGAGGAGCTCAGCCAACAGGAGGTGGAGGCGTGGGTGGCCTCCCGCTCCGAGGTGCGGCAGTTGGAGATCACCGAGACCCTCCGCCTGGCAGAGTTGCGGGCGGAACAGGCCAACTGGTTCCCCGAGATCAGCCTCTTCGGCACGTATCAGGTGGCGGCCCAGCAGAATGGCGATCCGGTCTTCTTCGGTCGGGACGAGACGGAGCGGTTCACCGCCCGGTCCGTGGGGATCAACCTGAGCTGGACGCTCTTCAACGGATTCGGCCGGGAGGCGCGGATCTCCCAGAGGCGTTCCCAGCTCCGACAGGCCGCCACCCGGAGGGAACTGGCCAAGGATGTGGCGGAATCCTCCTTCCGGTCGATCCTGGATCAGTTGGAGGAGGCGCGACTCCGGGTCCAGGGGCAGAAGCTGGCCGTGGAGCAGGCGCAGCGGGGCTACGAGATCGCCTCGGCCCAGTTCCGGGAGGGGTTGGGGAGTCGTCTGGAGCTCACGGACGCCGAGGTGGCGCTGCGGCAGAGCGAGTTCAACTACGCCCAGGCCGTCTATGACGCCCTGGCCGCCCGGGCCCGCCTGGACGAAGCCGTGGGGATCGTCCCTGGCG
>CAYQVI010000104.1:0-12337 GCA_964420725.1 uncultured Gemmatimonadaceae bacterium | reverse complement strand
GTGCCGTCCAGTCGCCCCACCAGGGCGAACTCCCGACCGGTGCCCTGGTGGGTCCACCCCCACATGTCGTTGAGCATGATCCCCCGGTCCGCCCCCAGCTCCTTCACGGGGATGAAGCTGAGGATGTCCACCTGGTTGCAGCCGAAGAGGGCGGCGGTGCCCTCCTCGCAGCGGATCTCCTCGCCGGTGAGGGCGGTGAGCCCCGAGACCTCATGGGCCACTTCCGACTGGAGGGTCCAGGTGCCGCTCCCCTCCCGGGCGTAGACGTATCCCAACCCCTCGAAGAAGTCGGCGCCGGGGCCACCCACCACCATGCGGTCCGGGGTCCCCAGCACCGCCGCCCCGAACTGGACCCCCAGCCCCAGGGCACCCGCCGTGATGGTCTGCTGCCGGGTCCAGCCGGAGCCCGAGGGGCGGAAGACGGTCACCGAGCCGGCGCCTCCCCCGGCCATGGGAGCTCCCACCACCAGGTCCTGACCGGCCCGCCCCACGGACGTCCCGAAGAGGGAGCCGGGGGCGTCGCCGGTGACCCCTCCCGCCCGCTGCCAGCCGGCGCCCTCCTGGCGGAAGACCACCACCTCTCCCCGCCCCCCCTCGCTGAGGCTGCTCCCCACCGCCAACTCGCCCCCGGAGAGGGCCAGGGCGATCCCGAAGCCCCGGGATCCCCCATCGGCGGGGCGGAGCGTCCCCCGGGGAAGCCACCGGGACCCCTCCACGGCAAACAGGAAGACCGTCCCGGGGCGGGGCTGGAAGCCCGGAGCCCCGGGGGTCACCGGTCCCGGCGCTCCCACCACCAGGCGTCCGTTGTCCAGCGCCAGCGAGGTGCCGAAGTGGTCGGCGGCGGCGGCACCGGCACCGGTGAGGCGGGCCTCCTCGGACCAGCTCTCCCCACTCCTCCGGAAGACCCTCACCTCCCCGGGAGATCCTTCCCCGGGGGCGGAGGCCACCAGGATGTCACCCTGCAGCGCCAGTGCGCGGCCGAAGCGGGAGCCCTCCCCCAGCTCCTGCGGCTGCAGGCGGGCGCTCTCCGTCCACCCCCCGCTCCCCCGACGGAAGAGGTGCACGGCCCCCCTGGAGCCATCCGCGGCGGGAGCCCCCACCGCCATCCAGTCCCCGTCCAGGGCCAGCGCCTGTCCGAAGGCATCCCCAACGGCAGAGACCCCGGGGCGAACGACTTCCGCCTCCGTCCAGTCCCCCCCGTCAGGGGCGAAGATGTGGACCGCTCCCCCCTCCGCGGCGGGCATGGGAAAGCCGGAGACGGTGGCGGGGCGTCCCACCACCAACCGGTTCCCGTCCAGGGCCAGCGCCGTGCCGAATCCGATGACCGGGGCCACGGGAGCCGGCCCACGACGATGGGTCTGGCCGTCGGAGGAGGAGGGGAAGGAGAGGAGGGCACAGGCCCCCAGGATCACCGCAGGGTTGAGTCGTCTGCGCATCGGATCTCGCCTGGTTTGCTTGGAGGGGGGGTGTTTCCGGCGGGCTCGGCCCCCCTGATGGGGCCATTGTACCCCACACCGGTTCCGGGTGCCATGGGACTCCCCCGGGAGCGGCCGGAACTCCGGGGGGCGCAGGGGTACTCGCCGGTCCTTCCGAACCCGGTCCCGAGATCCTGAGCCATGCTCGACTCCCCCACCCCCTCCCCTGGCGCCACCCCCTCCGGCCCCGCCCCGGGAGCCCCCCTGGTCCGTCTCCGGGGGCTTACTCGGAGTTACCGGGAGGGAGACCGGACCCACCGGGTCCTGGATGGCGTGGACATGGACTTCGGTCGGGGGGAGAGGGTGGCGCTGCTGGGCCCCTCCGGGTCGGGGAAGTCCACCCTCCTGAACCTCATCAGCGGGATCGACACCGCCGACCAGGGATCCGTGGAGGTGGACGGGACCGACCTCACCCGCCTCTCGGAGCGGGAGCGGACCCTCTTCCGGCGCCGCCACATCGGCTTCGTCTTCCAGTTCTTCAACCTCCTCCCCACCCTCACCGTGGAGGAGAATCTCCTCCTTCCGCTGGAGCTGGCGGGGCAGGTCACTCCCGAGGACCGGAAGCGGGCTTCCACGCTGCTGGAGGCGGTGGGGCTGGCGGACCGGATGGGGACCTTCCCGGACCGCCTCTCCGGGGGGGAGCAGCAGCGGATCGCCGTGGCCAGGGCGCTGGTGCACCGCCCCCTCCTGGTGCTGGCGGATGAGCCCACCGGGAATCTGGACGCGGAGACGGGGCTCCTGGTCCTGGGGATCCTGGACGACCTGGTGCGGGAGTCGGGAACCACCCTCCTGATGGTGACCCACGCGCCGGATGTGGCGGCCCGGACAGATCGGATCCTCTCCGTACGGGGGGGGCGCCTGGTGGTGACCCCCTCCCTCCAGGGGGCGGCAGGTCCAGCCCCGGTCCCCTCCGGCCTCCCCCCCCGGTGATGTCCCTCCGGGCCCGCTCCAGCCTCCGCTTCCTCCTCCGGCATCCCCTCCAGCTCCTCCTCCTGGTGCTGGGGGTGGCGCTGGGGGTGGCGGTGGTGGTGTCCATCGATCTGGCCATCGGGAGCTCCCGGGCCGCCTTCCGGGCCAGCGCCGAGACCATCTCCGGACGGACCACCCACCAGGTGCGGGGTGGGGCCACCGGGCTCCCGGACTCCCTCCCCGCCCTCCTGAGGATCCAGGGGGGGCTCCGGGCGGTGGCCCCGGTGGTGGAGGGGATGGTGGCCTCCCCCCTGATCCCCGGACGGGCCCTCTCCCTGCTGGGGATCGACCCCTTCTCCGAGGCGCCGGTGCGCCCCTTCCTGGGGGAGGGGGGTGGGCTGGATCTGAGCACCCTCCTCACCACCCCCGGCGGGGTGCTCCTCTCCGCCGGGACGGCGGCGGAGGCGGGAGTGGCGGTGGGAGATCCGCTCCCGCTCCTGCTGGCGGGGAACCGGGTGGAGGGGCGGGTGGTGGGGATCCTGGATCCCTCCGACGCCCTGGCCCGGCGGGGGATCCGGGATGTACTGGTGATGGATGTGGCGCTGGCCCAGGCCTTCCTGGGGGAGGAGGGGCGGCTGGGAAGGCTGGACCTGGTCCTGGCGTCCGGGCCCGAGGGAGAGGCGGAGCTGGCCCGGGTCCGGGAGCTGCTTCCCCCGGGCACCCGGGTGGAGCCGGTGGGGACCCGCACCTCCACCCTGGAGGGGATGACCCGGGCCTTCGACCTGAACCTCACCGCCCTCTCCCTCCTGGCGCTGGTGTTCGGGATGTTCCTCATCTACAACACCATGACCTTCTCGGTGGTGCAGCGGCGGCGCCTCCTGGGGACGCTCCGGGCGCTGGGGGTCACCCGGGGGGAGCTGGTGCGGGGGATCCTCTGGGAGGCGCTGGCCCTGGGGGTGGTGGGAGCCTCCCTGGGGGTGGCGCTGGGGCTGGTCCTGGGGCAGGGGCTGGTGGGGCTGGTGACCCGCACCATCAACGACCTCTACTTCGTGGTGGCGGTGGAGGCGGTGGAGGTGCCCTCATCCCTCATCGTGAAGGGGCTGGCGCTGGGCATCGGAGCCACCCTGCTGGCAGCCATTCCCCCGGCATGGGAGGCCACCTCCGCCACCCCCCGGAGCGCCCTGGCCCGCTCCATGGTGGAGGACCGGGTGCGCCTCCTGGTCCCCCGGGCGGCGTGGACCGGGGCGCTTCTCCTCCTGGCGGGGGGTGGGCTGCTCCTGGTTCCCACCCGGAGCATCCCGGTGGCCTTCTCTGCCCTCTTCGCCATCCTCCTGGGGATGGCGCTGGCCACCCCCGCCGCCACGGTCCTCCTCATGGGGCTGCTTCGCCCGGTGCTGGCCCGGAGGGCGGGGATCCTGGGGAGCATGGCGGCCCGGGGGGTGGTGACGGCCCTCTCCCGCACCGCCCCCGCCATGGCGGCGCTGGTGGTGGCGGTCTCCGTCACCGTGGGGCTGGGGGTCATGATCGATTCCTTCCGCTCCACCGTGGTCCGCTGGCTGGACGCCACCCTGCAGGCGGATGTGTACATCTCTCCTCCCTCGGTGGTGTCCAACCGGGCGGAGGGGACGCTGCCGGAGGGGCTGGAGCTCCGTTACCTGGGAGTGCCGGGGGTGGCGGGGGTGAGCACCTACCGGGGGCGGGAGTTCACCACCCCCGACTATGGCGTCACCCGGCTGGTGGCCCTTGGCCTGGATCCCCGGGGGGAGTCGGCGCTCCAGTTCCTGGAGGGGGATCCGGAGGTGGCCTTCCGGGAGTTCCGGGAGGAGGGGGCGGTCCTCATCTCGGAGCCCTTCGCCTTCCGGCATGGCCTGGGGGTGGGGGATCCGGTCCGCCTCCCCACGGAGCGGGGGGACGTGGACTTCCCGGTAACGGGGGTCTTCCGGGACTACGGCTCCGAGCAGGGGGTGATCATGATGGCCCGCACCACCTACGACTCCATGTGGACGGATTCCGGGATCACCTCCCTGGGGATCTTCGGGGAGCCGGGGGTGGACGCCGACGTCCTGGCCCGGGAGCTGGCGGCGGCCACCGGGGTGGGCTCGGAGGTGGTGATCCGCTCCAACCGCACCCTCCGGGCCCTCTCCCTGGAGGTCTTCGACCGAACCTTCGCCATCACCGCGGTGCTCCGGGGGCTGGCCTTCATCGTGGCCTTCATCGGGGTCCTCTCGGCGCTGATGGCGCTGCAGCTCGAGCGGGTCCGGGAACTGGGGGTGCTCCGGGCCAACGGCCTCACGCCGGGACAGGTGTGGCAGCTGGTCACCACCCAGACCGGCCTCATGGGGCTGGTGGCGGGGCTCCTGGCCATGCCGGCAGGGGTGGTCCTGGCTGCGGTGATGATCCATGTGGTGAACCGCCGGTCCTTCGGGTGGACGCTGGAGATGGAGTTGGGCCCCGGGCTCCTGGCCCAGTCCCTCCTACTGGCGGTGGTGGGGGCGCTCCTCGCCGGGATCTATCCGGCGTGGCGCATGTCCAGGACCTCCCCGGCGGAGGCCCTCCGACAGGAGTAGTCCCCGCACTCCGGGGGGCTCCCCGGGGTAGGAAGGGGAAGGAAGGGGGTCCGGGCGCGCCGGGTCCTCGGCAAGGTCCATCGATCGGAGTCGAGACACGTGCTCATGGGCTGGAAGGAGGGGCGGGATCTGTATCTGCTGATCCTCCTCGCGCTGGTTCTGGTGGGGGTGAAGGCGGCCCTGTTCACCCTGGGGGGGGAGGAGTCCGGAGGGGAGACCGCCGGGGTTGTGGCACCCCCTGGCCCGGAGGGGGAAGCCCGTCCCTCATCCTCCTCCGGCGGGGGAGGGAGCGGCCTCTCCGTGGCCTCCGTCATGTCCGCCTCTCCCGACGACTCCCTCTTCGCCCGGGTCACCGGCCCCAGGGAGTTCGTCTTTCCCCTGGATCACGGTCCGCACCCGGGCTACCGCACCGAGTGGTGGTACGTCACCGGCAACCTGACGGGGGAGGACGGCACCCTCCTGGGCTACCAGTTCACCCTCTTCCGGAGCGCCATCAGCCCCAACCCTCCGGAGACCAGCTCCGCCTGGGGGACGAACCAGGTGTACCTGGGGCATGTGGCCGTCACCGATGCCGAGACCGGGGAGCATGTCTTCGCCGAGCGCTTCGCCCGGGGAGCCGGAGGGCTGGCGGGGGCCCGGGCGGAGCCCTTCCGGGTCTGGCTGGAGGGGTGGGAGATCGCCTCTGCCGACTACGCCTCCTGGGGGCCCGGCTCCCGGATGGATTCCGCCGCACCCCCCTCCGGCCTGGACCCCTCCCACCCGGATGCGGTCTTTCCCCTCCGGATCCGGGCCCATGACCTGGAACTGGCCATCGATCTGAGGCTGCAGCCGGGGAAGGGGATGATCCTGCAGGGGGATCGGGGCTACAGCCGGAAGGGGTCCCAGGAGGGGAACGCCTCCTACTATTTTAGTTATACGCGGATGCCCACCACCGGGACGCTCCGGGTGGGGGAGCGGAGTTACCAGGTCACCGGGTCCTCCTGGATGGACCGGGAGTGGAGCACCTCTGCCCTGGAGCCCGGTCAGGTGGGGTGGGACTGGTTCGCCCTCCAGTTCGACGGGGGGAGCGAGATGATGCTCTACCAGATTCGCGACCGGGAGGACCGCCCCGACCCCCTTTCCAAGGGGATCCGGGTGGCGGAGGACGGGAGCACCCGGCTTCTCCAGTCCCCGGACTGGACGCTGGAGGTGCTGGACCGGTGGGCCAGCCCGGTGGACGGTACCCTCTACCCTTCCCGGTGGAGGCTCCGCATTCCGGAGCAGGAGCTGGACATCGAGATCGTCCCCCTGACCCTGGATCAGGAAATGAACGTGACCTTCCGATACTGGGAGGGAGCGGTCTCCTTCTCCGGACAGGGGCGCGGTGGTGTGCCGCTGTCGGGAAGGGGGTTCGTGGAGATGACCGGGTATGCCGACCGGTCCGACCGGGAAGAGGACGATGTTCGTATACGGGGGAATTGAACCATTGCCAGCATCCTGATCATCGACGACGACGATGACCTGAGGCTCATCCTGCGCCGCATCCTGGAGCGGGAGGGGCATTTCGTCCGTGATGCCCCCGAGGGGGCTGCCGGTCTGGCCACCTTCGTGGAGGGGGGGGTGGACCTGGTGATCACGGATCTCATCATGCCCGAGAAGGAGGGGATCGAGACGATCCTGGAACTCCGGGCTGCGGATGCACACGTCCCCATCCTGGCCATTTCCGGGGAGTCGGCCCCGGACGACCCGGGGGGCGTGCTGGTGGACGCTGCGCTGCTGGGGGCCACCGCCACCCTGGCCAAGCCCTTCGAGCTGGTGGAGTTCCGCGAGACCGTGCGGGCGCTCCTCACCTGACGCCTCCCCGGCGCCAGGGCCGTGGGTCACTCCCGCCGGCCCCTTTTGCCTACCCCCCCGAAGACCCCATCCGCTCCTCCATCCAGCGGGCCGCCGCCGCCAGTTCGTCGGGATCCACCCAGTGCCCTCCGCCATGGTCCACCGACACCAGGTTGGCTCCCCGCTCCTCCAGCTCCTTGCGCCCCTTCCGGGCCAGGATGTGGGGAATGGCGGGATCCTGGAGCCCATGTCCCCAGAACACGCGCAGACGATCCGCCACCTCCCGGGGGGCCAGGGGGTCGTCCACCAGGAAGCCAGAGAGATTCAGCACCGGCGGGGGCTCCTCTCCCCGGGCCGCCTGCCGGAGGGCCCAGGCCAGACTGGTGGTCCCCCCCTGGGAGAATCCCCCCAGGAAGATCCTCCCGGGACGGACCGGGAGCTTCTCCGGGAGCTCGGCCATGAAGCGGTCCAGCGCGTCCAGGCTGTGGGCCAGCGTCTCTCCCACCACCCGGTCCTCGGCGACGTAGCGGTCCCAGGCCCCCCCCCCGCCGTACCCCCACTCCGTGCCGGAGAAGGGGGCCTGGGGGGTCACCACCATCATCCCGGAGGGGAGCCCCCGGCCCAGTCCCAGGAGATCGTACCGGTCTGCCCCACGACCGTGGAGGAGGACGACCACGGGAGCCCCGTCGGCGGCGTCCCGGGGGATGAAGCGCTCGAAGAGCAACGGCTCGGGGGTGGCTTCAGTCATGGTTCACCCACGGTGGGGGGGGTGGTGGAAGGCCCGTCGGCCACGATGCTGAACTCCTGTCCGTCGGGGGCCCGGAAGCGGATGCTGGGGAAGGGCTCGTCTCCATGGCCATCGGTGGCGGGGATTCCCAGCGCCTGCAGGTGTTCCCGCCACTCCTCCAGGCTGTGGTCCCCGGAGCGCCAGGCCAGTTCCCCGGTCTGTCCCCACCCCTTCCGGGCCCTGTAGTCCGAGCCGGGCCAGCCGAAGAGGGTATAGGCGCTCCGGGACGCCACAGCGCTCCCGTCGTAGCGAGCCCAGAACCAGTGACGGGTGCGGCCGTCGTCCTGGTTCACGGTGCGCTTCACCAGCCCCAGCCCCAGCGCACCGGTGATGAAGGTGTGGGCCCCCTCCAGGTCGTCGGTGATCCCGCTCACATGGTGGATCCCCTGGATCTCCATGTCGGGGGTGATCCCCGTTACGGGGTGGGGGTGGAGCAGGGCGTCCATGGCCTGCCGTTCCGGGGTGCCGGGGAGCCGCCCCGGATCCGGGGCGATCTCCCGCTCTCCCAGGGAGTCGGGGGGCTCGTCGATGGCGTACCCCGGCCCGGCGGTGGCGAGCTCCACCACCTGCCCGTGGGGATCGGAGAAGTACAGGCTCTGGAAGTATCCCCGGTCGATGGGGCCGGAGGAGTCGACCCCCCGGTCCGAGAGGCGCCTCTTCCACCGCACCAGCGCCGACAGATCGGACACCCCCAGCGCCACATGGTGGACTCCCCCCACACCCCAGCGTCCCTTCGGGGCGTCGCCGGCCTCCACGAGCTGGAGGAGCCTTCCCGCCCCCTCTCCAGCGGTCTCCAGGAAGAGTCTCCCCCCATCCCCCGTCTCCTCCCCGGGCGGAGGCCGCAGCCCCAGGGTGTCCACCCAGAAGGGGAGGGCGGTGGAGATCTCCCGCACGATGAGGGTCACATGACGGAAGCCCGGTGTGTGCGGTGGCGCCTGCATGGTTCAGTCCTGTTCCTCGAGTCGACCATCGTCCGGTGCGGCGCGTCCCTCCCGGACATGCTCCACCACCCGGCGGAGCGCCTCCACTCCATGCACAAGGCGGGGTCCCGGGCGCCCCAGGAAGGCCTCCGGGATGCAGAACACCTGTCCACGGGCCACGGCGGGGATGTCCCGGAACGCCGGGTTCCGGTACACCACATCGGTACGGTACTTCGCCGGCTCCACTCCGCACCAGGCGATGACCAGGGCGTCCGGCGCCAGCGCCGCCACCTCCGCATCCTCCAGCGGCCGACTCTTCACATCCTCATGATCCAGCACGTGGAGCCCTCCTGCGGCCCGTACCGCCTCCGAGGCCCAGCTCTCCCGCCCGGGGGCGATCACCGGCCGGGGCCACCACTGGATCAGGACCCGGGGAGCGTCCGGGGCGGGAGGAATCCGGGAGGGAGCCAGCGCCGCCTGGAGTTCCGCCACCACCACAGCCGCCCGGTGGGGCACCCCCGCCCGATGGGCAATGACCTCGATGTCCCGGCAGATGTCCGCCACCGAGGAGGGGTCCAATGCCAGGTGGGGGATCCCCCGGGCCTCCAGCCCCTCGATGATGGTCTCGTGCCCGGGGACCGTCAGGCTGGCCAGGACCAGATCCGGATGAAGCGCCTCCAGGGCATCCAGATCGATCTGCAGATCCGGCCCCAGGCGGGGGACGGAGGAGACCAGGGCAGGGGGCCAGTCGGAGTGGTCATCCACCCCCACCAGCGCCTCCCCCAGCCCCAGCGCCGCCAGGATCTCCGTATTCGAACAGGTCAGGGAAACGATTCGCATGCTCGAAGGTACCCGGGATCCGGATGGCGTTCCGGATGGGCGTTCCGGAGGGTCCGGTACCGGGGATCGACCCCGGTGTGTTACTGCCATGGAGGTCGAGGGTGACGGAGGACGAGCAGGAGCATTCGGAGGTGGGTCGCTACCGCATCGGGTCGGTGTCGGACCTGACCGGGATCCCCCCCCATACACTGCGGGCGTGGGAGCGGCGCTATGAGGCCGCCGTCCCCGTCCGCACCGACGCCGGATTCCGGCTGTACTCGGAAGACGACGTGGGGCGGCTCTCCCTGATCAAGCGGCTGTCGGACCTGGGGCACGCCATCGGGAGCATTGCCAACCTGGGGATGAAGGAGCTCCAGGAGCGTCTGGCCCGGGCGGAGGAGCGTGCGTGGCGATCCACCGGCACCGGCCGCCCCACCTCCTCCGACTCCCTCCCGTTGCACCAGGCCCTCCCCATCCCCCTCTACCTCCTGGAGCCCTCCGTCTCGGCCCAGATCCTGGAGGCCGGAGGCGATTCCTGTGGGCTCCACATCTGCGCCTCCGCCCGGACGCTGGAGGAGCTCGTGGCGGGGCTCCGGGAGCGGGAGGGAACCGGTGCCGTGGCCGTGGTGGTGGAACTGCCACGGCTGGGCTCCTCTCCGGCGGCCATGGTCCGGAAGCTGATGGATGAACCTGGTGTGGCGGCGCTGGTGGTGGTCTACGACTTCGCCCCCCGGAAGGTGATCCGCCAGTTGACCCTCACCGGAGCCGCCCTGGTCCAGGGGGCCCCGGGGATCGACTCCCTCCGCCGGACCATCCGGGAGGCGTTCGAACTCCCGATCTCACCCAGGGAGGCGGTTCTGCCCCTCCCCCTGAACGGCAACGGCGCGCATGCCGTGGCCGCCAATCCACCCCGCCTCTTCACCGACGCGGACCTGGGGCGGCTCCGGGAGGTGGAGACCGCCGTGGACTGCGAGTGTCCCAACCACATGGCGCAGATCCTGTCGGGGCTGGTGGCCTTCGAGGAGTACTCCCGGGACTGCGAGAACCGGGACGCCCAGGATGCGGAGCTGCATGCCCACCTGCACCGGGAAACCGGCGCGGCCCGGGCCATCATGGAGCGAGCCCTCCTGCATCTGTGTCAGGAAGAGGGGATCGACCTCTAAGGCTCCCCACCCGTCGTCAAATCCAGGAAATGGAGGCCGTATGGCCAGGACCCCATCCACCATGGCGCCGCTGGGAACGCCGGCGCCTCCCTTCTCCCTCCCCGATCCCTCCGGCCGGCTCTTCACCCGGGACGCCCTCCTGGGCCCACACGGGCTCCTGGTGGTCTTCCTCTGCAACCACTGTCCCTTCGTGAAGCACATCCGCCAGGGGCTGGCGGACTTCGCCCGGGACCAGGAGGGGCGGGGGGTGGGGATCGTGGCCATCAGCTCCAACGATGTGGAGCGGTACCCGGCGGACTCCCCTGAACTCATGGCGGTGGAGGCCCGGGAGGCGGGCTACACCTTCCCCTATCTGTACGACGCCACCCAGGAGGTGGCCCATGCCTACGGGGCGGCGTGCACGCCGGACTTCTTCCTGTACGACGGGGAGGGGAAGCTGGTGTACCGGGGGCAGTTCGACGGAAGTCGACCCGGGAACGAGGTCCCCGTCACCGGTGTGGACCTGCGGAGGGCGGTGGACGCCCTGGTGGAGGGGAGAGAGCTCCCCGGCGACCAGGTACCCAGCCTGGGATGCAACATCAAGTGGAAGCCGGGGAATGAGCCGGAGTGGTTCGGCGCCTGATCCTCGACGGGCGCTGATCCCGGCCCCCCGTCCCCACGCCCGCCACCGACCGGCCCCTCCTGGAGGCCCCTGAACGAGAAGACGCCGCCGGATCCATTGGATCCGGCGGCGTCGTCCTTCGTCCGTTCAGCCCGGCGCGGAAGCGCGGTGGCTGGAACAGTGGTCAATCGGTCCTGCGGCTGATTCAGCCGACGCGGCGACCGCCTGCCCTTGCCGGACTGTTCGGGATACTCGGACTAGACAAGGATCACCTCCTTTGCGCTGGGTTCGACATCGGGCATTAACGCCGGCGGGCTCGAAGACCCGCAGTCCGCCTGACTCCGGTTCAGTACCGGAAGCCAGTGGCCCAGGCGCCCACGGACGTGACCCGTGGGACCGCTCCGATTGTAAACGTGACCCCCGGAACACACAAGGCGGCCCCGGGAGGGAGGGGGTGGATCCCGGTGGGGCGCCTCCGGGGGCGGTTGGCGGATTCCGGCGGGGCGGCCTGTCCCCATCGCCCGCCCGATCCTATTCTCCTCCGCATGAAAGTCCTCGGCGCCCTCCTCGCCAGCCTCGTGCTGGAGCAGGAACAGCGGCAGAACCTCCGGGCTCTTCTCCGCTTCCTGCTGTTCCTCCTGGCCTGCATCACGGTCTATTCGGTCCTGTTCCACGTGATCATGCTGAACGTGGAGGGGCGGGAGCACTCGTGGCTCACCGGGTTCTACTGGACCCTCACGGTGATGAGCACCCTGGGCTTCGGGGACATCACCTTCGAGTCGGACCTGGGGCGGGCCTTCTCCATCCTGGTCCTGATGTCGGGGATCCTCCTCCTCCTCATCGTCCTCCCCTTCGTCTTCATCCGCTCCTTCTATGCCCCGTGGCTGGAGGCCCGGCTCCGGCTGACCGCACCCCGGCGGGTGCCGTCGGATCTGTCGGGCCACGTTCTCCTGTGTGGAACCGACTCCTTCTCGGGCGACCTGATCCTCCGGCTGAGCCAGCAGGGGATCCCCTACCGGGTCCTGGTGGAGGATCCCGCCCTGGCAGCCAGCATGCATCAGCAGGGAATCCAGGTCCTGTCGGGGGCGGTGGACTCCGCGGAATCCTTCGAGGCGGCGGGAGCGGCCCGGGCCCGGATGGTGGTGGCCAACCAGGACGACCCCACCAACACGAACATCGTCCTCACGGTCCGAGAGGTGGCCCCCCACGTTCCCATCGTGGCGCTGGCAGAGAACTACGACTCGGTGGACATCCTCTCCCTCAGCGGCGCGGACCATGTCCTCC
>CAYQVI010000103.1:0-12392 GCA_964420725.1 uncultured Gemmatimonadaceae bacterium | reverse complement strand
TTCCCCTCCGTCTTCCTGAAGTGGGATCCCGGAGCCGACACTGGAGTAAGGGAAGAGCCGGCCCTGAGGGCGGCCTGACATCGATTCGACCGTGCAGGATTGCGCTGACGTGAATACAAGACTCAATACCGCCGACCCCTCGGCCCCCGATTCTTCAGAGGTGGCGGAGCCCGGAAGGGGCGGCCCCACAGGCATCGTGATGCTGAACCTGGGGGGGCCGGAGACGCTGGACGACGTGGAGCCCTTCCTCCTCCGTCTCTTCGAGGATCGGGAGCTCCTCCGCCTTCCGGCCCAGGACTTCCTGGGGAAGTTCATCGCGAAGCGGCGCACCCCCAAGGTACGAGCCCTCTACGACGCCATCGGCGGCGGATCCCCCATCCTCCGGTGGACCCGGGAGCAGGGTGAGGCCATGTGCGAGCGCCTGGACCGCCTCTCTCCGGAGACGGCGCCCCATCGCCCCTACGTGGCCTTCCGCTACTCCGAGCCCACCGCCGAGCAGGCCCTCCTGGCCATGAAGCGGGACGGCGTGACCCGGGCGGTGGCCTTCTCCCAGTACCCGCAGTGGTCGTGCACAACCTCGGGCTCCAGCCTCAACGACCTCTGGCGCACCGCCAGCCGTCTGAAGCTGGGGAAGGCGTTCGAGTGGAGTCTCATCGACCGGTGGCCCACCCACCCCGGGTTCATCGAGGCCATGGCCGAAACGGTGGAGGAGGGGCTGGACCGGTTCGACGAGGGGGAGCGGGACGAGGTGGTGATCGTCTTCTCCGCCCACTCCCTCCCCATCAGCGTCATCCAGCGGGGGGACAGCTACCCGCAGGAGATGGGGGCGTCGGTGGATCGGGTCATGCAGCGACTGCGTGTTCCCAACAAGTTCCTCCTGGCCTACCAGTCCGAGGTGGGTCCGGTGTCGTGGCTGGGACCCAGCACCGAGAAGGTGATCCAGAACTTCCCCAAATTCGGTCACACCAAGATCCTCATCGTACCCATTGCCTTCACCAGCGATCACATCGAGACGCTCTCGGAGATCGACCTGGAGTACGCGGAACTGGCCCACGAGGTGGGGATCGAGCGGTTCGAGCGGTCGCCGGCGCTGAACGCACGGCCCCGCTTCCTGGATGCGCTGGCGGAGATCGTCCACGATCACCTGAAGGCCGGCCAGCTCCACTCCAACCAGTACCGGCTCCGTTGCCAGGGATGCGAGAACCCCATGTGCCGGAGCCTGCCGTCACCGGCGCCCCTGGGGGCCGCCACGGTGTGAAGGGGGAGCGGCCCGACCGCCCGTCCGCCCTGTGGCGGGCCACCCTGGCCTCCCTCGCATTGCTTCCCCAGGGGCTCCTGAGCAGGGGGGCCGGATGGCTGGCGGATCGCCCACTCCCCGTACCCCTGCGCCGGGCGGTCCTGGGCGGGTTCGCCCGTGCCGTGGGCATCGACGTGTCCGAGGCCGAGCACCCCGTGGAGGCCTACCCCTCGCTGAACCACTTCTTCGTGCGAAGACTCCGCCCCGGGGTCCGTCGATGGCCGGAGGACCCCCTGGTGGCCGGATCCCCCGTGGACGGGATCGCCGGGGAGTCGGGACCGGTCCACGAAGGGAAACTCCTCCAGGCCAAGGGTCGCTGGTACAGCGCCGCCGAACTCCTGGGGAGTGAAGAGGAGGCCGCCCCGTACCAGGGGGGCTCCTTCCTCACCGTGTACCTGAGCCCCCGGCACTACCACCGGATCCACACCCCCTGCCAGGGGCGGATCGTGGCGGCGCGGCACATCCCCGGGGGGCTCATGCCGGTGAACCGTCCGGCGGTGATGCACGTGCCCCACCTCTTCGCCCGGAATGAGCGCCTGGTGGTGCACATCCAGGGGCCGGTGGGGCGGGTGGCGCTGGTGGCGGTGGGAGCCACCAATGTGGGGGCCATCTCCGCCCGCTTCGACCCCTCCTGGCAGGTGGGTCCGGAGGGCCCCCCGATGGAGGGGGAGCCGACCTCCGCCCCGGGGGGAACACCCGCCGCGGCGGAGAACCCTACCGCCCCCGCATCCCTCCCCCGCAACGTGGTGGAAGCCGAGGCTGCAGTGCGCCGTGCCCACCCTCCCCGCCCCATCACCAACCGGTCCGGCCATCCCCCTGCCACCCGGAGCTGGGATCCGGGGGTGTCAGTGGAGACCGGCGAGGAGATCCTGGCCTTCCACCTGGGCTCCACCATCATCCTTCTCTCCGAACCCGGCGGCTATCGCTGGGACGCCGGCCCCCCGGGAACGGACGTGGTGCTGGGAATGCCCTCGGGGCGCCCGATCAGAGATCCGGATTGAGGGTGTAGGTCCCGGTCCAGGTGGCCTCCGCCAGGACATGCCCCTGCATCGCCCGACGGACCTCCTCCCCTCCGAACTCCCCCGACAGTCCCAGGGAGGGTACATCCAGAGCGTAGAGGGTGAAGTGGTAGTGGTGGAGCCGGGCGTCGTTCCAGGGGGGGCAGGGGCCGTCGTACCCCCCGTAGCTTCCTCCCATTTCGGCATCCCCGCTGAACCAGGCCGTGTAGTCGTTCCGCCCACGGACCCCCAGTGGAGAGGCCCCCACCGGCTTTCCACGTGGGGTGACCCCATCGGAGTCCTCACCGGCCTGAATCTCCCGGCGAGCCGGGTCGATATCCACCAGGACCCAGTGGAAGAAGTCCACCCGGGGGAGATCGGCGGGCACCGTCTTCCCCTCCTGGTTCACATCGTCTCCCACCGAGGGGACATCGGGATCGTGGGTCAGGAGGGCGAAGGAACGCGTTCCGTCCGGCACATCCTCCCACGCCAGATGGGGATTCCGGTTGGGGGCGAAGGCCACGTGCCCTGCCTCGGGGGGCGCCATGACGCAGAACGCGTGGGTTCCGGGGATGGGGGCGCCGTGGGGAAAGGAGGTACTGGACAGCTTCATCGGGCTCTCCGGGAGGGTGGTCGCAGATGTGCGAAGAGGCGAGATTCGACCCCGCGGGGGTGTCGGGGTCAGCTTCATCATTCTGACGCCTGCCGCCCCGCTCTGCCACCCCACATTCCCCCTGTGGATCCGGATCGTTGCCGATGTCGCCCATCCCAAGGCCCCCCGCTGCCCCCCCTCCAGGGCCCTCCATGCTCCCGGTGGGGCTCCTGGCGCTGATGGTGGTCCTGATTGCCGGGTGCGGGGCTTCCCCGGCGACCTCCGCCGACGACGAAGTCGCCACCATCCGGGTGGGGATCTTCAATGTCCAGGAGCTCTCCCGGGAGAAGCTGGAGGAGGGGGGCGGCCCGGGGATGGGCCCCCACCCCCAACTGGCTGCGGCGGCGGCCATCCTCCGGGAGGTGCGCCCCGACATCCTGGTCCTCCAGGAAGTGGACCACCTTCCCCATCTCCCTCCGGGAGACGGGGTGGTCCGGCAGTTCCAGGCGGACTATCTGGAGGTGGGGGACGACCCACTGACCTATCCCCACCGGTACATGGCTCCCAGCAACACCGGGGAGCTCTCGGGGCTGGATCTGGATGGACGGGATGGGGCCGCCACCCCGGAGGATCAGGGGACCGACGCCCATGGACAGGACAGTTGGGGGTACGGGGTCTATCCGGGACAGTATGCCATGGCCGTCCTTTCCCGCTTCCCCATCGACACCGCCGCAGTGCGCACCTTCCGCCTCTTCCCCTGGAGCGAACTCCCGGGGCATCACATGCCGGAGGGGTATTTCCCTCCAGGGGTCCGGGAGCAGGTCCGGCTGAGCAGCAAATCCCACTGGGATGTCCCCGTCTCCACACCGGCGGGGACCCTCCACCTCCTGGTGAGTCACCCCACCCCCCCCGCCTTCGATGGGCCCGCGGGGCGGAACCAGCGGCGCAACTTCGACGAGATCGGCTTCTGGGCCCACTACCTGGACGGGCACGGCGCCCTCCGGGACGACGCCGGGGTGTCGGGGGGGTGGAGGGGAGCCCCCTTCGTGGTGGCAGGGGACCTGAATGCGGACCCCACCCGGTACGAGATCTCCTTCCAGGGGCAGACCGCCATCGGACAGCTCCTGGAGCACCCGGCGGTGCACGACCCGGTGGACCTCCTCCGGAGTGGGGGGGCACGGAAGGCATCGGCGGCGGGGGAGCCCATCGACGAGATGAACACCGCCGCCTTCCTGGGAGGACGTCGGGTGGACTACCTCCTCCCGGACCGGCGTCTGGAGGCCTTGGACGGGGGGGTGTACTGGCCCGATCCCGCCATCGATCCGGAGGGGGCCGCCCGGGCGGCCCTGGCCTCCGACCACCGCCTGGTCTGGCTGGATCTGGCCGGCCCCTTCCCGGACTGATGTCCATGCAACGGATTGTCGTGGACCCGCTGGAGCCCTCCCCCGAAGCGCTGGAACGGGGCGCGGACGCGCTCCGGGCCGGGGAACTGGTGGCCTTTCCCACGGAGACGGTCTACGGCCTGGGAGGGAACGCCCTGGACCGGGGGGCGGTGGAGTGGATCTATGCCACCAAGGGGCGGCCCACCACCAACCCCCTGATCCTCCATGTTCCGGACGGGGAGTCTGCCCGGCGGTGGAGCGGCGGGTGGCCCGAGGCGGCGGAGCGCCTGGCGAAGGCCTTCTGGCCCGGCCCCCTGACCCTGGTGCTCCCCCGGCACCCGGACATCCCCGGGGAGGTGTCGGGGGGACTCTCAACCGCCGCCATACGGGTCCCGGCCCACCCGGTGGCGCTGGGGCTTCTCCGGAGGGTGGACTTCCCGGTGGCGGCGCCGTCCGCCAACCCGGCGGGGCAGGTGTCCCCCACCACGGCGGATCATGTCCTGAAGGGGCTGGGGGACAGGGTTGCGCTGGTCCTGGACGGTGGGGCCACACCCCGGGGAATCGAGTCCACGGTCGTGTCCCTGGTGGGTCCCCGCCCCCTCCTCCTCCGCCCCGGAGCCCTCCCGGCGTCGGAGATCGAGACCATCGTGGGGCGGCTGGACCGGCCGGGGGGTGTGCTGGCGCCCAGCGAAGCCGCCCCATCTCCGGGGATGCACGAGCGCCACTACGCCCCCCGGGGAGAGGTGATCCTCATGGACTGGGATCCCCACGAGCGGGAGCGGGTGGCCGCCCTGGCCCGGGATGAGGTGACCGCAGGGGGGCAGGTGGGAGCCCTCCTCCTCCGCCCCCTCCCCGGCGTGCCGGTGCACCACCCCATCCCCATGCCCGACGATCCCGAGGCCTACGCCCGGCTCCTCTATGCCAGCCTCCACGGGCTGGACGACCTGGGGTGCGACCTCATCCTGGTGGACCCCCCCTCCAGGGATCCGGCGTGGGAGGGGGTCAGGGACCGGCTGACCCGGGCCGCCCGGGGGAGGTAGCGGGGGTGGGAGCCCGGTAGATCGTCACCCCCGTCTGCTCCAGGGCGAATCCGGTGTCACCGGTGGGGAGCTCCATCTCCACCGGATGCTCCACCGCCAGGATCCGGGAGAAGGGGCGCTCCTGCCACATCTCCACCAGCCGGAGCGCCAGGCTGGAGGTGTAGGGCGGATCCGCCAGCACGATATCGTAGGATAGGGGCTCGAGAGCGGCGGCGAAGGCCACCGCGTCCCGCTTGAAGATCCGGCACCGGGACCGGGCCCGGAGGCTGGTGACGTTCCCCTTCAGGGCGTGGAGCGCACCCCCTCCCCACTCCACGAAGTCCGCCGCGGCGGCACCCCGGGACACCGCTTCCAGCCCCAGGGCGCCACTCCCGGCGAAGAGGTCCAGGACCCGGGCCCCGGGGAGGTCGGCGGCCAGTTCGTCCATCCACCGGTCCCGCACCTCCTCCCCGGTGGGACGCACCCGCCCTCCTGGGGACTGGAGCGTCCGCCCGGCCCAGCGCCCTGCGATGATCCTCATCCGGGCATCCCGGGCTCTCGGGCCCGCCCCCTGGGGTCGGTGGGCCTTGCCGGGATCCCTCGTTCCACTCCCCGGAGGGTCAGCGCTTCCCCTCCCCCGGCCGTCCAACCCATTCCTGGCCCACCGCCGGCAGCGTTGTGAGGCGGGTGGTTCCGGAGGGGGAGCGACCGGCGGGAGGCGATCATCGGGTCTCGTGGATGGGAGCGTGGGCACCGCGGCGGGGTAGCACACAGGCTTCCGCCGGAGAAGGGCCATACTGACTGGACCGGGGGCTTCTGTCCATGGGCGTCCACAGTCAGCCGGGTCCGGCCGGGCCTCCCGGAGGGGGGCAGGAGCCGCTCCGGCTCCTCTGTTGCACTTCCGACGGGGCACTGGCGGAAGGTGGGTGGATCATGCACCGTTTGGTGCGCATCGAAATGTTCCAGTTCGGGGGGGGAGAGGTCGTGGGGCTTCAGGGGTGGACGGGTCCGGCAGCTCGGGGGAGGAGGTCACCTGCGGGGAGCGGTATCGCCCTGGTGGTGCTCTTCCTGCTGCTTCCCTCCGCCGGGGGGGCACAGACCATTTCCGGGCGGGTGACGGATCGGGAGACCGGGGAGGCGCTGGAGGCCGTCCGGGTCCAGCTGCTGTCCACCCGGGGCGATTCCCTCTCCGTCGGGTTCTCCGACCGCTTCGGCGACTACCGGCTGACGGCCCCGGGACCCGGCGAGTACCGGCTCCGCGCCTCCCGGGTGGGGACCGGAGAGGTGGTGTCCCCTCCCTTCCTCCTCCGGGAGGCGGGGACCGAGGTGGTGGACCTGGCTCTGGCCTTCACCACCATCGAACTGGACCCCATCGTGGTGCGCCAGCGGCCGTTCCGGTGGTGGGAGCGGGACAAGCCCCTCCCCCACTGGGCGTTCTGGGAGCGGAGGGAGTTCTACGAGCCCCGGGGCTTCGGACGCTTCCTCGCCGGGGGGGAGCCCGCCCGGTTCCGGGACCTTCACGACCTGGTCACGGTCCATGCGCCACGGCTCCTCCGCTGCTCCGGCCGCATCGCCCTCTTCGTGGACGGTCTCCCCGTTCCAGGGGCCACCCTGGTGGCGCAGAACGGACGCATCCAGGGGGAGTGGTCCAGGCTCTTCCGACTGGACGAGGTGGAGAATGTGGAGCTCTACCCCGGGGGCTTGAAGGTACCAGGGGAGCTGGTGGCCCCGGGGGCGGGGTGTGGGGTCATCGTGGTGTGGCTGCGCTCCTCGGACGAATCCTGAGGAGGACCCAGGTTCCCATCCAGATCCACACCAGCCACGACAGGCGCTCCCCCCAGTCCAACGTCCGGAGGAGGTGCACCATCACGTGGGGCCCCGCCAGTGCCAGGATGACGGTGTTGCCTCCGTGCCAGGGGACCGGCCGCTCCACCACGGTGACGGCCCCCCTCCTCCGGAGATGCAGTTCCGCCTCCACCCTCCGCTCCAGGTCCCCCGGGGTGGCGTCCCGCCATCCGGGAAGATGCATGAGGTTCCAGGCCGCCGCCGTACGACCCCAACCGTGATTGTTGGAGCCGGCGAAGATGGCCAGGTCCAGGGAGTCTGCGATCTGGAGGAGGAGTTCCCGGTCGGCCAGCGACTGCTCCATTCCCTTGGGCGAGGCATCGTTCACCTCCAGACCGATGAGGCCCAGGGGTGAGTCCGGCCCGTAGCCCTGGAAGTCTGAGAGGTCCACAGGGAGGGCCATGAGGAAGGTGGGGGGCGGCACCTGCCCGGACCGGATGGCGGCCTCCAGGATCTCGGGCCGGAGGTTCCGCCCGGTGTCATCGATGAAGGGGCGGTAGCGCAGCGAGTCCCCCATCACGTTGGTATGCTTCCCGAACAGCTTCAGTTCGGCCCCCTGCAGCAGCACGGTTCCCATCCCCGCCCGGGCCGGGTTCGCCCCCCTGCCGTCCTGGTAGCCCCCCCAGTTGTAGTGGTCGGTGACCAGTACCGCGTGGAAGCCCGAGGAGGCGTTCCATTCCCTCCTCCTCTCCGGGTCGAAGCCGGCCCGTCCGTCGTGGGAGCGATCGGTGTGGGAGTGGAGGTCGATGACCAGGAGCTCCGGGTCCTCCACCACCAGGGTGGCCATGGGGCGCTGAAGGAGGGCTCCGGAGGCGTAGAAGGCCAGGAGAGCGGCCAGCGAGAGGGCCGCCACCCCCAGCTCCACCGCCATCCGGGCCGGGAGGCTCCGACGGGAGCGGCGCCGGACCAGTCTCCAGATCAGGAACCCTCCGATGAGTGTGAGGAGGAATCCGATGTGGATACTCAAGGGGAGGAGGCCCAGGCGGTCCCAGGTGCCGTAGAGGGGCGCGAACAGGAGGTAGAGGGGCCCGGTCTCCAGAGAAACCCCCGGCATCGCCCCCCCGGTGACCACCTCCCGCACCGGAGCCAGTGGGAAGAGTCCCCCGAGCAGGACCAGGGCGCTGAGAACGAGAGGGAGGAGGGGGAGACTCCTCCGGGGCCGTGCGGAGGTGTCCGGAGGGGCCGCCGTGGGCTCCCCCTGGAGGGTCCTGGTTGACGGGGGGGGTGGTGGCATGACGAGTGGCGCTGTGGGAGGCGGAGCGGCCGGAGCGGTGGTCGGCCGATCCGGGACTCCCGTTTCCGGACCGGATGCGTCAGTGTAGGGGTGGACCGCCGGCGGGGCCAGGGAGCGCCACGATGGCCTCCACCCGATATCTTGCCCTACGCCCCCAGGCCAGCGCCCCGATGGAGCGGAAGCGGAGGGTGGCCCGGATCCGGAGCCTCCGGGCTTCACGCCGGTCCCCCTGCCGCAGCGCCACCCCGGCCAGCGCCTCCAGGACCTCCGCCTCCAGCAGCGCAGCCCCGGTGTCCCGGGCCACCTCAGCCGACGCTTCCAGCGCCGTCCGGGCATCGTCCACGGCACCCTGCACCAGGAGGGCCAGCCCCACCACCCGCTCCGTCTCCGCCACCCCCACCCGGTCCCCCAGATTCCGGTACCGCTCCCGGGCCCGGATCGCCGTGGCCCGGGCCAGGGCCGGATCCGCCTGCAGCAGGTGGAGGAGCGCCCGCTCCTGCTCCACCCGGGCCACCTCGTCACTCCGACCGTCGGCCCGGGCATGGGCAGCCGCTTCGTGGAAGTGCCCCTGTGCCCGATCCAGCAAGCCCATTTCCCGGTAGATGATCCCCAGGTTGTGGTGCGACTGGGCCAGCCCCCGCCGGTACCCCAGCCGCTGATAGGCGGCAGTGGCCCGGGCGTAGGCCGCCAGGGCTTCCTCCTCGTGCAGATTCAGCGTGTGGACCACCCCGAGGTTGTTGCAGGAGCGGGCCAAGAACTCCTCGTCCCCCGCACGGGTGGAGGCATCCAGCAGCTCCAGCCAGGCTTCTTCCGCCTCCACGACCTCCCCACGGTCGAAGTGGAGGACACCCAGGAGGTTGAGCCGACGACGATTCAGTCGATCGTTCCCCCGACGGGCCCCCACCGCCGCCAACCGCCCCAGCCACTCCGCAGCCGCCCCGGTCTCTCCGGTCCGGCGCCGCACCTCGGCACCCAGGTACGCCAACTCCGGCTCCGTCTCCAGAAGGGCATCCGGGACAGAGTCCAGCAGCGCCCGGAGAGACGGATACTCCCCCCGGGCATCCAGTTCACGGGCCTCCCTGAGGAGGTCCGAGGCGGACCTGGACGCGGCATTCATCCCCGGACGGAGCTCACAGGGCCAGCGCGAATCCCGTGAAGCTTCCCACTTCGACCTCGATCTCGTCCTCGTCCAGGTCGAACCGGATGATCCCCAACTGGCTCCAGGGCTGCCCGGGACGCTCCTGCTGCCAGACACGCAACTGGGTCAGGAGCGCTTCATCCCTGGCGTCCACCACCCCGTCCCCGTTGAGATCCCCATCCCTCCGGCGGAACTCGATCTCCAGCTCCGCCGGGCTGGAGTTCCGGAACTTGAGCCCAGCCGGCTCAAAGGTGAACAGGAAGCGGTTGTCCGGATCCACCGTCACGGTGATGAGCACCGAGTCGCCAGGCTGGAAGAGCCGCCCGTCGGGGTAGGCCTCCAGGGAGTCCTCATCCACCTCGAACTCCAGGAAGTCCTCTCCATCGGCATAGGACATGACGAGCTCGCGGTCTTCGCCACTCTTGGCCCAGAAGCTCGCCTGGCGCACAAGAAGGGGAACAGCGGAATCCGCGAAGCGGACAAAGGTCAGTTCATCATCCGTCTTCACCTCCTCCTCCGGCTCCGTCGCCGAGGATTCGCATCCCGCCATCCAGAGGGTAGCCAGCACCACGGCACCACCCCACGCCCCACTCCTCCAACGCATGACCGACTCCTGTCTATCGTGTCGGGATGGTCGGCGCATCCGACCACCCGCTCCGGTATCTTGCAAGCAGTATTCCCCTGGGGAATCCAACAACCACAACAACCTCCGACGTTCGCTGTGTATCGGTGCGGCCTCGATGTCCCGTTCCGCTACAACCGGGGCGGGCTCCTCCAGCGCCGCGGGTCACCTCGCATCATTCATCCAGAAGACGGTAGAGCCGGGATCGACTGATCCCCAGCGTGTCGGCGGCCATGCTCTTGTTCCCCTCCGCCCGCTCCAGCGCCAGCCGGGCCGCCACCCGCTCGATCTCGTCCAGCCGGGCGGGGAAGGGGAGCGCCGAGCCATGGGACACCACCTCCACCGGGGAGTCCAGGAAGAGGTCTTCGGGGTGGAGCGCACCTCCCCCCAGGAGAAGGGCCCGCTCGATGGCGTTGCGGAGTTCCCGGACGTTCCCGGGCCAGGCGTGGGAGAGCAGGGCCATCTCCACCTCCCGTTGGAGGGGGGGCACCTCGATCCCGTACGCCTCCCCCAGGCTCCGGAGGAAATGCTCCGCCAGGATCAGGACGTCCCGGCCCCGCTCCCGGAGGGGGGGGAGGTGGAGCGGCACCACGCTCAGACGGTAGAAGAGATCCTGTCGGAAGCGCCCTTCCCGCACCGCCCTGGCCAGGTCGACGTGGCTGGCAGCGATGATCCGCACGTCGATGGTGGTCTGCCGCACGCTTCCCAGGCGACGGACCGTGCGCCCCTGGAGCACCGTCAGGAGCTTGGCCTGCAGCTCCAGGGGAAGCTCCCCGGCCTCATCCAGGAGAAGGGTCCCCCCGTCGGCAGCCTCGAAGAGTCCGGGCTTGGCGGTCTTCGCATCCGTGAAGGCGCCCTTCTCGTATCCAAAGAGTTCGGCTTCGAGGAGACCGGCGGGGAGGGCGGCGCAGTTCACCTCCACGAAGGGGGAGTCCGCCCGGGGGCCGTTGTAGTGGATGGCCCGGGCCAGGAGTTCCTTCCCGGTTCCGGTCTCCCCGGAGATGAGGATGGTGGCATCGCCCCGGGGGATGATCCGGGCGGCCCGGTCCAGCGTGGTCTTCAGCTCCGGACTCTCCCCCACCAGCTCGGAGAAGTCGAATCGCTCCTGTTGACTGGCCGCCAGCGCCTTCGCCCCGGCACGGGCCCGGTGGGAGGCCGCACGGGCCTGGAGCCACTCCTTCAGGGGCTCCAGGTCCCCTGGGAGGGCGAAGTATTCCTGAGCACCTGCACCGAGGATCTGGACGGCCAGGCGGTGGTCCGCTGCAGCCGCCACCACGGCCACGGGGGCCTGACACCCCGACCGGACGAAGCGGACCACCTCCAGGGACTTCTCCTCGACTCCCCCCGCTCCCACCAGGACGGCCGATGTCCGCCCCAACTCCGCCCCGTCTGCCGAATCGCACACGACGAGCCCGGCCCCGATCCCGGAGGCCAGCTCCTCCCAGAGGCTGGAGAATGCCTCGGAGCAGGTCACGACCAACAGTTGGGGAGCGGTCACGCGGCGGGATCTGAAGGGTGGGATGCTTGGATGATCCGCAATACCTGTATCGTAGCGGGACACACCCCTCCGCGGGAGACTACCGGGGAGCCACGCCGGCCAGGCCGGATCCCTGCCATCCCCTGGCCCGGTGGAACGAGGAGGGCCGGACCCGCCCCGCCGGTCCGGCCCCCGGGCCGGGGGGAGGCTACCTCCCCCCGCCCTGGGACAGGGCCCTGTAGTACTCCTCCACCCAGCGCCGGTAGCCCTCCGGGATCTCCTCCGTGCCGTTCAGCCGGGGGCTCTCTCCCAACGCCGGATCCAGCTCCCGGCGGAGGGCGTACTCGAAGCGCTTCGAGGCCTCTACAAGCTGCGCCTGCTGCCGGGCCAGGGCCCCCAGATCTCCGTAGAGGCGCTCGTTGTCCAGCTCCCGGAGGGCCCGGGTCACGTCATCCAGCTCGGACCCTGCCTCCACGCCCGCCTCCGCCAGCTCCCTCCGGAGCGCTTCCACGTCCTGCCGACGCTGCCGGGCCTCGTTCCGGAGCTGACGGATCTCCTCATCGGTGAGGCGGGGAGCACCCACCATCCCGGATCCGCCGCCCCCCTCGGTGCGGACGTTGCCGGGAACGTCCGGTGAACCGCCCGGACGGGACCCGCCACCGGCGCCCCCACCCTGCCCCCCTGCCTGCTCCCCCCCCTGTTCCCCCTGGCCACCCTGACCCCCCTGGCCCTGGCCGCCCTGACCCCCCTGTCCGCCCTGGCCCTGTTCCCCCTGCTGTCCGGCCTGG
>CAYQVI010000102.1:0-12435 GCA_964420725.1 uncultured Gemmatimonadaceae bacterium | reverse complement strand
GCCATCGCCAGCCAGGTGGGGGCGGCGCTGGAGAACAACCGGCTCATCCGGGAGAGTCTGGCCCGGGAGCGGATGGCCCGGGAGATGGAGCTCGCCCACAACCTGCAGATGAAGCTCCTCCCCACGGCGGCGTCCCTCCAGGGGCTTCGGGTGGCAGGGCGGGTGCAGCCTGCCGAGTCGGTGGGGGGGGACTTCTACCACGTGCTCAAGCTCCGGGGCGGCAAGGTGGGGGTGATGATCGGAGACGTCTCCGGCCACGGCTTCCCCGCCGCCCTCATCATGGCACTGTCCATGAGTGCCGCCACCATCTACGCCGCAGAGATCGAGCCCCCCGGCGAGGTGCTCCGACAGGTGAACCGGGCCATCCAGGACGAACTGGAGAGCACCGAGATGTATCTCACCCTCTTCTACGGCGTCCTGGACCCGGAGAAGGGTGAACTGGTCTACGCCAACGCCGGGCACCCCCATGCCTTCGTGGTCCGGGGGGATGGGAGTTCCCAGCGCCTCAAGGCGACGGACCCCCCGGTGGGGATCGCCAGTCCGGACGGCTTCGTGGAGGGGCGGATCGACTTCAGCCCCTCCGACGACCTCCTCCTCCTCTTCACCGACGGGCTCTCGGACTTTCTTTCGGGGGAGACCCGTCGCAGCGGCGAGGATGTGGTGGTGGCGGAGACGGCGAAGCGTCGGGAGGAATCCCCGGACTCCATCGTGGCCGGACTCTTTGCGCTGGTGGACGTGAGCACCCCGGGCATCCCCTCCGACGACCGGACCGTCCTGGTCCTGAAGGGGTGACGACCCGCCGTTCCGGAGCTTCCCCTCCCCAGGGGGAGCACCACCGGGCCAGGAAATCGCTGGGGCAGAACTTCCTGGTGGACCGGGGCTTCCAGCGGCGGATCGTGGAGGCGCTGGGGGCGGGGCCGGAGGACGAGGTCCTGGAGATCGGCCCCGGCCGGGGAGCCCTCACCGATCACCTGGTGGGCCAGGTGGGGCGGCTCGTCCTGGTGGAGCTGGACCACGCCCTGGCCGCCAACCTCCAGCGACGGTACGCCGACGATCCCTCGGTGGAGGTCATCCACGCCGACATCCTCTCCCGGGATCTGACCTCCCTTACGCCGCACCCCGGAAGCCTGAAGGTCATCGGGAACATCCCCTACAACGTCACCACCCCCATCCTCTTCCACGTCCTGGAAGCGCCCCGACCGGCCTCCATCGTCCTCATGGTGCAGGAGGAGGTGGCGGACCGGATCAGCGCTCCCCCCGGGGGAAAGACCTACGGAGCCCTCTCCGTGGGGGTGGGAGCCGTGGCCCGGGTGGAGCGGGTCATGAAGGTGCCCAGGGGGGTCTTCCGCCCGGTGCCGGGGGTGGATTCCGCCGTGATCCGCATCATCCCCCTGGATCCCTCCCCCATCGGGCCGGAGGAGGAGGGGTTCTTCCGGGTCCTGGTCCGCTCCTGCTTCCAGTGGCGGCGGAAGCAGCTGGGGACCATCCTCAGGGATCATCCGGAGCTGCGGGGGTTCGCCGGGGCACAGGATCAGCTGGAGGCGCTGGGGGTCGACCCGCGGCGCCGTCCGGAGACGTTGGAGCCTGGCCTCTTCCTGGCCCTGGCCCGGGCGCTACGCCAGGCGGGCTGACCGCCCCAGGGGCTCCGGGGCAGGAGTGTCACGACCGACCTCCCTGCGTTGACGGAGGGGGAGGAGGGTGGCGAGATTCTTGTGATTCATTTCACAAGCGCGTCGCACCGCGGGCGTCCACCCTCCCCCATCGGTCCAGGTCTCTCCGTGGCATCCACCACACGGAAGGTGCCCGGCAGCACCGTTCGACGCCTCTCCCTCTACCTCCGTACCCTGGAGGCCGTCGAGGCGGAGGGGCTCCCTACGGTCTCCAGCGGCGAACTCGCCGAGCGGACCGGAACCACCGCAGCCCAGGTCCGGAAGGACCTTTCCCACTTCGGTTCCTTCGGAAAGCGGGGCACCGGCTACCCCGTCGGGGAGCTGGCCCGGGAACTCCGGGAGATCCTCGGTCTACACAGATCGTGGCGGGTGGCCCTGGTGGGGGCCGGGAGGATCGGCGCCGCCCTTTTCGAATACGGGGACTTTCGCCGCCGGGGCTTCCGGATCGTGGCGGTCCTCGATGTAGACCCGGAGAAGGTGGGGGCCCGCTGGGGGGGTGTGACCATCGAGCCGGTGGACTCCCTGGAAGGGGTGCTCCAGCGGGAGTTGGTGGAGATCGTCATCCTGGCGGTTCCAGCGGAGGTGGTCCAATCGGTCATGGACCGGGTGGCCGAGACCGGGATCCGGGCCGTCCTCAATTTTGCTCCTACGCAGCTCCGGGTCTCCCGGGGAGTGACGGTGAACGACGTGAATCTGGCCATGGAACTGGAACTCCTCTCCTTCGCCCTCGCGGCGGGACGGGAGGTGGAGTGAAGCACGGCCGACCGGATCGGAAGCGGCAGGGCGGAGGGGGTGGGCGGGGGCGGAAGAACGAACGTCAGTTCCACGGTCGGGGAGACGACCGGGAGGACCGGCCCATCCTGGAGGAGCCGGGGGAGGAGGGCGACGCCGAGCCCCCGGTGCGTCCTCCCCGTGGGAAGTCGCTGGTGCAGTTGGCGGCCCGTCGGTTGGAGAAGGGACCGGTGCACACACTGGACCTGGCCCGGGATGTGATGGGGCTCTCGGGACACGAGGGAGCCGCGGCGGCGGCGGTGTATGCGCTGCTCGGCCCCGATCCACGCTTCGCGGTGGACACCTCGGGAGTCTGGTCGCTGAAGGTGGCCTTCCGGCAGTTGGGGCCGTCGCTGGGCTTCCTGGACTACGCCGTGGTGGACGTGGAGACCACCGGCGGAGATCCCCACACCGGCCACCGGATCATCGAGCTGGCCATCGTGGAGATCCGGGACGGGGTCATTGCCCGGGACTACCGGACGCTGGTGAATCCCGGTCGGAGCATCCCCCATGGGGTGGTGACCCTCACCGGGATCACCGACGAGGCGGTGGCCGCCGCCCCCTACTTCGAGCAGGTGGCGGAGGAGGTGGCCAACCGCCTCCGGGGCCGGGTCTTCGTGGCCCAGAACGTCATGTTCGATCGGAAGTTCTTGGAGGCCGAGCTCCTGGAGGCCATGGGGGAGTTTCCCCCCGCGGAGATGCTCTGCACGGTGCGGATGGCCCGGCGCTTCCTCCCCCAGCTCCGCCGCCGGAACCTGGACGCCCTCTCCCGCCACTACGACATCCGGATCCACGGGCGGCACCGGGCCTACGGCGATGCCCTGGCCACCGCCCGCATCTTCCTGCGCCTGCTGGACGAGGCCTCGGGGAAGGGGATCCATGACCTTCACCAGTTGGTGACCTTCCTGGGGGGGAACCTGGGGTCGGACCGTTCGGACCCCCCCCTTGAGCTGGAACTGGACGACCGTCGGGGGAAGCCCGGGTCATGAGGTGGGCCACGGCAGGCCCCGGTACACCTGGCGCGAAAGGGAAGGGGGAAGAGTGAGCGAGCCGGAGACGAGATTGGTCCGGAGCACCCGGATCGGATCCATCCGCATCCACGCCCTGGAGGCAGGGACCCAGAAGCTGGACGGAGGAGCGATGTTCGGCGTGGTGCCCCGCCCCCTCTGGGAGAAGCGGATCGCCCCGGACGAACTGAACCGGATCCCCCTGGCCATGCGCTGTCTGCTGGTGGAGGCACCCGGGGCGCTGGTCCTGGTGGACACCGGAATCGGGAACAAGGAGGACGCGAAGTTCCGGCAGATCTACGGCATCGAGAACGAGGGGGATCCCACCCGGCTCGAGGATGCCATCCGGGCCGCCGGCTTCTCCCCTTCCGATGTGGACATCGTCCTGAACTCCCATCTCCATTTCGACCATGCCGGGGGGAACACCCTCCTCCGGGAGGACGGGGCCATCGTCCCTGCCTTCCCGGGAGCGCGCTACTCCGCCAACCGGGAGGAGTTGGCCTTCGCCTCCAGCCCCAACGAGCGGATCCGGGCCAGCTACCTCGCCCGTAATCTGGAACCGGTCTCCGAGGCCGGACTCTGGGACCTCACCAGCGGCCTCGCAGAGATCACCCGGGGGGTCCGGGTGATCCCCACCCCCGGACATACCCCCCACCACCAGTCCATCCTGGTGGAGAGCCAGGGGGAGACCGCCTGCTTCCTGGCGGACGTCTGTCCCACCTCCGCCCACCTCCCCCTCCCCTGGATCATGGGGTACGACCTGGAGCCGCTGGTGACACTGGAGGCGAAGCGGAGCCTCTGGCACACGGCCCGGGAGGAGGACTGGCTCCTGATCTTCGAGCACGATCCGGTGGTGCCCTGGGGGCGGCTGGACCGGGACAACCCCCGGCCGACGCTCCTTCCCCACGCTCCGGACCACTGAGGTCCCGGGCCCGCCCCCGGTGGTGACCTCGACGGGCCTTTTTCCTATCTTCCACCGGCGCCCGCACCATGGTGGGCCCCCCGCCACATCCGCTCCCAGCGCGAGTGTCCGGCCACGCGGCCCACCCGGGCCACGGACCCTTGCCTGCCATGCCCTTCGACGAGGTCGTCATGTCCGACAAGTCACGCACTCCGGTGATCCTCTCCGGGACCCGGACCCCCATCGGTCGCTTCCTGGGGGGCCTCGCTCCCCTCTCCGCACCCCAATTGGGGGCCATCGCGGTCCGGGCCGCCGTGGAACGGGCCGGGATCGACGCCTCTGCGGTGGAGGAGGTGATCCTGGGGAACGTGGTGCAGGGGGGAGGGGGTCAGGCCCCTGCCCGGCAGGCGGCCATCCACGGCGGGATCCCCGCCACGGTCCCCGCCCTGACCATCAACAAGGTCTGCGGATCGGGGTTGAAGGCGGTGATGCTGGCGGCCCAGGGGATCCGGGCGGGTGACCTCCAGGTGGCGGTGGCCGGCGGATTCGAGTCCATGTCCAACGTTCCCTACTACCTCCAGGGGATGCGGGACGGGGTGAAGTTCGGCAACCGCACCCTGGTGGACGGGCTCATCCACGACGGCCTCTGGTGCTCCTTCGGGAACTGCCACATGGGAGGGCACGCCGAGTACACGGCCGCCAAGGGGAAGATCACCCGGGAGGCCGCCGACGCCTTCTCCCTCGCCTCGCACCAGAAGGCGGTGAAGGCCATCGACGAGGGACTGTTCGCCCGGGAGATCGTCCCGGTGGAGATCAAGGGACGGAAGGGGACCACGGTGGTGGACACCGATGAGGGGCCCCGCCGGGACACCTCCCTGGAGGCGCTGGGTCGGCTCCGCCCCGCCTTCCCCGACGATGCCCCCGAGGAGCTCACCGACCTGGTGGTCACCGCCGGCAACGCCCCCGGGCTGAACGACGGAGCGTCGGCGCTGGTGGTGACCTCCCAGGCCTTCGCCGAGGCCCACGGCCTGGCCTGGCGGGCGGTGATCACCGGCTACGCCGCAGGGGGCACGGAGCCGAAGGATCTCTTCTTCGCCCCGGTGGAGGCGGTGCGGAACCTCATGAAGAAGGAGGGGAAGGCCATCGGCGACTGGGACCTGGTGGAGGTGAACGAGGCCTTCGCCGTGCAGGCGCTGGCCGACATGCAGGCGCTGGAAATGGACCCGGAGCGGGTCAACGTCCGGGGGGGCGCGGTGGCACTGGGGCACCCCATCGGCGCCTCCGGGGCCCGGATCCTGGTGACCCTCCTCCACGCCATGGAGGACGGTGACGCCGCCACCGGGCTGGCCACCCTCTGCCTGGGCGGTGGGAACGCCGTGGCCCTCTCGGTGGAGCGGGCAGGGTGAGGATGGGCGTCCCCCTGCCGGCGCCCCCCCTGACGGGTGGAGTCTGCCGTCCCATGGCGGGGATGCGGTTGCAGGGTGGCTCGTGTCTTCCCCCGGGAGACCTGTGCCCATCCATCGGCCCCGGGTGTCGCTGACACCCGGGGCCGATCCTTGCCGGCCGGTTCCGGACGGGATGTGAGGGGCCCCTCCCCCGGAACGGGGATGGCGCCGCCGGGAACCGCCGGACGCATCGTCGCCTTCTTCGGGCTGGTGGTGGTGCTGGTCTGGCCGCTGGCCCTGTTGGGTCTGCCGGGGTTGTGGGGGTCCCACGGACCGCTGCTCATCGCCTCGCTCCTGGCGGGGTGGGGGATGCTGGCGCTGGAGTCCCGGGGCCCCGGTGCCCTGGGCTTTCCCTGGGGCCGCAGCGGGCTGGTGGAACTGGGGGTGGGGACGGCGGTGGGGACGGGGGTGGTGCTGTCCGTGATCCTGGCCATGACGGTATCCGGTGGCGTCCGGTGGGGGATGGGGTCCGCCCCCCTCCCCGACGCCCTCCTGGACCCCCTGACGCTGTTGGTGCTTCTCTTGCTCCCGGCGGCGGCGGAGGAGGCGCTCCTCAGGGGGTACGTGTTCCAGGCCTCCGCAGAGCGGTGGGGGTGGGGGTGGACGCTGGCGTGGACCTCCGGGGCCTTCGCCCTGATCCACATGGCGAACCCGGGGATCGGGGCGCTCCCCCTGGTGAACCTGGCGCTGGCGGGGGTGGTGCTGGGGCTGGTGGTGCTGAGGACCGGCAGCCTCTGGTGGGCCACCGGGGCGCACCTGGGGTGGAACTGGGGACAGGCAGCGCTGGGGCTTCCGGTGAGCGGCCTGCACCTGGTCCCGGAGCCCCTCCTGGAACCGGTGCTCACCGGGGCCTCCTGGCAGGGAGGCGGGACCTTCGGGGTGGAGGGCACCACGGCCTCCCTGGTGGTGCTCTCGGCGGCAGCGGTCTGGTTGTGGCGGGGCGGTGGAGGTGGTTGGATGGCTCCCCGGCGGGAGGTGATGGCCGCCGGGTCGCCGGTACTGGCCGGTGAGGCAGGACAGACCCTCGCCCGGAAGGGGCTTCTTCCTCCGGGCATGAACCCAACGGAATGAGGACAGACGGAATGGAGATCCGGAAGACCGCCGTCATCGGCGCGGGCACCATGGGCAACGGAATCGCCCACGTGTGCGCCCTCCACGGCCTGGATGTGGTGCTGGTGGACCTGGAGGGTGCGGCCCTGGAGCGGGCCACCGCCACCATCTCCGCCAATATGGAGCGCCAGGTGAAGAAGGGGACGCTGGATGCCGACGGGAGGGACGCGGCGCTGGCCCGGATCCGGACCTCCACCAGCATCGTGGGGGGAGTGGAAGGGGCGGGACTGGTGGTGGAGGCCGCCCCCGAGCGGGCGGAGGTCAAGTACCAGATCTTCCGGGAACTGGACGCGGCCGCCGATCCCGGGGCCATCCTGGCCAGCAACACCTCCTCCATCTCCATCACCGAGATCGCAGCCCGTACGGGGCGGCCGGACCGGGTCATCGGGATGCACTTCATGAATCCGGTGCCGGTGATGCAGTTGGTGGAGGTCATCCGCGGGCTGGCCACTTCGGACGAGACCACGCAGGCGGTGATGGAGCTTTCCACCGCACTGGGGAAGACCCCGGTGGAGGTGAACGACTTCCCGGGCTTCGTTTCGAACCGGGTCCTCATGCCCATGATCAACGAGGCCATCTTCGCCCTGATGGAGGGGGTGGCGGAGCCCGTGGCCATCGACACCGTCATGAAGCTGGGGATGAACCACCCCATGGGCCCCCTGGCCCTGGCGGACCTCATCGGCCTGGACACCTGCCTGAACATCCTGGAAGTGCTCCACAGGGAACTGGGAGACGACCGCTATCGCCCCTGCCCCCTCCTGCGGAAGTACGTGGCCGCAGGGTGGCTGGGCCGGAAGACGGGACGGGGCTTCCACCTCTACGAGCGCTGAGGAGACGGATCATGTGGACCACCGAACAGCTTGAGATCCGCAGCCTGGCCCGGGAGTTTGCCGCCGGCGAGATCCGGCCGGGATCCTCGGAATGGGATGACGCCCGGGCCCTCCCGACCTCCCTCTGGGAGAAGCTGGGGGAGCTGGGCTTCTTCGGAATGCAGGTGCCGGAGGCCCACGGCGGCCTCGGGCTGGACACGGCCACCTTCCTGGTGGCGCTGGAGGAGCTGGCCTGGGGGGACGCCGCAGTGGCCTTCCCGGTGGCCCTCCACAACGGCACCGTGGTGGCCTTGCTGACCTCCGCCGGCTCGGAGGGGCAGCAGGCAGAGTGGCTCCCCCGGCTGGCCTCGGGGGAATGCCCTGGCGGGTGGGCCGTGGCCGAGAGCGGGAGCGACGACCTCTCGGAGATCGTCACCCGGGCGGTCCGGGATGGGGACGGCTGGATCCTCTCCGGGCGGAAGTCCTGGGTGGTGATGGCGGAGGGGGCCTGCCTGATGGTGGTGTCGGCCCGCACCGGAGAACGGGCGGACGATGTGGGACTGTTCCTGGTGGAGCGGGGGACCCAGGGGGTGGTGGTGGGACCCCCGGCCAACACCCTGGGTCTCCGGGCCCTCCCCATGGTGGATGTCACACTCCAGGACGTGAGACTCCCGTCCCAGGCGCTGGTGGGAGCCGCCAACGGGGGGAGGGGCCTCATGGAGGGGGTGTCCGCCCACAAGCGGCTGGGGCTGGCCGCCATCGCTCTGGGGATCGCCCGGGCCGCCGCGGAACACGCCAACGACTATGCCGCCGAGCGGACCCAGTTCGGACAGGCCATTGCCGGGTTCGAGGCCGTGCAGGAGAAGCTGGGAGGGATGGCCACCCGGATCACCACCGCCCGGGCGCTGTTGCAGCATGCCGCCTCGACGGGTGAGGAGCGGGCTCCGGCGCTGGAGGGGGGCGACATCCACACCGCCGCCGCCATGGCCCGGATCGTCGCCGGCGAGACGGCGGAGTGGGTCACGAGCCAGGCCGTGCAGATCTTCGGCGGCTACGGCTACATGCGGGATTACCCGGTGGAGAAGCTCATGCGGGACGCCCAGGCCACCCAGATCCTGGGAGGCACCCCGGAGGTCCTCCGGTTGCTGGTGGCCCGGGCCATGCTGGAGGAAGCGTCCGGCACGGACTGAATCCCGGGCCGGGCCCGGGAAGAGGCCCTGTGCCGGCTGAACCCACCCGCCCCCGCCTGTGGCCGGGTGGTGCGTACGATCAACACTCCGACGTGGAGTTCGAACATATGCGACTGTTTGAGACCATGGGCTCCCTGGGACACGAGCAGCTCGTGTTCTGGAGCGAACCCCGGCTGGGCTACAGGGGGATCATCGCGATCCACGACACCACGCTGGGGCCCGCCCTGGGCGGAACCCGGTTCTGGAACTACGGGAGCGATGAGGAGGCCATCGTGGATGCCCTCCGCCTGGCCCGGGGGATGACCTACAAGGCGGCCATCACCGGGCTGAACCTGGGTGGAGGGAAGTCGGTGATCGTGGGGGACAACCGTTCCCCCAACCGGGAGATGATCTTCCGGGCCCATGGACGGGCCGTGGAATCGCTGGGTGGCCGCTACATCACCGCCGAGGACGTGGGCACCTCCGTGGATGACATGGAGTACGTCCGGATGGAAACCGGATCGGTGGCGGGGGTCCATGGTCGTTCCGGCGACCCCTCCCCGGTGACGGCTTTCGGCATCTACCGGGGGATCAAGGCGTCGGCCCTGGCCCGCTGGGGCTCCGACGATCTGGCGGATCGCCACATCACGGTGCAGGGTGTGGGGAATGTGGGAGGCCACCTGTGCGGTCTCCTGGCCGGAGAGGGTGCCCGGCTCACCGTCTCGGACATCGATCCCCTCCGGGTGCAGCAGGTGGTGGATGCCCATGGGGCACGGAGCGTGGCGCTGGACGAGATCTACGGCGTGGACGCCGACATCTTCGCCCCCTGCGCCCTGGGGGCCGTCATCAATGACCACACCGTGCCGGTGCTGAAGGTGGCCGTGGTTGCGGGAGGGGCCAACAACCAGTTGGCGGAGGATCGACACGGGGAGGCCCTGCGGAAGCGGGGGATCCTCTATGCTCCAGACTACGTCATCAATGCCGGTGGGCTGGTCAATGTCTTCGGGGAGCGGGAGGGGTGGGACCGGGAGCGCAGCCTCCGGAAGGCCGGAGAGATCTACGATACGGTACTGCGCATCTTCCAACGGGCGGAAACCGACGGAGTATCCCCCTCCGTGGCCGCCGATCGCCTGGCCGAACAGCGGCTCCAGGACGTCCGTCATCTTCAACGCAGCTGGGTGTGATCTCCATGGATTCGATGCCACATCTCCGCGAAGCCGATCCCGCCGTCTTCCACGCCTGCGCCCGTGAGGCCACCCGCCAGGCGTCGGGGCTGGAGCTCATCGCCAGCGAGAACTTCGTCTCCCGTCCTGTGCTGGAGGCGGCAGGCTCGGTGATGACGAACAAGTATGCGGAAGGGCTCCCGGGGCGCCGCTACTACGGCGGCTGCGAGGAGGTGGATGTGGTGGAGGCGCTGGCCCGGGATCGGGTGAAGGAGATCTTCGGCGCCCAGCACGCCAACGTCCAGCCCCACTCCGGTGCCCAGGCCAACATGGCCTGCTTCCTGGCCTTCCTGAAGCCCGGGGACCGGATCCTGGGAATGAACCTGAGCCACGGGGGGCACCTGACCCACGGCTCCCCGGTGAACTTCTCGGGGATCTACTTCGAGGTGTCGTCGTATGGGGTCCGGGAGGATGACGGGCTCCTGGACTATGACGCCATCCGGGACCAGGCCATCCGGGACCGCCCCCGGATGATCATCGCCGGGGCCAGCGCGTACCCCCGGATCATCGACTTCGAGGCCTTCGGGTCCATCGCCCGGGAGGTGGACGCCCTCCTCCTGGTGGACATGGCCCACATCGCCGGGCTGGTGGCGGGGGGAGTCCATCCCAGCCCCGTCCCCCACGCGCCGCTGGTGACCTCCACCACCCACAAGACGCTCAGGGGCCCAAGGGGGGGGATCATCCTCTCCACCGAGGAGCATGCGAAGGCGGTGGACAAGGCGGTCTTCCCGGGAATCCAGGGCGGCCCCCTGATGCACATCATCGCCGCCAAGGCGGTGGCATTCGGCGAGGCGCTCCAGCCGGACTTCGCCCGGTACGCCCGGAACATCGTGGACAACGCCAGGGCCATGGCGGGGGGGCTTACCGAGCGCGGAATCCAGTTGGTGAGCGGGGGCACGGACAACCATCTCCTCCTTGTGGATCTCAGGGACCGGGATCTCACGGGCAAGGACGCGGAGGCGGCGCTTGAGGAGGCGGGGATGACCATGAACAAGAACACGGTTCCCGGCGAGCCCCGCTCCCCCTTCGTGACCTCCGGCCTCCGGATCGGCACCCCTGCCCTCACCACCCGGGGGATGGGAACCGACGAGATGCGAACCATCGCGGGCTGGATCGCCGACGTGCTGGACGACCCCACCAACCAGGAACTCCGGGGAAGGATCCGGAACTCGGTGCGGGAACTGTGCGAGCGGTTTCCCCTCTACCCCGAGCTGCAGGCTCCGGCTTCTTGAGCCCCTGTCGCCGGGACGGGACCGGGCCGACGCCCCGGGACTGGCGCGGACAGGGGAGGAAACCGAGATTGCGCCCATGATGGACACCGAGCTTGCCGACGAGATCCTGGAGAGACTCCAGGAGCATGACCCGCGCTTCCACGGGAAAGCGTATCTCTTCGTGCTGTCCGCCCTCCATACGGTGGTGGAATCGCTGGATCGTCCCCGACACATCTCGGGACGGGAGTTGACCGAGGGGGTGCGGCTGCTGGCGCTGGAGCGTTTCGGACCTCTGGCCCGCACCGTCCTGGAGCACTGGGGGATCCGGCAGACCGAGGATGTGGGAGACATCGTCTTCTCCCTGGTGGACAGCGGGATCCTGATGAAGCAGGATGAGGACTCGCCCGAGGACTTCCGGGCGGTCTTCGATTTCGAAGAGGCCTTCGAGCGGAACTATCCGTGGGAGGTCCGTACCTGACATGTCGGCCGCGGGGGCCCTGGGGTTCGGGGGGAACGGGTCGATGACGGCGGGGGGGTGACCATGGCGGACGAGCAGCAGTATCCCACGTGCCAGAAGTGCGGGACTGGGCGGCTACTCCCCCTCTCCGACTATGGGAGGGACGGCGCTCCCATCCACTTCAAGGCGTGGGTGTGCCACAATCCCGAGTGCGGATTCAACATCCGGATCGACAACGGGGAGATCACCTTCGGGCGCACCATCGGCCAGAGCCTCAAGTAGTCCGTTCCCGGGCCCTCCGGCAACGACCCTCCGGCCCTGCTCCAGAGGCCGTTCCATGACCTTCCCATCCAGCCTCATCCGTCCTTTCGGGGTGCGGGATGTCCCCCTTCCCACAGGCGGCGAGTCTGCGGCCATCGACCATCGTGCCATCGCGAGCGGGGGCGTCCCCCAGCCGGTCCTCATGGAAAACGCCGGGCGGAGCGCGGCGTTGATCCTGCAGCACCTCCACCCCCATGGGCCGGTGGCGGTGGTGTGCGGGTCGGGGAACAATGGCGGCGACGGTGTGGTGTTGGCCCGGACGCTGGCATCGTGGGGGCGGAGGGTGCGGCTGGTGGACGGGGGGGGGCGGGGGGTGCCCCGGCAGTTCCTCCACGGATGGG
>CAYQVI010000101.1:0-12439 GCA_964420725.1 uncultured Gemmatimonadaceae bacterium | reverse complement strand
ACCAGGCGGATGGGGGCCGGCTGGGCCAGACGCACCCACTGCTCCACACCTCCCGCCGCCACCCGGTGGATCCGCTCCACCCCCCAATCCCGCTGACCGTCCAGGAGACGCTCCGCCAACTCCATGGGCCGGTCGATGCGCATACAACCGGAACTGAAACTCCGGAAGCCCCGGTCGAAGAGGTGCCGGTCCGGGGTGTCGTGGAGATACACGTCATGGGTGTTGGGGAAGATGAACTTGACGGCCCCGAGAGCATTTCCCGGGCCAGGTGCCTGCCGGAGCCAGAACCGCTCATGGAACTCCGCTGGATCGATCTGGTTCCAGTCCGGGGCGCCCCCCGCCGCAGGTTGCCCCGTGGAGCGGTCCATCACGGTCATCCGCTGCCGGTCCAGGTAGGCGGGGTCCCGGCGGAGGACGGGGAGCTTGTCCCGGAGGAAGATGGTCCGGGGCACGTTCCAGTACGGAGCCAGCACCACATGCTGGATCGCCCCGGACAGAAGGGGGGTGGGCCGGTCCACCCGCCCCACCACCAGACGGTGGACGGAGGTCTCCCTCCCCTCCTCCATCACCCAGGCTTCGAAGCCGGGTACGTTCACCACCACCCGGATCCGTCCGGTATCGGCCGCGAACTCCCGGCGCCTGAGGAGATTGAGATCCACCTGCCGGATCCGCTCCTCCACGGGAACGTTCAGGGCGGCCCGGGTGGCGGGACCCACCACCCCGTCCACGTCCAGCCCGTGCCGGGCCTGGAACCGCCGGACCGCCTCCTCCAGGCCGGCGTCCAGGACCGTGGAGTCCGGGGAGATGGCGCCGCGGGATCCCGCCCCCACCGGCAGGTCTCCGGACCGTTCCAGACGCCCTCGGAGCTGGGGGAGCCGGGGATCCCCCTCCCCGGGCCGGATCACCGGACCGGGAGGGATCACTCCCCACCCCCCCTCCTCCGCCAACCGGCGCAAGGAGGTGAGGGCCGCCTGGAGGGCCACGGAATCCCCTGGAGGTGGAGGGACGGGGGGCTGCGCCAGGAGCAGGGCGGGCGCCAGTAGCAGCAGGGTCATCGATCCCCAGAGGGGTCGAGCCATCCTCCACCTCAACTCCCGTGTGGACGCAGCCGGAACGCCACGCTGGTCCCCGTGCATGCAGGCCGCTTCCCCTGTCGGAGGTCCCTGTCCCTTGTCCCCGGAATGGAGCGAATGAATCCTTCGGGTGTAGTGTAGGCGGAGGCGCGAAGTTCCGTCTCGTCCCCGGTGCTTTCCGGGAAGCTGGTTCGGCCGAGAGGTTCCGGATGTTTGGTTCCAGAGGACGTGGTCCCCGAGGCGGCCCGCCGCGGCGGAGCTCCTGGGCCGGGAGCGCACCGGTCTCCCTGGTGTGCTCCCTGCTCCTGGCGGGGATTCTCCTCCCCCTGGCCCTGCCGCTGGCCGCCCAATCGCTGCGCCAGGACGCCAACGGTCTGATCCGCGGGGTGGTCCTGGACCTGAGCACCGGGGAGCCCATCGTGGAGGTGGCGGTGCGGCTCTACCCCCCCGGTGGTGCCGAGCCCATCATCCGCGCCACCAACCTCCAGGGACGCTTCTTCTTCCCCCTCCAGTCTCCCGGCACCTACGGCATTGAACTGATGCGCATCGGCTATGGGAGCGTCCGGGACTCCATCGAACTGGAGGAGGGGGCCGAGGTGGACGTCGTGGCGGAACTGGCCCTGGAAGCCATCGCCATGGAGCCGGTGGTGGTAACCTCCACCCGGAGGTCCAGGCTGGATACCAACGGCTTCTTCGACCGGCGGAGGACCCTGTCCGGTCGCTTCATCACCCGGGACGACATCGAGGCCCGACGCCCCATGTACCTGGCCGACCTCTTCCGGATGGTCCCCTCCCTGAGGGTGACCCCCATGGCCAACGGACAGGGCTCCGCCATCACCGGCCGCGGCGGCTGTTTCCCCACCTACTATCTGGACGGCGTCCGTCTGGTGGAGAGCGCCTCCCTGGACATGTTCATCCAGCCGTCGGACCTGGAGGGGGTGGAGGTCTATGGGACCTCCGCCACCCCTCCCCAGTATCAGGGAGGGCGCTGCGGAACGGTGGTGATGTGGAGTCGCACCCCCGGGGGCTCCACCGCCACCGGGAGTTGGTGGAAGAAGCTCCTGGTGGCCGCCGGCTTCGTGGGTGGTGTGATCCTCTTCACCCGCTAGGTTCGCAACCTGGTTCCCTTCCCCACCCGCGCCGGAGCGGCCCCGCTTGAGTGAGACCGGCTACCCCGTCCCCGCCCGGGTCCACCGGGTGGAGGAGACCATCCAGCGCAGCCGCTTCCTCACCACCGTGGCCCGGGCTCCCACCGACATCGAGGCCCGGACCGTCCTGAATGGCGTCCGGGAGGAGTTTCCCGACGCCACCCACCACTGCTGGGCGTTCATTGCGGGCCCTCCCGGAAGCACCCTCTCGGTGGGGATGAGCGATGACGGGGAGCCCCACGGCACCGCAGGGCGCCCCATGCTCACCACCCTCCTCCACTCGGGAATCGGCGAGATCGTGGCGGTCTGCACCCGCTGGTACGGTGGCACCAACCTGGGGACCGGGGGGCTGAGTCGGGCCTACTCCGGAGGGGTCAAGCTGGCGCTGGAATCCCTCCCGCTGGATCGGAAGGTGGAACGGGCCATGATGGAGGTGGAGGTGGGATACCCCCAGGTGGACGGCCTCCAGAAGCTGCTGGCGGAGCTGGACAGCCGGGTGGAGCGGGAGCAGTACGGGGGTCGGGTGGTGTACGAGGTGGCGGTCCCGGAGGCGCTGGTCCCCCGGCTCCAGCGGGGTATTGCCGACCTCACCGCCGGAGAGGGGCGGGTCCGCCGCCTCTGAACCTCCCCCGGCGCCGACCCCCGCGTCCGCCGGGCTCCCCCAGCCCAGGGAGGCCGTTGCCCCCCTCCCGCCCATCGGGGTACTCTCCCTGAGCGCAGTGGACTGCCCCGGGTGTCCCCCCGGGTGGCCCCCCTTCGTGACAACCCACTGGAACCAGAGATCATGGACATGGCCCGTGTTGCCCCCCGGAAGCCCTCCCGCCTCCGCTCGTCCCCGGGGGCCGTGGCGGCGACCCTTGCCGCCCTGGTCCTGGCCGCACCCCCGGGGGCGGAGGCCCAGACCTTCCCCACCACCGACCCGGTGATCCAGGGGATCTGGGAGCGGGGGATGGATCCGGAGCGCTCCCATGCCCGGGACCTGGCCCAGGCGCTCATGGACTCCATCGGACCCCGCCTGTCGGGGTCGCCGGGGTTCCACAGGGCCGTGGACTGGGCCCAGTCCACTCTCACCGGGTGGGGGATCGAGACGGAGCGGCAGCAGTACGGCACCTGGGTGAGCTGGGAGGGGGACTACATCCATGCCGACCTCACCGCCCCCCGGAAACGCACCCTGGAAGCCGCCATCCTGGCCTGGAGCCCGGGCACCGACGGCCCGGTGGAGGGGGACGCTGTGGTGCTCCCCAGCCTGGCCGGGGCTCCGGAGTTCCAGGAATGGCTCCAGGGAATCCGGGGGAAGTTCGTGCTGATCTCCCTCCCGGAGCCCAGCTGCCGGGCGGAGCAGGAGTGGAACACATGGGGGATGCCCGAGAGCTACCAGGCCATCCAGGAGCAGCGGTCCCGGGACCAGGTGGAGTGGAATCAGCGCCTGCTCCGCGTGGGGGGGCAGGCAGTGATCAGCCGCTCCCTGGAGGAGGCGGGGGCGCTGGGGGTGGTGACCAGCCGCTGGTCCGGGGGGTGGGGGGTGAACAAGGTCTTCTCGTCGGCCACCCGGGAGATCCCCTCCATCGACCTGAGCTGCGAGGACTACGGACTGGTCTTCCGGCTGGCGGAAGCGGGACAGGGCCCCCGGATGCGGCTGAATGTGGAGGCCCGCTTCCTGGGTGAGGAGAGCCCCATGTACAACGTGGTGGGGATGATCCCGGGAACGGAGCTCCCAGACGAGTACGTCATCCTGTCTGCGCATCTGGACTCCTGGCACGCCGCCTCCGGAGCCACCGACAACGGCACCGGCACGGTCACCATGATGGAGGCCATGCGGATCCTGAAGGAGGTCTACCCGAATCCCCGCCGGACCATCCTCATCGGGCTCTGGGGGGGTGAGGAGCAGGGACTCATCGGATCCCACTCCTTCGCCATCGACAACCCGGAGATCACCGAGAACCTCCAGGCCGCCTTCAACCAGGACAACGGCACCTGGCGGATCGACTACATCCGGATGCAGGGCTTCACCGGCGCCGGCGCCCACTTCGGCCGCTGGTTCGGCTCCATCCCCCAGGAGATCACGCAGCACATCGAGCTGGCCATCCCGGGGGTCCCGGAGCAGGGGGGCTCCGACCACATGGCCTTCATCTGCCGGGGAGTGCCGGGATTCCGCCTCCAGTCCAGCTATCCGGAATACCGGCAGTACACCTGGCACACCAACCGGGACACCTTCGACAAGATCTCCTTCGACGACCTGAGGAACAACGCCACCCTCACCGCCATGCTGGCCTACATGGCCTCGGAGGACCCGGAGCGGGTGCCCCGGGACCAGATGGTGGTGCCGGGAAGTGGTGGACAGCCCGGGCGGTGGCCGGGGTGCGGGAATCCCCGGCGGAGCTGGTCCGAGGGACAGCCCCGGTAGGGGTCGGAGGAGGGCGACCCCCCGAGGGAGGGGGGGCGCCCTCCTCCCGGCCCCCCACCCGTCAGACCCCGGGGGCCGCCCCCTCCCCATCCCACCGGTCAGGCGGGGCGTGCCACCCTTCGAAGCGCAGGATGGAAGGCCAGGAAACACCCCAGGGCCAGCACCGGCATGGAGAAGAGGGAGGCCTCCCGAGCCCCCACCACATCTCCCAGGATCCCTGCCACGGGGATCAGGAGCGACCCCACGCTCCAGGCCAGCCCCATGACGATCCCCGAACTGGCTCCGGCACTCCCGGGAAGGAGTTCCTGGGCCATGACGATGATGGGGGGGAGGAGCGCCATGTTCACCCCCCCCGCCACCAGCACCGCCAGGTAGAACCCCGGAGTCCCGGGGGGAAGGGCGAAGGCCAGCAGGTGGGCCGGGAGGTTCACCAGCGTCAGGAGGATGAGAAGCGTCCGGCGATCCATCCGATCCGCCATGGCTCCCCCCGCCAGGGTCCCTCCCGCCTGAGCCGCCAGGTAGACGCTCACCGCCACCGCCCCTGCGGCCTCGGAGCCTCCGGCCTGTGCCACCACGATGGGCTCCATGGTGAGGAAGAGCCGCTGGGCGAAGGCCCCCACGGCGCTGAGCCCGAAGATGATCCCCAGAGGACCCCGGAACGCCTTCAGGATTCCCCGGAGATCGGGAGCCCGACGCTGGGGGGGCTCCACATCGGGGAGCCGCAGGAGGAGGAGCGCCAGGACGATCCCCGGGATCATGGCCACCCAGAGCCGCTCGAATCCCCCCCACGACACCAGCGCCACCGCCGCCAGCGGCCCCATGGCGTACCCCGCCGCCCCCCCGAAGGAGAAGACCGAGAAGCGGGCTCCGCTCCCCTTCCCCGCCGAGGCCCGGGCCGCCACCGTGGCGCCAGGAGGGTGGAAGGCCGCGCTCATCACCCCCCCCAGGATCAGAAGCACCACCAGGAACACCACGGAGGGGGCCACCCCCATGAGCGCCAGGAAGACCCCGGACAGCGGACCCGCCGCAAGGAAGAGGCGGCGGCCGTAGCGATCCGACAGGTGCCCCATGAGGGGCTGCAGGAGGGACGACGAGAGAGCCAGCACGGTGGAGATCACCGCCGCCGCCCCGATGGTGAGCCCCATCCGGTCCATGATCCGGGGAAGGAGCGGGGAGAGGAAGCCCATGTAGGCATCCGTCATCCCGTGGGCCAGCGCCAGGAGGAGGGCCGCCCCGGTGATCCCCCCCACGTCGGGGGGAGACAGGGCGGGGGGAGAGGCGGTGTGGAGGGTCCGGGACAAGGTGCTGGGTGCAGGGGGGACGGAGGTCCGGGGATTCCGGGCCTTCCAGGGCCGGCGTGACGTTCGCCGGGAGGGGGTGGCTCCACAAGCCCCGTGGGGGGGATGGACCCTCTCCGGCCCCGGTCCGCCCACCCCGGACGCCCCCCTGGAAACCCCATCCGGAAGCATGTTTCCCCCGATCGGGAACCTGCTCCGGAGAGAGGGGTTCCCGGCCGCTGGAGCGCACTCCGGCGCTTCCCCGGAACACCCATGACGCCCCGGCATTCCGCACCCGTTCAGCGGCTGGCCGGGGCGAAGTCGTTGTTTCCGGTGATCTTCACCCCATGCTTCTCCGGAGGTCCCGATGGGCTTCACCATGCCACCCCCCCGCACCCGCATCGCCGCCCTGGCGACCCTTCTCATTCTCTCCCTGACCCCGGGTCAGGTGGCGGCGCTCGGGGTGGTGGCGCAGGAACCCCAGTCGATCTCACAGGAGCTCTTCACCGTCAACAATCTCTGGATGATGATGGCCACGGCTCTGGTCTTCGTCATGCACCTGGGCTTCGCGTCGCTGGAGGCCGGGCTCACCCGGGCGAAGAACACGGTGAACATCCTCTTCAAGAACACCGTGATCCCCGCCATCGGGCTCCTCACCTACGCCATCGTGGGCTTCAACCTGATGTACCCCGGGGATGCCTGGCTCTCCGGCAGCTGGCTGGGCTTCGCCGGCTTCGGCGTGGGTCCCTCCAGCACCGCCGATCTCACCTCCGCCTACAACCCCGGCTACACCTACTGGACCGATTTCCTCTTCCAGGGGATGTTCGCCGCCACCGCCGCCACCATCGTCTCCGGGGCGGTGGCGGAGCGGATCAAGCTCCCCTCCTTCCTGGTCTTCTCCGCCATCTTCGTGGCCATCGCCTACCCCATCACCGGGAGCTGGCAGTGGGGCGGCGGTTGGCTCAGCGAGGCGGGATTCCATGACTTCGCCGGCTCCACCCTGGTCCACTCGGTGGGGGGGTGGGGCGCCCTGGCGGGAGCCCTTCTCCTGGGGCCCCGCCTGGGGAAGTACGTGGACGGCGCTTCCCGTCCCTTCTTCGGCCACAGCATGCCGCTGGCGGTGATCGGGGTGTTCCTGCTGTGGCTGGGGTGGTTCGGCTTCAACGGGGGGTCGGTGCTCTCCGCCGACCCGGCGGGGGTCTCGCTGGTGCTGGTCACCACCTCCATCGCCGCCTCCGCCGGGGCCATCGCCGCCATGGTGGCGGCGTGGTGGGCCACGAAGAAGCCCGATCTGTCCATGGTGCTCAACGGGGTCCTGGGCGGGCTGGTGGGGATCACCGCCGGAGCGGACCTCATGACGGTGATGGACGCCGTGTGGGTGGGAGCGATCGCAGGGGCCCTGGTGGTAGGCTCCATCATCCTCCTGGACCGGATTCGCATCGATGACCCGGTGGGGGCCATCTCGGTCCACCTGGTGTGTGGGATCTGGGGGACCCTGGCGGTGGGGCTCTTTGGCTCCAGCGCCGGAATCGGGCAGTTGGGGACGCAGTTCCTGGGAGTGGCCGCCGTGGGGGCGTTCTCCTTCGTCTTCGCCATGACCGCCTTCCTGGCCATCCGGGCGGTGATGGGGCTCCGCGTCTCCGCGGAGGAGGAGCTGGGAGGGCTGGACGTGCAGGAGCACGGGCACCTGGCCTACCCCTACTTCCAGGAGATGGACGCCCTGGGGGGGATCGAGTCCATCAGCATTGGTGCACCCGTGGTTCTTCACTCCAGGGCCGGCGCACCCGTCGGCGCCGCCACCACTCCGTGACCGGGAGACCATCATGAAGCTCATCACCTGCATCATCCGGCCCGAGAGGCTCGGCGAGGTGAAGTCCGCCCTCTACCGGGCGGGGGTCACGGGGCTTACCATCACCCGGGCCAGTGGCCACGGGGGGGAGCGGGCCATCGTGGAATCCTACCGCGCCTCCACGGTGGTCATGGAGTTCCGGGAGAAGATCCGGCTGGAGATGGCCGTGTCGGAGCCCTTCGTCCAGCCCACCATCGACGCCATCGTCTCGGCGGCCCGCACCGGCGAAGTGGGAGACGGCAAGATCTTCGTCCAGCCCATCGAGCGCGTGGTGCGGATCCGCACCGGAGAGGAGAACACCGCCGCCCTGACCCCCGTCACCGCGGAGCAGGTCCAGCGGGAGGCGCTGGGCGGAGATTGACCGTGGGAGCCCCGGGGGAGCCAGCTCGGTCCCCCGGGGTCACTCGCCTCCCCCTGCGGACTCCTTCACCACCTGCTGCATCATGGGGAGGAGCCGGTAGGGGTTCACCGGCTTCCCCACCATCCCCGACACTCCCAGCTGGAGCAACTCCTTCTCCAGCGCCGGATCCCCCCCCACCGACCCGCTCACCACGATCACGGGGATCCGGGAGGTCCGGACGGAGGCCTTCAGGCGCTCCAGCACCTTCCGTCCATTCCCGGCAGGGAGGTGCAGATCCAGGAGCACCACGTCGGGCTGGGGATCCCGGCCCGCGAACATCACCCCCTGGATGGCGTCCTGCGCCACCCGCACCGACCACCCCCCGCTCTCGCACAGCGTCTTCAGGAGGACGGCCTCCATCTGCTCGTCCTCGATGATCAACACGTTCATAGGGTCTCTTCCACGGCCGTGAGACGGAGTCCTGTCCTCCATGGATCCTCGACCCGTACCCCTCCCCCCTCCTCCAACTCCACTGGATGCCCCCCCTCCCGGAGGCGCTGCGCCGCAGCCTCCAGCGCCTCCCGCCCCTCCAGCACCAGCTCCCAGTCCAGGAGGCGGGCGTCCCCCCGGGTGGCGGGGCGAGCTCCGGGGCCGGCCCAGGTATTCAGCCCCAGGTGGTGGTGGTAGCCACCCGCCGAGAGGAAGAGCGCCCCGGGGTAGCCCCGCACCGTGGGGGAGAGCCCCAGGAGGGTGGAATAGAAGGCCTCTGCCTCCGGCAGGCTCCCCACGTGGAGGTGGAGGTGACCCATGTGCGTCCCGGCGGGAAGACCCTCCCAGGGCGCCCCTCCGGAGGCCGCCTGCAGCGAGGGGAAGTCCAGGGGCAGTGTCCCCATCTCCAAACGCCCGTCCCGGTAGCTCCAGAGCTCCCGGGGCCGGTCGGCGTACACCTCCACCCCCAGGCCATCCAGGTCCTGGAGGTAGAGGGCCTCGCTCACCCCGTGATCCGACGCTCCCAGGGGGACCCCTCCCCGGGCCAGATGCTCCAGAAGGCTTCCCAGTGCAGAACGGGTGGGGAGGAGGATGGCGAAGTGGAAGAGGCCGAGGCGGCCCCGGGGAGGGTGGGGCCGGGCTCCGGGGAGCTGCCGGAGTTCCAGGAGGGGTTCCTCTCCCGGGACTCCCAGGAGCTCCACCTCCCCCCCTTCCTGCAGGCGGGTGAGCCCCAGTACCCGGGTGTACCAGTCGATGGAGCGGGAGAGCGAAGCAACCTCGAGCCGCACCCGACCGGGTCGGGTCTCCGGGGGCAGTTCTCCCGGTGCCGGGTCACCGATCCCCCTCATCCCGGGCTGCCGGCCGCCTCGATCATCTCCGCCAGTTCATCCAGCTTCGGCGGTTTCGCCACGATCCCAACGACACCCAACTCCTCCAGGCGCTTCCGGGAGAACTCCTCCAGCGCCCCACTGATGACGATCACCGGAATCCCCTGGGTACGCACCGAGGCCCTGAGGCGCTCCAGCGCCATGAGCCCCGTGCCGCCGGGCATCTTCAGGTCCAGGAGGAGGACGTCGGGCATGGGGTCCCGGGAGGCAAACATGAGGACCTGCATCGTGTCGTACGCGGCCATGACCTTCCAGCCCCGCTTCTGGCACAGAGCGGTGAGGATCTGGGAGAACACCCGATCGTCGTCGGCGATGAGAACCCGCATGGATGGGTCACCGTTCCTCGGCAGAAACCGGTAGGAGGAGTGGTGGAATGGTTTTCAGGAGTTCAAACTAGGCCTCCAAACACGACAAAGCCACGCCTTGCCTGGGAAAGAGACCGGCTGGTGCGGCTCGAATGGGCTTCCGGTTGTGCCTTTTCCGTCGGTGTTGGAGCTTGAAGCGACCTTTCCGATCCAGGGCGCCGCGCTCCGCCTCCCTTCCATTCCTGCCCTCCAGAGGCCTCCGTTGCTCCTGGTCCACATCCTCTCGATCCTCCTGGGATCTTTCCTCCTCTTCCTGATCCAGCCCCTGGCGGGCCGGCTCTTCCTCCCGGGGTTCGGGGGGAGTCCCGCCGTGTGGACCACCACCCTGGTCTTCTTCCAGCTCCTGCTGCTGGGAGGCTACCTCTACGCCCACCTGCTCCTGCGCCTGAAGGGAGGGGTGGCGGTGGCCGTGCACCTGCTGGTCCTGGCCTCTCCCCTCCTCCTCCTCCCTCCCGGGGTGCCTCCCGGGCTGGACCCCTCCAGCGCCGCATGGCCGGAAGCCGCGCTCCTCCTCGCCCTGGGGGCCAGTGTGGGGGCTCCCTTCCTGGTTCTGGCCAGCAACAGCTCCCTGGTGCAGTACTGGTGGGCCGCCGGCGACCGCTCGGGGAGAAGGGATCCCTACTGGCTGTATGCCGCCTCCAACCTGGGGTCGCTGGTGGCGCTGGTGGTCTATCCCTTCCTCCTGGAGCCCCTCCTGGACCTGCCGGGGCAGGGGGCGCTGTGGACGGCGGGGTACGTGGGATTCGTGGTGGCCACGGCAGTGGTGGCGGTGCGGTGGCTCCGGGCCACCGGTGCCGCCGCCCCTCACGCGTCTCCCCTGGAGGCACCGCCGGAACCCCTTCCCGGCGTCGGGCCCGGGGAGGACCGGATGATCCGGGAGGACGGGGGCGAAGGGGGAGGGAGCGGGGAGGATGGAGGGGGCCTCCGCCCCGGGGGACCCGGCGGCATGAGGGGTGGGGCGTTGGGGTGGGTGGTGCGGTCGGCCATGGGCTCCGCCCTCCTGATTGCCCTCACCACCCGCATCACCTCCGATGCCGCCCCCATCCCCTTCCTGTGGGTGGCGCCACTGGCCGTGTATCTGGTGACCTGGATCGTGGCGTTCGGGATCCCCGGACGCCTCCGACGCCCCTCCCTGGCGGGGAGCGCCGCCCTGGGGATCGTGGGGTCCATGGTCCTGCTGGCGCTCCCTGTGCAGGTGCCCCTGAGCGCCCTGGCCCTCCTCTCCCTCTGGACCCTCTTCTTCGGGGCTCTTCTGTGCCACCGGGACCTGGCGGTGACCCGGCCGCCCCCGAGGGAGCTCACCGGCTTCTATCTCTGGGTGGCGGTGGGAGGAGCGCTGGGAGGAGTGCTCAACAGCCTGGTGGCACCCCTGGTCTTCGATTCCCTGGCGGAGGTGCCCCTGACCCTGATGGGGTTGGCCCTCCTCCTCCATGGGGATCCGGATGCTCCCAGGGGCTTTGCGCCTCGACCGCTCCCCCTCCGGGCGGGGTTCGCCGCCATGCTGGTGGGAGTGCTGCTGGTGCTGGCGGTGCTGGACCGGACCCCTGCGGTGTGGGGTGTGGCGGCGCTGGTGGCGGGGGCGGGGGGGCTCCTGATCCGTCGCTACCAGGTGACGCTTGCGGCGGGGGTGATCCTTCTGGGAGGGGCGTGGCTGATCTCCGGGCCCGCCACCCTCATTGCCCAGGAACGGAGCTTCTTCGGCGTCATCCGGGTCCGGGTGGTGGGAGAGGAGATCCGGATGATCCACGGGTCCACGGTGCATGGCGGCCAGAGCATCAACCCCCTCCTCCGGCGGATTCCCAGGAGCTACTACCATCCGGACGGCCCCATGGGGGGAGCGGTGGCCGCCGCCCCAGACGGCGCCCGGATCGGGGTGGTGGGGCTGGGAACCGGGGCGCTGGCGGTCCTCACCCGCCCGGGGCAGCACATGGTGTTCCACGAGATCGACCCCGTGGTGGAGCCGCTGGCCCGGGCCCACTTCACCTTCCTGGAGGATGCACCGGGGGGGGTGGAGGTGGTGTTGGGAGACGGCCGGGTCACCCTGGGACGGGAGGAGCCCGGGGGCTACGACCTCCTGATCATCGACGCCTTCAGCTCGGGGAATGTCCCGGTGCACCTGCTGACGTTGGAGGCGCTGGAGCTCTTCCGCTCCCGGCTCCGGCCGGGGGGGCTCCTCCTCCTCCATATTTCGAACCAGCACGCCGACCTGCGCCGGGTGGTGCGGGGGTACGCGGAACGTGCGGGGGTGCCGGTGGCCATCACCTCCTGGTCCCCCTCCACCCAGGCGCTGGCCCAGGGGGCGGACCCCGCCGTGGTGGCGGCGCTCCCGGCCCCCGGAGAGGACCTTCCCATGCTGCCGGAAGGACATGCCTGGCCCCGGGTGCATCCAGGGGTGACCCCTGTGGTCTGGACGGACGACCGGTCCAATCTCCTGGGGGTGCTCCGGGGGCGCTGAGAGCTCCGCGCGGCGTCACATCGGCTCGACGGCGGCGTTCGCCCCCCCCCCTCAGGCCCGGTCCCGGAGGACCTTCCGGCCGACACCGTACAGGAAGAGGGGCCACACGATCCAGTGGAGCAGGTAGATGGCGAAGGCGTATCCCTCGGCGG
>CAYQVI010000100.1:0-12467 GCA_964420725.1 uncultured Gemmatimonadaceae bacterium | reverse complement strand
CGGTCGGCGGTGACCATGGCGTAGATCCCGAAGAACAGGTTCGCCATGGTGAAGGCCGAAGGGAGGATGATGACTCCCTTCTGGAGTGCGGCCGGGGGCGGTCTCATGGCTGCCATCGATCGAGCTCCGTGCCGGTGAGTCGGCGAAAGATCTCCAGGTAGCGAGACGTGGTGGCCTCCACCACCGGCCCGGGGAGGTCAGGCCCCGGGGCGTGGCCGTTCCAGTCGGGGAGACCGGCCAGGTAGTCCCGCACCGGCTGTTTGTCCAGCGAGGGCTGGCTCCCTCCCGGGGCATAGTGCTCGGCCGGCCAGTAGCGGGAGGAATCCGGGGTCAGCACCTCATCGATGAGAAGGAGCTCCCCGGTGGCCGGGTCGGTCCCGAACTCGAACTTCGTGTCCGCCAGGATGATCCCCCGGACGGCGGCCACCTCCACCCCCCGCTGATAGATGGCCATGGAGCGGGCCTGGAGTTCGGAGGCGACGTCGTCCCCCAGCGCCTCCCGGACCTGGCTGATGGAGATGTTCTCGTCGTGCCCCTCCTGCGCCTTGGTGGCCGGAGAGAAGAGGGGGGGCTCCAGGCGGTCGCTCTCCCGGAGTCCTGGAGGGAGGGGCTCTCCCGCCAGCGTGCCATGGCTCCGGTACTCCTTCCAGGCGGAGCCGGAGAGGTAGCCCCGGACGACGCACTCCACCAGGACCGGCTCGGTCCGCCGGACCAGCATGGAGCGGCGGTACCAGACGTCCAGGGGCACACCGGCCAGCGCCGGCACGGCGGACAGGAGGGTGTCCGCGTCCACCCCCAGGAGGTGATGGGGGGTGATGTCCTCCAGTTGCCCCAGCCACCAGGCCGTGAGGAGGGTGAGGACCTCTCCCTTCCGGGGAACAGGGTCCGGGAGGATCACATCGAAGGCGCTGACCCGGTCCGAGGCCACCATCAGGAGCCGGTCCTCTCCCACCGCGTAGACATCCCGGACCTTCCCCCGATGGAGGAGGGGGAGGGGGAGCGCACTCCTGTGGAGCGCGGTGGTACCGCTGGATCCTGCTCCGTCGGTCATGGCTTCCCCCCGGGAGTCAGGGCCGCGTCACACACGGACATCCGCACCTCCCAGCGCCGCGTCGGCCTCCTGGTCGGCGCCGGCCAGGGCCGGAGCCACCCACTCCTCCAGGAAGCGGTCCACCTGCTCCGGAGCCCGCCCCACGAAGCGGATGGGATCCACCCACTCGTCCAGCTCCGGTCGGTCCACCCGGAAGGCCGGGTCCCCGGCAATGCGGTCCAGGAGGTCGCCGGCCTCCCCCTCCCGGATCCGTCGTCCGGCGGCCATGGAGTGCTTCCGGATCCCCTCGTGGAGTTCCTGTCGGTCCCCTCCCCGGCGGACCGCGTTCATGAGCACCGTCTCGGTGGCCATGAAGGGGAGCTCCGCCTCCAGGTTCTTCCGGATCACTGCGGGATTCACGATGAGTCCCTTCGATACGTTCTCCACCAGCACGAGGGTGCCGTCCAGCGCCATGTAGGCGTCGGGGATCGACAGGCGGCGGTTGGCCGAGTCGTCCAGCGTCCGCTCCAGCCACTGGGTGGCTGCGGTGAAGGCCGGATCCTGGGCCAGGGTGATGACGTGTCGGGCCAGGGCACAGATCCGCTCCGACCGCATGGGATTCCGCTTGTAGGGCATGGCCGACGAGCCGATCTGCTCGGACTCGAAGGGCTCCTCCACCTCCCGGAGGTGCGCCAGGAGCCGCAGGTCGTGCCCCATCTTCGAGGCGGAGGCCGCCACCCCGGCCAGGGTGAACTGACAGGCGGCATCCACCTTCCGGGGATAGGTCTGGCCGCTCACCCCGTAGGCCTTCGGGAACCCCATCTTTGTGGCCACCAGGTCGTCCAGCCGGTCTACCTTTCCATGGTCCCCCTGGAAGAGCTCCAGGAAGGAGGCCTGGGTCCCGGTGGTCCCCCGGACACCCCGGAAGCGGAGGGTGGCCAGGCGGAAATCCACCTCCTCCAGGTCCAGGAGGAAGTCCTGGATCCAGAGGGTGGCCCGCTTCCCCACCGTGGTGGGCTGTGCCGGCTGGAAGTGGGTGAAGCCCAGGGTGGGGAGGGCCCTGTGCTCCCGGGCGAACTCCGACAGGGCCCGGACGATCCGCACCAGGCGGGCCCGGATCAACCGGAGGGCCTCCCGGTGGAGGATGAGGTCCGTGTTGTCCCCGATGAAGGCGCTGGTGGCCCCCAGGTGGATGATCCCCTTCGCCGCGGGGGCCACGTCCCCGAAGAGGTGCACATGGGCCATGACATCATGGCGGAAGCGCCTCTCGTACTCGGCGGCCTTCTCCAGGTCGATGTCGTCCAGCGCCTTCCGCATCTGGGCGAGGGCCTCGACCGGGATGTCCAGGCCCAGCTCCGCCTCCGACTCCGCCAGCGCCAGCCAGAGCCGCCGCCAGGTTCCGAAACGCCGACCGGGGGCGAACACCCCCTCCATGGCGCGGGAGGTGTATCGATCGGCCAGGGGGTGCACGTAGCGGTCCATGGAAGGCGAGGTCAGCTCCATCGGTAGGGGCCCGCATCCAGGAGGCGACCCTCCCGTTCGAAGTAGATGCGGAAGGGCTGTCGAGCCGTACGAAGTCGTTCCAGTAGCTCCCCCACCTCGGAGGCGTTCCGGATGGGGGTGTTGTTGATGGCCACGATGATGTCCCCGGGGCGGAAGGGGAGCTGGCGGGCCAACTCCCCTGCAACCTCCACCACGATGGCCCCCTCCTCGGAGGTGATGCGCCGCTCCGCCCGGATGGAGGGGGTCAGGGTGATGAGTTGCAGGTCGTCCAGCGCGGTGACCCGCTCCGCCAGGAGGCTGGGGATCTCTTCGGCAGCCACGGCCACCCTGGCCCCCCCTTCCAGCTCCAGCGTCACCCGGTCCCCGGCCCGGAGGTCCAGGAGGATCGCCTGGAAGTCCAGGGGCGTCACCAGGCGTCTGCCGTTGGCGGAGAGGAGCCTTCCGCCTTCGCGGATCCCTCCCAGGGCGGCGGGGCCCCGGGGGGAGACCCGGGCCACCCGGACCCCCCGTGTGCGACCCCACTCGTCGGCCTCGACGGCCTCCACGTTCAGTCCCAGCCAGGCCCGGCGGACGGCCCCGTGGCGGATCAGGTCCTCGGCGATCCGGAGCGCCCGGTCGATGGGGATGGCAAAGCCCAGCCCCTCACTCCCGCCGCTCCGGGTGAAGATGGAGGAGTTCACCCCGATGACCTCCCCCAGGGCGTTCACCAGGGGGCCGCCGGAATTTCCGGGGTTGATGGAGGCATCCGTCTGGATCATCCCCAGATACGCACCCGCCTGTCGACCGGTGGGGATGATGTGCCGATCCACCGCGCTCACCACCCCCGCCGTCACCGAGGGCTCGGCGTTGGAGATGAGGTTTCCGAAGGGGTTCCCGATGGCCACCGTCCACTCCCCGATGAGCAGACCCCGGGAGGTCCCCAACGGCGCCGTGGGGAGGTCGTCGGCCTCCACACGGAGCACTGCCAGGTCCGTCACCTCGTCCGTGCCCAGGAGCCGTGCCTCCAGGTCCCGGCCGTCGGAGAGGGTCACCATGATCCGGTCCGCCCCCGCCACCACATGATCGTTGGTGAGGATGGTTCCCTCCCCATCGATGATGATCCCCGAGCCCAGGGAGGGTGTCCGCCGGGTGGCCCCGGGGGGGATGAAGAAGGAGTCGAAGAACCCCCGGGGCTGGACCCGCTCCTCCCGGATGACGTTCACCGTCACCACGGCCGGCGCCACCCGGGCCGCTGCCCGGACGATGGCTGTGGAGCGCTCCGCCGTGAGCTGGTCGGAGAGCTGCGGGGTCATGGGAGAGGGGGCCCCCGACGCGGACTCCGCCGCTCCGGGGACCACGTCCCTGGCGCCCTCCACCCCTGCACTCTCCACCACCCGGGTGCTCCCTCCGTTCCCCTGTGACGCATTGGCATCCGGGGAGCACCCCCAGAGCATCAGCAGGAGGAGGGGCAATCCGGGGACGTACCCCTCCCTCATGCCGCGCCCACGGGGGCGTGGAGGGCAGGGAGCGGATTCGCTCATGGATCTCCCACCTCCGTCCTCACTCCTGGTCAGAGGAGGTCCCGGCCCAGGGACTTCCAGTCGGAGAGGAAGCGCTCGAGGCCCGAATCGGTGAGGGGGTGCTTCAGCAACTGCCAGAGGACCTTGGCGGGGAGGGTACCCACGTCGGCCCCAAGCTCCATGGCCTCCACCACATGCCGGGGGTGGCGAAGCGACGCGGCCAGGATCTCGGTGTCCATGGCGTAGTTGTCGTAGATGCGCCGGATCTGGCCGATCAGCTCCATCCCGTCGTGGCCGATGTCGTCCAGGCGCCCCACGAAGGGGGAGATGTAGGTGGCTCCCGCCTTGGCCGCCAGGAGGGCCTGGGGCGCGGAGAAGCAGAGGGTGACGTTCACCGGGATCCCCTCGCTTCTCAGCGCCCGGCACGTGCGCAGCCCCACCTCGGTGAGAGGGACCTTCACCACGATGTGGTCGTGGATGGCCGCCAACTCCTTACCCTCCCGGAGCATCCCCTCGGCGTCGGTGGCCACCACCTCGGCGCTCACCGGGCCGTCTGCCACCTCGCAGATCTCCCGGAAGAGTTCCCTCGGGGAGCGTTCACCCGCAGCCGTGGCCACCAGTGTGGGGTTGGTGGTGATCCCGTCGATCAGTCCGGCGGCGGCGGCCCGGCGGATCTCGTCCAGGTCTGCAGTGTCCAGGAAGATCTTCATGTCGACTCGTCTCGATCGGCTGAAACGGAGAAGGGTTCCCCGGAGGCCGACGCCATTCCGGGGTCCAACGCCTGGGAAGGGTACTCCACCGCTGTCAGGAAGAGCCCGGCGGCGGGAGCCGGGGGGGAGGTGCGCAGCCCCGGCTCGTTCTCCAGGAGACGCGCGATGTCCTCCACGGGTCTCTCACCCAGTCCAATGGCCACCATGGTCCCCACAAGATAGCGCACCATGTGATGGAGGAACCGGTTCGCGCCGATGCGGAAGCCCAATCCCAACCCATCCCAGCTCTCCCAGTCCGCGTACAGGACCCTGCATCGATCCCCCCGCTCCTCCTGTCCCGACCGGGCGAAGCGTCGGAAGGAGTGCTCTCCCGGAAGGACTGCCGCCGCCTCCCGGAGCCGCTGGAGGTCCAGGGGACGCTGCAGAGGCCAGCACCAGGGCCGATGGAAGGGCGATCCCGCCGCGTCCACCATACCGACGCGATACAGGTAGTGACGTTCCAGGGCATCGTACCGCGGGTGGAAGCGGGGACCAGCCTCCTGGAGGTCGGCCACCCAGATGTCCCGGGGCAGGACCGCGTTCAGCGCCTTGCGGAGGGTCGGGGCATCCCAGCGGGAGGGAACGTCCACTGACGCCACCTGACCGGTGGCGTGAACCCCCCGATCCGTCCTCCCTGCACCGACGACCACACGCCGTGCTCCGGTGAGCCGGGTGAGCGCGGCCTCGATTTCCCCCTGGACAGTTGGATCCACCGGCTGCATCTGCCAGCCGTGGTATCTCGTGCCGTCGTAGTGGAGGAGAAGGCGGAATCGGGTCAAACCGTCGGACGCCACGCCGGAAAGCTAGAGGGCGGTGGGGGCATGTCAAGCGAGATCGTTGACCTCCATGCTCCCTTCTGGCAGGTTGCCCGGCCGGAGTGCCTTCCGCGCTCCCCCCGAGACCCTTCGATGGAGCCCCTGCATGGATCAGCCCCCCTCCCCAGCGGACCTCCTGGCCGAGATCGCCCGGATCTCCTCGGGGGAGATCCTCACCGCGGACGAGGCGGAGTCGGCCTTCCACCGGATCATGGGGGGTGGGGTCTCTCCTGTGCAGATGGCCGCCTTCCTGGTGGCCCTCAGGACCCGGGGGGTTGCCCCCGTGGAGGTGGCAGGAGGGGTCCGGGCCCTGCGTCGGGCGATGATTCCCGTCGTGGCGTCGGACCCGGACTCCCTGGTGGATACCTGCGGAACCGGGGGAGGGCAGATCTCCACCTTCAACGTCTCCACCGCCGCTGCCCTCGTAGCGGCGGGGGGCGGGGTCCGGGTGGCCAAGCATGGAAACCGTTCCTTCACCAGCCGGAGTGGGAGTGCCGACGTTCTGGAGGCGCTGGGGGTCCGGATCGACCTCTCCCCGGAGGAGATGTCCCGGGTGCTGGGGGAGGTGGGGATCGTCTTCATGTTCGCCCCGCTCCTCCACCCTGCCATGAGGCATGTGGGGCCGGTGCGCAGGGAACTCCGGCTCCCCACCATCATGAACCTGCTGGGCCCCCTCACCAATCCGGCCGGTGCCCGTCGGCAGGTGGTGGGGGTCAGCGATCCGTCGCTGCTCCCCCTGGTGGCGGGGGCGCTGAAGGAGTTGGGCCACCTCCGGGCCATGGTGGTCCACGGAGAGGCGGGGATGGACGAGATCAGCCCCCTGGGAACCACCCGGATCGCCTGGGTGGACGAGGGTGGACTGGTGGAGCAGAGGGTCGAGCCGGAGGAGTTGGGGGTGGAGCGGGTCTCCCCCGCGGACGTCGCCCTGGCTGGAGGGTCTCCGGAGGAGAACGCCTCCGTGATCCAGCAGATCCTGGAGGGCCGCCTCAAGGGGGCTGGCCGAACCCTGGTGATCCTCAACGCAGCCGCGGCCTTCCATGTTTCCGGAATGGCGACGGATCTCCGGGAGGGTGCCGCCCTGGCGGCGGATTCACTGGATTCCGGATCAGCCCTCCGCTCCCTGGAGGCCCTCCGGGCGTCCAGTCACGCCGGAGATGGGACCCACCCGGACTCCTGACCTGGACAGGGGGGCGGACACCGGCCCTGCTTCCGGTGGTGGGGACGAGGAGTCAGGAGGTGGCGGCGGAACTCCTCACCAGCGCCCGGAGGGCCCAGGGGCCGGGAAAGGCCCGGGGGGTCCTCCGGGGTACCACCACTACCTGGCTCTCCCGGGCGGTGAGCCTTCCAACGACAAAGGGAATACGCATTGGTCGACCTCGTTGGGCTATGGGAGGTGCACCCCTCCCTGGCATCATGGAGCCCCTGCGTTCCGCAAGAGCCGCGGTTCCCTCAGTACTTCCGGATGACCCCCACGACGACGCCCTGGATGACCAGGTCGTCCGCATCCACGAAGATGGGATCCATGGTCTCATTGGCCGGCTGCAGACGGATCCGGTTCCCCTTCTCACGGTAGAGCGTCTTCACGGTGGCCGAGTCGCCGCCCACCAGCGCCACCACCATCTCCCCGTCCCGTGCCGAGGGCTGCGCTGCCACGACGATGAAGTCCCCGTCTCGGATCTGTTCGTCGATCATGGAGTTCCCCTCGACACGCAGGACGTAGTTGTCGGTGTTCCTCCGCAACATGTCCGTGGGGACCGCCAGCGTCTCCACATCCCGGATGGCCTCGATGGGGAGTCCCGCTGCCACCGTCCCCATGAGGGGAAGGAGAGCCGAGGGGGAACCCTCCTCCCCTCTCACCAGTTCGATGGAGCGGCTCTCGTTGAAGGACTTCCGGATGTATCCCTTGCGTTCCAGATTGCTCAGGTGCTCGTGGACCGTGGCCAGCGAGGTGAACCCGAAGAAGCGGGCGATCTCCTCGAAGCTGGGTGCGTACCCGTTCTCTCCGATGAACTCCTCGATGTGGTCGAGGATCTGCTTCTGGCGCTTGGTGAGCGGCATGGTGCCCGACCTCCTCTGCTGGTACCCGAACAGGACCCGAAATAGGATACCCGAACGTTGCCCGAAACGCAAGGCGTGAGACGTACCCCCGACATCCTGGACCGGATCGTGGCCACGAAGCGCATCGAGGTGGCCGCCCTGGCCCCTGGCCGGGATGCCCTGGAGCGGGCGGCCGGGGAGGGTCCTCCGGTGCGCTCCTTCCGGGACGCCCTGAGCCGTCCGGGTGAGGTGGCGCTGGTGGCGGAGGTGAAGCGGCGGTCCCCGGGTGCGGGGGAGATCCGTGGGGGGCTGGATCCGGTGACCCTGGCCTCGGCCTACGTGTCGGGAGGGGCGTCTGCCCTGAGCGTCCTCACCGACCGGGACTATTTCGGCGGCAGCCTGGACGACCTCCGCGAGGTGCGGGGTGCGGTGCCCATCCCGGTCCTCCGGAAGGACTTCATCATCGATCCCCTGCAGGTGCTGGAGGCCAGGGGGGCCGGGGCTGACGCCATCCTGCTGATCGTGCGCATCCTGGACGATGAGGCCCTCACCGCCCTCCTCCGGCTGGGTTCCGGACTGGGGATGGGGGTCCTGGTGGAGGTGCATCACGAGGAGGAACTGGAACGGGCGCTGGGTGCCGGCGCCGAGGTGGTGGGGATCAACAACCGGGACCTGGCCACCTTCCAGACGGATCTGGGGGTGACGGAGTCTCTGCTGCGGCGCCTTCCGGCCGATGTGCTGGTGGTGTCGGAGAGCGGGATGCGGGGGCGGGACGATGTCCTCAGGGTGGGAGCCAGCGGAGCCGACGCCGTGCTGGTGGGGGAGGGACTTCTCCGGGCTCCGGATCCGGGGGTGGCCGCCGCCGCCATGGTGGGGTGCCCGAAGGGGCGCCGGGAGGGGGGACAGGGATGATGGGTGCCCGGCCGGCCGTGAAGATCTGCGGGCTCCGCCGACCCGGGGATGCGGCGGTGGCGGCGGAGGCGGGGGCCGATTACCTGGGCTGCGTCCTGGTGGAGGCGTCCCCACGCTGTGTGACCCCCCTGGAGGCCGGAGCGGTACGCCAGTCCGGAGGACTCCCACTGGTTCTGGTGGTGGCGGGTCGAACGGTGGAGTGGATCGAGGAGGCCGCCCATCGGTCCGGGGCCTCGGTGATCCAGCTCCATGGCGACGAGCCGGCGTCGATGGCGACGGAATTGGCAGAGCGTGGTCCCTGGACGGTCTGGAAGGGGATCAGGACCCGGGGGCTGGAGGATGCCCGGGCGGCCATCGCAGCCTACGGGGATGTGGTGGACGGCCTTCTGCTGGATGGCTGGGCTCCCGGTGCCCTGGGCGGCACCGGGGTCTCCTTCGACTGGGAGGAGGTGTCGGCAGCCCGGGGAGCCATCCCCTCCTCCTGCCTCTTCATTGCCGCAGGCGGGCTGAACCCCGAGAATGTCAGTCGGGTAGTGTCGCTCCTGGCACCGGATGTGGTGGATGTGAGTTCGGGGGTCGAGGAGAGCCCCGGACGCAAGGATCCCGCCCGGATCCAGGACTTCGTGAGACACGCCCGCTCGGGTCTTCCCAAGGATTTGCACACATGACGACCTCCGTGACCGACCGCGAGATCCAGATCCCTGCCGTCCCCGGACGCTTCGGGGCCTTCGGGGGGCGGTACGTTCCCGAAACCCTGATCGCCGCGCTGGACGAACTGGAGCTGGCTTACGCGGAGGCCATGGCCGACTCCGGCTTCCAGGCGGAACTGGCCTCGCTCCTGAAGGACTTCGTGGGCCGGGAGACCCCTCTGTACCGGGCCCGCCGCCTGGAGGCGGAGGTGGGAGCGGGCCCCATCTACCTGAAGCGCGAGGACCTGAACCACACCGGCGCCCACAAGATCAACAACACCATCGGGCAGGGACTGCTGGCCCGGCGCATGGGGAAGCGGCGGATCATCGCCGAGACCGGTGCCGGGCAGCACGGTGTGGCCACCGCCACGGCCTGCGCCCTCTTCGACCTCGAGTGCATCGTCTACATGGGGGAGGAGGATGTGGACCGTCAGGCCCTCAACGTCTTCCGTATGGAGCTTCTGGGGGCCGAGGTCCGGCCGGTGTCTTCCGGGACCCGGACCCTGAAGGATGCCACCAACGAGGCCATCCGCGACTGGGTCACCAACGTGGCCGACACCCACTACATCATCGGGTCGGTGGTGGGCCCGGCTCCCTTCCCCCGGATCGTGAGGGACTTCCAGTCGGTCATCGGGAGGGAGACCCGGGAGCAGATCCTGGCCGTGGAGGGGAGGCTTCCCGGGACCGTGGTGGCGTGTGTGGGCGGAGGGTCGAATGCCATGGGGATGTTCCACCCCTTCGTGGAGGACGAAGAGGTCCACCTGGTGGGAGTGGAGGCCGCCGGCGAGGGGCTGGACTCGGGACGCCACTCGGCGACCCTCACCGCCGGGAGCCCCGGGGTGCTGCACGGGGCCCTCTCCTATCTCCTCCAGGACGAGGACGGCCAGGTGGCCCCGGCCCACTCGGTGTCCGCCGGACTGGACTATCCCGGTGTGGGCCCGGAGCACTCCTTCCTCAAGGATTCCGGGAGGGCTCGCTACGAAGCCGTCACCGACGGAGAAGCGCTCTGCGCCCTTCACCAGCTCTCCACCCTGGAGGGGATCATCCCGGCGCTGGAGACGGCCCACGCCATTGCGTGGGTGCTGCGGGAGGGAAGGGAAGCCGCCGGCAGGGGTCCCATCGTCCTCTGCCTCAGCGGCCGGGGTGACAAGGACGTGGCCCACGTGGCCCGGGTAGAAGGACGCGGCCGCCTCCTCTGAGGGCGGCCCACGGTCGAGTCGATCCAGTGAGCCCATCGTGAGCGAGCATCTCCCGGCATCCCCCCAGGGCGTCCGGCCTGCCATGGCCGGTTCCTGGGTCGATCCTGAAGGTCTGCCCCTCGCGGACGTGAAGAACCTGCTGGTGACCCTCACCAAGGCCCTCCGGGCGGTGCAGCTCTACGACGAGCGCAACCCGGTCTACCAGCGGTTTGTGTCAGGGCTGGCCAGCGCCTTCCGGGATCTCTGGGACGGCATGGATCGCCTCTCCCTGGCGGTGGAGGAGGACGCCCTGCTGGTGCATGGGGAGGAGGTCTATCGCAACGATTCCCGCAGCGAATCGCTGGCCTTCCTCCTGCACAAGGACGGGATCCGGGAGATCACCTTCCTTCCGGGGTTGGAGGACGCGGAGCTGGAGGCCTTCCTCCGGGTGCTTCGGCGGGCCAGGAGTGCCGGGCCCCAGGGGGACGACCTGGTGACCATCCTCTGGGATGCCGACCTCCAGTACGTGCGCTATGCGTATGTGGACCTCCTGGCGGAGGGGGTGGACCTCCCCGGCCGGGACCCGGACCTGACCATCAGTCTCGCTCCGATCCTCGAGGGCGAGCTCCAGGCACCTGCCGAGCCGGAGGGGGAGGAGGGGGAGGATCAGGCGGGAGGGGAGGCAGGCCCCCCCCTCCAGTCCTCCATCAGCCGGGACGACTTCAACCCCACCCTGTACGCCCTGGACCGGGCGGAACAGGAGGAGTTGCAGCGGGAGCTGGAGCGGGAGATGAGCCGTCCCCTCCGGGAGGACGTCCTGGCGGCCCTCTTCGATCGGCTGGAGGAGCCGGAGCATCCCTCCCGACAGTCGGAGATCCTCAGCATCCTCTCGACGCTCCTCCCCAATCTCCTCAGCCAGGGCCTCCTCCGCCGCGCCGGGGAGGTGCTCCAGGAACTGCAGGTGGTCCGGAGCCGCCCGGAGGTCTTCGATGGGGTCAGGGAGGCGGAGGCGGATCGGATCCTGGACGAGCTGAGCACCCCGGAGGCGCTGGGGGAACTGGTGCGTGCGCTGGAGGAGAAGGCCATCACCCCCACGGCGCTGGAGCTGGGAAGCTTCCTGAGGCATCTGAAATCCGGTGCCCTGGGCCCCCTGCTGCATGCCGCCGACGTGATGGAGGATCGGACCCTCAAGCCGGTCCTCATGGACGCCGTCCGGGGGATCGCGGAGTCCAATCCGGCGCTGGTGGTGGAGTTCCTGTCGGATGAACGACCCACGGTGAACCGCGGGGCGGCCCGGATGGCCGGTCGGCTTCGACTGGCGGAGGCTGCTCCTGGACTGGGACGTCTCCTCCGGCATCCGGACCCCACGGTCCGCCTGGCGGCGCTGGAGGGTGCCGTGAACCTGCGGTCGTCTGCGGTGACCGGCATGTTGCAGGAGGCGCTGGGGGACGAGGACCGGGAGGTGCGGATGGGCGCCGCCCGGGGGCTGGCGGAGCTGCGCTTCAAGCCCTCCGCCACAGCCCTGCGGGAGATCCTGAAGGGGAAGGCCCTCCGCTCCGCGGATCTGTCGGAGAAGATCGCCTTCTTCGAGAGCTACGGCGTGCTGGAGGACCCGGTCGCCGTGACCCTCCTCAGTGGGATGTTGAACGGCCGGAACCTGCTGGGGCGCCGGGAACACCCGGAGATCCGGGCGTGCGCCGCCCTGGCGCTGGGGAAGGTGGGGACCCGGGAGGCGCTGGCAGCCATGGAGCGGGCCCGGGATGACGGGGACCCCGTGGTGCGCAGCGCCGTGAGCCGTGCCATGCGCAGGGAGGAGCAGTGATGGCGGACTCCACACCCCCCCCGAACCTCACGGGAAGCGCCCCCCTGCAGGAGGAGGGGCGCCGGATCCTCTCCGCCTTCTACGCCGCTCTCCGGGCGCTGAAGTTCTATCCCCTGGAGAACGTGACGGTGCAGCAGGCGCTGGATGAGCTCCACGCCCTGGTGACGCGCCTGGTTTCCCGGGAGGGGGATGCCGAGATCCGGGTGGTGGGGGACTTCTTCTTCCTCAACGAG
>CAYQVI010000099.1:0-12538 GCA_964420725.1 uncultured Gemmatimonadaceae bacterium | reverse complement strand
CCGGGAGGGGGATGCCGAGATCCGGGTGGTGGGGGACTTCTTCTTCCTCAACGAGATCCGCCTCCGGCTGGACCTGACCAACTACGCCACCTTCGGCTTCTTTGCCCGGGCGCTCTCCGATCAGGGGATCGGAGCCGTGGCGGTGACCAACCGGGTGGAGCGGAGCGAGTGGGCCCCCTTCCTCTCCCTCCTTCTCCGGCCTCCGGGTGAGGACCCCTTCGAGGTCTTCCTGGAGCGACTGGCTGCCACCCCCGTTCGCTCCGTCACGGTGCGACCGACCTCGGAGGCCCCGGACCCGGAGGTGGCGGAGGAGGCGGCGCTGGAGGCGGCACGCCGGACCTACGCCCAGTCCGTGCGGGCGGCGCAGGGCGCACTCACCGACCTCCGCCTGGGCCGGGCGGTGAACGTCCGGAAAGTGAAGCGGGCCGTGCAGGGGATCATCGACCAGGTGCTCTCCAACGAGCCTTCCATCGTGGCCATGACCACCCTCCGGGACTTCGACGAGTACACCTTCACCCACTCGGTGAACGTGTGCATCTTCAGCGTCGTCATCGGGCAGCGGCTGGGTCTGGACAAGCATCAGCTCTACGAGCTGGGGCTGGGGGCCCTCTTCCACGACGTGGGGAAGGTCCGGGTCCCTACGGACATCATCAACAAGCCCACCGGACTCTCCGACGAGGAGTGGGCCATCCTGAAGGAGCATCCCGCCGAGGGGCTCCTCATCCTCTTCCACCTCCACGGCTTCGCAGAGGTCCCGTATCGGCAGATGCTCATGGCGTACGAGCATCACATCAAGATCGATGGGACCGGGTACCCCCAGAGCCGGAGGGCCCGGAAGCCGGGGCTCTTCTCCCGCATCGTGGGGGTGGCCGACGGCTTCGACGCCGGGACCTCCATCCGGAGCTACCAGTACAAGCCGTGGGCGCCGGACCAGGTCCTCCGGGAGATGCGGGACAACCCCAGGCGGGGCTTCGATCCCCTCCTGGTGAAGGCGCTGATCAACGCCACGGGGGTCTATCCGGTGGGGACGCTCTGCATCCTGGACAGCTATGAGCTGGCGGTGGTGGCCCAGGCCAACCCCGATGTCTCCCGGCTGCACCAGCCCCGGGTGAAGATCATTGCCGATTCCATGGGGGTGCCCCTCTCGGAACCCCTTCCCGTGGACCTGTCCGAACTCGACCCCGCCACCGGCGAACCCTTCCGTTCCATCATCAAGACCGTGAATCCGGAGAAGTACGCCGTCCGGGTGAGCGACTACGTAGCCTGAGGCCATGACCCACTCTGCACCCAGCGCCATCACCCGTCGGATCCTCCTCCGGCGGGCCGAGGGGCGCGCCGTCCTGATCCCCTACGTCACTGCCGGTTATCCCTCCCCGGAGGTCACTCCCGGCCTCCTGGACGCCATGGTGGAGGCGGGCACCGACATCCTGGAGCTGGGGATCCCCTTCAGCGACCCCCTGGCCGACGGCCCCACCATCCAGCGCTCCTCCTTCGTGGCCCTGGAGCAGGGGATGTCGGTGGTGCGGGCCCTCCAGATGGTCCGGGATTTCCGCACGCGGCACGACACCCCGGTGGTGCTTTTCACCTACCTGAATCCCATCCTCCATCACGGCATCGATCGGTTCGCCCGGGAGGCCCGGGAGGCGGGGGCGGACGGTGTCCTCATCACCGACCTCCCCACCGGGGCCGATCCGGACATCGAGGCCCGCCTCACCGCCACCGGGCTGGACCTCATCCGGCTGCTGGCACCCACCACCGCTCCGGAGCGGGTCCCGGAGGTGGTGAAGGGAGGAGGGGGCTTCGTCTACTACATCAGCCGCACGGGGGTCACCGGAGCCCGACAGGAACTGAGGGGGGAATTGGGCCGGGAGGTGGAGCGCCTCCGGGGGCTGATCCCCCTCCCCCTGGCGGTGGGTTTCGGGATCTCCAGTCCGGAGCAGGCTGCGGCGGTGGCGGCGGTGGCGGATGGGGTGGTGGTGGGGAGCGCCCTGATCCAGCACCTGGACGAGGGGGGAGTGCAGGGTGCGGCGGACTTCCTCCGTTCCCTGAGAACGGCCATGGACGCCGTGGCCCCCCCGGCTCCGGTTCCGGAGGGCTGAGGGGAGCCCGGCGCTACCCGCTCCCGTCCACGGCCAGTCGCCCTGGGAGCTCCGGGTCGGGCTCCACGAAGATGGTCCGGGCCCGCTCCACACGGACCCGACCCGGAGGGGCCTTCCGGGGCTTTCGTACGTACTTCCGGAAGGTCCAGTCCACCGGAGCGCTCCCGGCGGAACGTGCCTTCGAGTTCAGGGCGGCCAGCCCTGCAGCTTCCGCCAGGTCCCGGGCGGGAGGGTTCCCCGGGCCTGGCCAGCGGAGGATCACGTGGGCTCCCGCCGACTCCCGGGCATGGAGCCACACATCCCCCGGGGCACTGTGGCGGAAGGTGAGATCGTCGTTCTTCGAGGAGCCCCGACCCACCCGGATCTCCAGCCCCCCTGAGCTCCGGTAGCTCCGGTAGGGGAGGGAGGGAGCCCCCGGGCCGGTGGCGTCCTCCCGCTTCCCCACCCGGTGGGTGGCGGGGAGCCCGGCGAGCACCGCCTCCCCCTCCACCCTCCCCGCCAGGAATTCTTCCCGGAGGTGGTTCAACTCTCCCAGTCGCTCCTCCGAGCGGCGGATGCGGTCCGGAAGCAGGGTCCGGGCCCGCTCCATCCGGGCGGCCTCTTCGTAGAGACGGGCGGCATTCCGGTGCGGTGGGAGCGCCGGATCCAGGTCGATCTCCACCTCCACTCCCTCGAAGTCCTCCAGGGTCACGCTGGTGGCCCCCCGGGGGATCTCCCGGAAGCGGGCCAGGAGGAGGTCGCCCCGAGCCCGGACCACCTGGGGGTCCGGAGCCCGATCCAGCTCCCTCCGGAGCCCCCGGAGCCGCCCCTCCACCCCTGCGATCTGCCGATCCAGGGGGGAGAGCACCGCCGGATCCACCGGGGAGAGGCCCGGGGCCGCCCCATCGGGATCGTTCCGGCGGGCCGCCAGGCGGAAGGCCTCCAGAAGGTCCCCATCCACCCTCTCCGCTCCGGGGAGGGGCAGGGGATACGGGGTCCAGGAGCCCCGGGCCTGCACCAGCACCGGCTCCATCTCCCCTCCTTCCAGCGCCACCCTCCGGAACCGGAGCCAGCGAGCCCGGGTCTCCTCCTCCGGGAGCTCCGTCAGGGTGGGGAGGTTCAGGGGGGAGGTCCACGCCAGGGTGCGGAGGAGGAGGCGATGGCCTTCCGTCTCCTCGCCGGTAACGGGCCACGGGAAAGGGTCCGCGAGGTCCCCCGAGGCCCCCACCCGCCCCGAGGGCTCCGGAGTGGTGTAGGGGAGCCCCGGTGCCTGGGGATTCGCTCCTCCCCGGCTCTGGAGGACGTGGCGGATGGTGCAGGTTGAGGCCGGATCGGCGCCCTCTCCCACCACCCCCTCCACCAGGAGGGCGTTCCAGCGGGTGGGGATCCACTCCACCACCAGGGTGCGCACTCCAGGCCCCCGCCGCCGCCGCACCTCCAGCAGGAGGATCCGCTCGTCGGGAAGGGAGCGCACATCCGTCACCCGCCCGGCCAGGGGGTGGGCGCCGGAGAAGGGCTCCCCCGGGGGAAGGAGGAGGAGATCCCCCCGATCGGGGTGCAGGCGGATCACCAGCGTCCAGTCCCTCCCCCAGAGGGTGAGGTCCCGCTCCTCCCGGTGGAAGTGGATGGCCCGGGTGCCCCCACCCCGCAGACGGTGGTGGAGCACCCGGGCGGTGGCACCGGCCAGGACGGAGTCCCAGTGGATCGTCATGGATGAACGGTAGCCTCCCGGAAGCCAAGCGGCGAGCCTGCGGGGACCGCTCCGGCTCCGTCCCGTTGCACACTTTCGCACGACCGGTGCCTGGTTACATTCAGCCCTCGGCCAGACCCTTCGGACTTCCCGCCCCACGAGGCGCTCGTGACCCAGGGTGACATCCCCCTCCACCCCCTCCTGCGCCGGGCCGCCGAGGGTCGGCTCCCGGAGTGGGCCCGGGCCGGGAAGACGCGTCGCGCCCACATGCAGCGGGTGTCCCAGCTCCTCCGCTCCTGGGCGGAGACCCTGACGCTGCCTCCCCACGAGGTGGTCCGTTGGGCGGCGCTGGGGTACCTCCACGATGTACTCCGGGAAGCTCCGCCGGAGCAGCTCCGCCCCATGGTCCCCCCGGCCTTCCGGGACCTTCCCGGCTCCATCCTCCATGGGCCGGCAGGGGCTGTCCGCCTCCGGGAAGAGGGGGTGGATGACCCTGCGTTCCTTCATGCCGTGGCCTTCCACACCCTGGGGAACGCCCAGCTGGGCCCCGAGGGGCGGGCCCTCTATGCCGCCGACTTCCTGGAGCCGGGGCGGAAGCTCCGCCCACGCTGGCGAGCCGGGCTCCGAAAACGGATGCCCCACGAAATGGACCCGGTCCTGATGGAGATCCTGGGTGCCCGGGTGAAGCACCTGGTGGCCCGGAAGAGCCCCATCCGCCCTGAAACCCTGATGTTCTGGAACACGTTGGTGGAGGAGGGCGGGTGATGCGGGGCGCCTCCTCCCCCGGCCTCCTCCTTCCCCTCCTCCTCCTCCTGGCTGCATGCGCGGGGGGGGAGGACACCCACGCTGCGCTGCCGGAGGAGGAGCTCCCCTCGGCGCAGGGGGAGCGGATCCGGGTGGAGGTGCTGAATGGAGGGGGACGCGCCGGGATGGCCCGCCTCGCCACCGAGGAACTGCGGGATCGCGGGTTCGACGTGGTATACTTCGGGAACGGCTCGCCGGTGGAGGCCTCCGAGGTCGTGGACCGGGTGGGGCGTCTGGATCTGGCCCGGGACGTGGCCCGGGGGCTGGGGGTGGAGAGGGTTCGGTCCGAAGCCGACTCCTCCCGTTTCGTGGATGTGACGGTGCACCTTGGGCCCGACTGGGGTCCCATCGATGGACCCGGAGAGGATCCGGAGCCTCCGGACAGCACTCCGGAGGGTGAACGCGTGCCCCGATCCGGGGCCTGACCGAGGCGGGGAGAGAGCGACGCATGGCGGCACGGGCACGGCGGGGTATTGCAGGGGGCGGGGGCGTGAAGCAGAAGCCACCCCCCGTGGAGGGGAGTGAGGGGGACGACCAGGGAGGTGGTTGGGGAGAATGGCTCCGCTCCCTCCTCCTGGCGGTGATCCTCTTCCTCTTCCTCCGGACCTTCGTGATCGGGACCTTTGTGATCACCTCCGGCTCCATGGAGGACACCCTGCTGGTGGGGGACTTCGTCGTCGTGAACCGGGTGGCGCTGGGGGCCCGGATTCCCCGGACGGAGTACCGGCTTCCCGGCTATGCCTCGCCGGAGGTGGGGGACGTCCTGGTCTTCGATCCCTCCCACGAGCCCGACCTTCGCCTGGTGAAGCGGGTGGTGGGGATGGGAGGGGACGTCCTGGAGATGCGGGACGGGGTGCTCTACCGGAACGGGGAGGCTCCCCCTGAAGCCTTCGTGCAGCGCCGTGACCCCCGGGGGAACGAGGGGCATCCCTGGATGGTGTGGCAGCTGGACCACCTGGCACCCGGTGTGGATCGCTCCACCTACTCCCCCACCCGGGACGACTGGGGACCCCTGGTGATCCCCACGGACCACTTCTTCATGCTGGGGGACAACCGGGACCAGAGTCTCGACTCCCGCTACTGGGGACTCATCGAGCGATGGAGGATCGAGGGAAGGACCTCCTTCCTCTACTTCTCCTACGATCGGGACTCCCGGCGCCCCTTCAACTTCATCCGGGATGCCCGCTGGGGGAGGATGTTCGACCCGGTCCGGTGACCGGGGTCCGCTCCCGTCAGTCGGTGTCGGGGAGGGCTCCCCGGGTCCGGGGGGCCGCACGGGGGCGCGACGGCTCCAGTGTGACCAGGGCATTGGCCCGGAGTTGCCCGCAGGCGGCGTCGATGTCCCGCCCCCGGGGGGTCCGAACGGCCGTATCCACCCCCCGACCCTCCAGGACCCGGGCGAACTCCCCCACCCGCTCCGGGGTGGAGGGGAGCCACTCGGTCCAGGGGATGGGATTGAAGGGGATCAGGTTCACGAAGGCCCCCACCTCCCGGGCGAGATCCGCAAGCCGGGGGGCCAGTTCCGGGGCGTCGTTCACATCCCGGATCATGGTGTACTCGAAGGTGATGCGGCGCCCCCCCGCCGCCCGGAACGCGTGGAGCGCTGAGACCACCTCCCCAAGGGGGTAGCGCTTCTCCAGGGGGATCAGCTCCCCCCTCAGCTCCGGATCCGGGGAGTGGAGCGACAGGGCCAGCTCGAACTGCTCGGGGCGGGCCGCCAGCTCCAGGATCCCCGGCACCACCCCCACAGTGGACACCGTGATGCGCCGGGCACCCAGGCCGTAGCCATGGTTCAGGATGGTCAGGGAGGGGAAGACCGCCTTCCGGTTGGCCAGCGGCTCCCCCATTCCCATGTAGACCACGTTGGTGATCCGCCCCCGCCCCTCGGCCTCCGCCCACCGACGGGACGCCCTGTACTGCCCCACGATCTCTCCCGGGGTGAGCTGCCGGGCAAACCCGGACCAGCCGGTGGCGCAGAAGGTGCACCCCATGGCGCAACCCGCCTGGGAGGAGATACAGAGGGTGAGCCGTCCGGAGGTGGGGATGAGGACGGACTCCACCTGTTCCCCGTCCGCCAGCCGCCAGAGGTGCTTCACCGTTCCGTCGTCGGAGCGGGCCACCGTGTCCGCCACCGGCTCCGACAGGGTGAAGGCCCTGGCCAGCGCCTCCCGCTCCTCCACCGGGAGATTCGTCATCCCCTGGAAGTCGGGAGCCAGCTCCTGGTAGATCCACTGCAGGACCTGGCCCACCCGGTATCCCGGAGCGCCCCGATCCCGGAAGTGTTCCCCCAGATGGCGACGGGCCTCCTGGGGCTCCAGCCCCAGGAGATCCACCGGCCCGCCTTCCGTAACAACGCCGTCGCCCATCACGAACCTGCACTCCCTTCGGTTGAACGCACTTCCTGCCACGGCTAACTTAGCGGCTTCCCTGGTGGTCCGGTACGCGGGGCGGATCCCGGGGCGGGTACACCCGGGGAGGCGGATGAGGACATTCAGGAGTCTGGTTCCAGCACTGGTCTGGACTGTTGTGATCTTCCTCGTGAGCACCATCCCGGGCAACCGGTTCCCGTCGGTTTCGCTGATTCCCCACCAGGACAAGGTGGCGCACCTGTTCCTGTACGGAACCCTGGGGATCTGCCTCGGCGTGGGGCGGCGTTGGGGTGGAGACCGGATTCCGCATCTCGTGCTCCTCATCGGAGGCTGGCTCTACGGCGCACTGGACGAGTGGTACCAGTCGTTCGTGCCCGGACGATCCCCCGACCCTGCCGACTGGCTGGCAGACGTGGTGGGTGTGACCCTCGGGTACCTTCTCGTCCTCGTGCTGGTGTCGCCTCGCTCCGGGGCACCCGCCCAGGGGTCTTCCCGTTGATGCACTGTCCAGTCGAGCCCCATCCATCCTCCACCACCCCAGGAACCACCCCGTGAGTGCTGCCGACATGCAGGAATCCATGGAGCGTACCGCCCTCCGCGACCGGATGGTGGGAGGGCTCGATGCAGGTCACGAGGGACAGTCGCTCAGGCTGGTGGGGTGGGTGCATCGCCGCCGGGACCTGGGGGGGCTGATCTTCCTGGATGTCCGGGATCGAAGCGGTCTGCTGCAGGTCTCCCTCGGGCCGGAGTGGAGCACCCCCGAGGCCATGGCCATCGCCCACCGCCTGGGAGCCGAGGACGTGGTCTCCCTGACGGGGACCGTGGCGATCCGGCCGGAGGGGGCCCGGAATCCGGACCTGTCCACCGGGGAGGTGGAGTTCAGGGCCCGGGAGCTGAGCCTCCTGAACAAGGCCGCCACTCCCGCCATTCCGGTGGCCCGGGGGGTGGGAGAGGAGCTCTCGTCGGAGGAGCTTCGCCTCCGGCACCGGAACCTGGACCTGCGGCGGCCTGAGCTCCAGCGGAACCTGATCCTCCGCCACCAGCTCATCCTGGCGGTGCGGAACGTGATGGCAGGGCAGGGCTTCCTGGAGATCGAGACCCCGATCCTCACCAAGCCCACGCCGGAGGGAGCCCGGGACTACCTGGTCCCCAGCCGGATCTATCCCGGGGAGTTCTACGCCCTTCCCCAGAGCCCCCAGATCTACAAGCAGATCCTCATGACCGCCGGTTTCGACCGGTACATGCAGATCGCCCGGTGCTTCCGTGACGAGGACCTGCGGGCGGATCGCCAGCCGGAGTTCACCCAGATCGACGTGGAGGCCTCCTTCATCGAGCCGGAGGACATCTTCCGGTGGATGGAGGAGGTGGCGGTGGAGGTGGGTCGGGTGGCTGGAATCGAGGTGACGACACCCTTCCCCCGCTTCACCTGGCGGGAGGTGATGGATCGCTACGGCTCCGACCGCCCGGACCTCCGCTACGAACTGGAGATCCAGGACTGGACCGGGCTCCTGGGGGCTGTGGAGTCCCCCATCCTGAAGAGCGGCGTGGAGTCCGGTGGTCGGATCCGGGGTTTCCTGCTGGAGGGGGGGGGGCGCCTGAGCCGTCGTGAGGTGGAGGCGCTGGAGGGGGTGGCGAAGAAGGCTGGTGCGCCAGGGCTGCTGTGGGCCAAGCGGGGGGAGGAGGGTCTATCCGGGTCCATGGCCCGTTTCCTCCACGACGGGATGGTGGAGGAACTCGGGCTCCCCATCGGGGGACTCCTCCTGGTGGCGGTGGGAAGCGACCGCATGACCTCGGCGGCGCTCTCGGCGGTGCGGGGGGCTGCCATCGCGGCGCTGGAGATCCCCATGGTGCAGGAGCACGCCTGGGCCTGGGTGCTGGACTTCCCTCTCTTCGAGGAGGCGGAGGATGGATCGCTGGCGCCGGGGCACCACCCGTTCGTCCTTCCGCACCCCGATGACATGGGGCTGCTGGACACCGCTCCCGGTGGCGCGCGGGGACTTGCGTACGATCTGGTGTACAACGGTGCGGAACTCGGCTCCGGAAGCCTCAGGATCCACGAGGCGGGGCTGCAGCGGAGGATCCTGGGGCTCCTGGGGATGGGGGAGGAGGAGATCACGAAGAAGTTCGGGTTCCTTCTCGAGGCGCTGGAGTCCGGCGCACCACCCCATGGGGGAATCGCCCTGGGGGTGGACCGGATGGTGAAGGGCTTCACCGGAGCCCCGAGCCTCCGGGACGTGATGGCGTTCCCCAAGACGACGGCGGCCCGTGCCCTGTTCGAGGGAGCCCCCACCGCGGTTCCAGGGAAGGACCTGAAGGACCTTCATCTCCGGACGCTGGAGCAGGTCGAGGGGTAGCCCGCTCACCCCTCCCGGCGGCCGACTGTGCAGACAGGGCGTGGACAGCGGAGGATCATGACGAACGGACCGGGCACCATTGTGGAACACCGACTCGATGCCGAGGGAGCGGATCAGCTCCTCCTGGCCGGGGTCGGAGACGTACATATGCATGAGCTGGCCCGCCTCTTCGGGATCCGGGTGGTGCTCCGGGGGGATCATCTGGTCCTGTCGGGCTCCCTGGAGCAGGTGGAGAAGGCGGTGCCGGTGGTGCAGCACCTCATCGAACTGGCCAGGCTCCGGGCCCCTTTCGACCTGAACGACCTGGGACGGTTCGTGGATGAGGCGGAGTCCCGGGGGGTGGTGGCCCGGGTGGAGCACACCGAGCACACCCGCATCGCGCTCCCGGGCTCCCGGAAGATCATCGCCTCCCGCTCCCACGGGCAGCGGCGCTACCTGGAGGCCATCTCCCAGCACGATGTGGTGGTGGGGATCGGCCCGGCGGGGACGGGCAAGACCTATCTGGCGGTGGCCAAGGCGGTGGATGCCCTCTACCGGAAGCGGGTGAAGCGGATCATCCTGGCCCGTCCCGCAGTGGAGGCCGGTGAGAACCTGGGCTTCCTCCCCGGGGACCTGCAGGAGAAGGTGGATCCGTACCTCCGCCCCCTCTACGACGCCCTGGAGGACATGATGCCGGCGGACCGGGTGCAGCGGGCCCTGGAGGACCGGGTCATCGAGATTGCCCCGCTGGCGTACATGCGTGGCCGCACCCTGGCGGACGCCTTCGTCATCCTGGACGAGGCGCAGAACGCCACGAATGCCCAGATGAAGATGTTCCTCACCCGTCTGGGGCTGAATTCCCGGGTGGTGATCACCGGGGACAAGACCCAGATCGACCTTCCCAGGAAGGAGGATTCCGGGCTGCTCCAGATCGAGGAGATCCTCACCGGGATCGATGGGATCAGCTTCGTCTATCTGGACGCCACCGACGTGGTGCGCCACAAGCTGGTGAAGGACATCATCCGTGCCTACGCCCGGGCAGCCGGGGAGGACGGAGACCCGGCGTGACCCGCTCCGGGCGCCCGACCACGTGGGGGCGGCTGTTCCAGCTCCTCTCCCAGCCTCCCCAGGAGGGGTGGCCGGACCGGGTCGTGCACCATGGAGCCAGGCTGGCCCTGCTGGTGGGTCTGGGCCTGCTCCTCACCGTCTTCTTCCCTCCCGACTCCCGCCTTCCGGTGGCCCAGTACGAGGAGGGGATGGTGGCGGGGGCGGATCTCATTGCGGAGATCCCCTTCGGAATCCCGAAGTCGCCAGAGGAGCTGGAGCGGGACCGTTCCGAGGCGGTGGCGGCGGTGCCTCCGGTCTTCGACCATCGGCCGGAGGCTGCGGATACCGTGGCGGCCCGGCTCTCCCGGTTCTTCGCCCGGGCCGACTCGGTGGCGGGGGCCGGTGAATCGTTGGCGGCAATGCAGCGGTTCCTGGCCGCCTCCGGGGTGAGCAGCGGCGAGGAGCAGGCCAGGCTGATGATGTCCCCCCGGACCCGGGACGAGATCCGGGAGGCCGCTCTCACTGCCGCCGACAGTCTGCTTCCCCTGGGGGTGGTGGATGCCGCCCAGCCGCAGCTCTTCAGCGCCGGGCGGGTGATGGTCCGGAGGGCCGGCGGGGTGGAGGTCCAGCTCCCCAGGGAGTCGGTCCTGATTCCCAGGGAGTTCTTCAACCTGGCCGGCGAACTCCTCCCCACCACCGCCTCCGCCCCGGTGGAGGAGCTCCTCCGGCTGGTCCTCATCCAGTTCCTTGTCCCCACCTACACGCTGGATGAGGCGGCCACCGAGGAGGATCGGGAGAGCGCCCGCAGGGCGGTGTCCACCACAAAGGCCACCATCCTCCAGGGGGAGGCCATCCTCCGGGCCAACCAGGCCGTCACCGGTGCGGACATGGAGCGGCTGACGGCCTACTACGACCAGCTCCGGAGCCGGGGGGTGGTGGGGGAGGGCGGACGGCCCCTGGGGGCGGTGGCGGGAGGCACGCTTCTCAACGTTCTCCTGCTGGGGATCTACGGGCTCCTCCTCTTCTTCTACCGGCCGGAGGTCTACACCGACTTTCGCTGGATGCTACTCCAGGTCCTGCTCGTGGCGGCCTACTTCGGTGTGGCGGGACTCATTGCCCGCCATGACCTTCCCCCGGAACTCCTCCCGGCGACCTTCGTGGCGCTGGCCACCGCAGTCCTCTGGGATGCCCGGATGGCCCTGGTGCTGGGGCTCACGGTGGGGGTGGTCACCGGGGCACAGCCGCCGTTCGTGGACTTCGGGATCCTCATCACAACCACGGTGGGAGGGGCGGCGGCGGCCCTCTCGGTGCGGGCCGTGCGCCGCCGGGCCCAGACCTGGATCTTCGTGGCCCTCATCAGCGGGGCGTACGCTGCAGTGTTGGTGGCGCTGGCCCTGATCCTGGGGTGGGGTGGCGGCGACCTCCTCACCCGCATGGGATGGGCGGTGGGGAACGCCACGGTGAGCGCCATCCTGGCCATGGGGTTCATTCCCCTCTTCGAGTGGTTCACCGGGATCACCACCGACCAGACGCTCCTGGAGTGGGCCGATCCGAATCGCCCCCTCCTCCGGAGACTGGCGCTGGAAGCTCCCGGGACCTATGCCCACTCCATCAATGTGGCCAACCTGGCGGAGGCGGCGGCGAATGCAGTGGGGGCCAACGGGTTGCTCTGCAGGGTGGGGGTGTACTACCACGATATCGGGAAGGTGCTCAAGCCCCAGTACTTCGTGGAGAACCAGCCTGGCTCCCGGAATCCCCATGATCTGCTCAAGCCCGCCACCTCGGCGGCCATCGTCCGGGAGCATGTGGAGGAGGGACTCCGGCTGGCCCGGGAGGCGAAGCTTCCCCCGGTCCTCCAGCAGTTCATCCCTGAGCACCACGGGACCCAGCTCATCGGCTACTTCTGGGATCGGGCCAGGGAGGAGGCGAATGGGGAGGGCTCCCTGGATCCGGAGGATTTCCGGTACCCTGGCCCCCGCCCCCGGAGTCGGGAGACCGCCATCGTGATGCTGGCGGATCCGGTGGAGTCTGCGGCCCGGGTCCTCCAGGATCCCACCCCGGAGAGGATCCGGGAGCTCATCGACCGGCTGGTGGAGGCCCGGATCCAGCAGGGACAGTTGGATGAAGCCCCCCTCACCCTGGGGGATCTGGCCGCCATCCGCGAGCAGTTCGCCAAGGTGCTGGGGGGGATGTACCACCACCGGGTGGACTACCCCT
>CAYQVI010000098.1:0-12642 GCA_964420725.1 uncultured Gemmatimonadaceae bacterium | reverse complement strand
CCACCCGGAGGGCCAGGGCGCGACAGAGTTCCCCGAACATCTCCCAGGAGAGTTCCAGATACTCTTCGGGGCCGGAGGGGCGGCGGGGGGCGGCGGTCAGATTCATGGGTCGCTCCGGGCGGTGGGGGTGGTCGAAGCTAACCCGGGACTTCCCGGAGGAACAACCGAGGAGGGATGGCCGATGGTGGACGACCCTGTCAGGAAAGCCGACGAGGCCTTCGCCCGGGCGCTGGAGGCCACCGGGGCCCGGGACCCCCGGGAGTACTACCGGAAACAGATGGCAGAGCTGAAGCAGTCCGATCCGTCCGCCTTTGCGGAGGCCCGGGACTACTACGCCTGGGTGCTTGTCCCCGCCGTGGCCGGCGGCGAGGAGGACCCGATCCAGGCCTGGCTGGAGTTCGGCCGGCGGCTGGCGGAGTGGAGCGGACCGGGGGAGACGGTGCTGGTGGACGGCACCGGGGTGGCGCACCCCTGGACCCGTCCTGTTCCCCTGGACCACCTGGCCCTGCATCTTCCGGAGGCCCGGGGGGGGAGGGCCGCCGCAGTGGGCATTCCCATCGAGCCCACCCCGGCCCAGCGTGCCACCTTCGACCTGTTGGTCGCCATGAAGCGGGAGCTGTCGTGAGCGAGATCCAGAGACGATCGGACGGAGCCTCCATGGACCTCCGGGCCCGGGCCCCGAAGAACATCGTCTGGACCCCCCGCCCCGGGTGGGTCTCCGTCCGGCTGGTGGGGAGTTGTGCCGATCCGGCCCTCCGGAGGGGCCAGGTGGTCATGCACCAGCCCCACGAGAATGCCGACTACCCGGGGGCGGTTCCGGAGCTCCCCCCGGGCACCATGGTCATCGTGCTGGCCCGGGAGTCCCACCTGGTGGAGGACGACTTCCACCTTCTTCCGGAAGAGGCGGTGGTGGCCGTGGGAGAGGCGCTCCCCTGAGGGTCCGGGCAGGCCTCATGGGGGCGGTGGCCCTGGCGGCTCTCGCCTGTTCGGCCGGACCGGAGGGGACTCCCGACGCCGGAGCTCCCCAGGGTGCCACAGGGTCCGGACCTGCCCCGGAGACTCCCCCTGCTCCGGCCCCGGTGGTGTTGGCGGACGGCCGGACGCCTTCCCCGGAGCGGATCCTCCCGCCGCCTCCCCCCGCCCTCGCCGCGGCCTGGGAGACGGCCCGGGCCCACTGGAGCGCCGCGGAGCCCGGATGGGAGGAGGAGTTCCGGTTGATGGACGGGGCCGGCGGGGCCTTCACCCGCCCCGGGGCGCGGCAGGAGGCCTTTCTCTACCTGGCCTCCCGGTGGCCCCGGTGCTGCCCGAAGATGGGACTGATGGTCCTGGAGGAAGGGGAGGTGGTCCGGCACCTGGCCTTCGTGGGGGTGGCGCAGCAACTCCGTGCGATCCCCGACCTGGACGGTGACGGCCGGGACGAGTTGTGGATGGAGGGATCCTTCGGGATGGGCGGGTCCACCGGTTCCTCGGCCACCCTGCTGGAGCTGCCGCCGGGGGGGGGAGTCCGGGAGTGGGGAACGGTCCCCACGGGCCAGGACAGTTGCGCAGCAGGCGGTGAGGGCCGGGAGGCCCTGACCTACCGGATCATGGTCGTCCCGGGTCCCGCCTTCACCATCCAGCCCTTCCGGTCGGAGTGCGACGTAGACGGATGGGAAGCGCTGGGAGAGCCGGAGCCGCTGGTGCCGGATCCGGGCGGCGGAATGGAGTACGTGGAACTGGAGGCGCCTCAGTCCTCCCGCATCCAGGCCAGCGCCCACGCGCCGATCCCGGTGTGGGTGGCCACCACCGGGGTGGCTGGAGCATCCAGGATCTCCACATCCTGGCCATAGAGGGCCCGGAGGTGCGCCGACACCTCCTCCACGATGGCCGGCCGCCCCACGTGGACCACCCCGAAGCGCACCCTGGGGGGCCTCCCCGGGACACCCGCCACATCCCCGGGAGGCACCGACTCCGCCAGCAGCCGCAGCACCTCCGGCACCACCCGCTCACGCCCTCGCACCTTCCCCACCGGCTTCACTTTCCCGATCTCGTTCAGCGCCAGGATGGGCTTCACATCCAGGAGCCCCCCCAGCCACGCCCGCCCCTTCCCCACCCGCCCCGAGGCCAGGAGACGGTCGAAGCGGTCCACCGTCAGGAAGATCCCCGAGCGATCCCGGGAACGGATCCGTTCCAGCTCCGCCACGATCTCCTCCGGGGGGAGGGCCTTCTCCGCCAGCTCGGTGGCCTTCAGCACCATGAGCCCGGTGAGGAGAGAGGCCCCCAGGGAATCCACCACGTGGATGGGGGCGTCCACGAACTGGGCGGCGGCGGCCTCGGCGGAGGTCACGGTCCCCGAGAGCCCGGATCCCAGGATCACCGCCAGGACCACCTCCCCATCCTCCGCCGCCCGCTGGTACGCCTTCAGGAAGTCGCCGGGGGTGGGCTGGGAGGTGGTGGGGAGGGTGGTGGTCTCTCCGGAGGCCATCCGGTTGTGGAACTCGGTGGCGGTGATGTCCACCCCGTCCTTGAGGGCGACGTCTCCATCCAGGAGCATGAGGGGGACCACGTGGATGCCGTGGGCCCGGATCACCTCCTCCGGGACGTCCGCCGCAGAGTCGGTGACGATGGAGATGGGGCGCCGGGCCAGGGTGATGTGACCTGAGGCGGCCCGCTCCACAGCGGCGTGCTGGGCCCGCATGTCCTCGGCCTTGTGGGTGGCCAGGGTGCCGAACTGCCGGAGGTACTGGAAGACCTCCTCCGGCTCATCCGTGTGGATGTGGATCTTCAGCAGGTCGCCGGAGCGGATGACGATGAGGGAATCCCCCTGATCGTGGAGCCCCGCCCGAACCGTGGCGGCCTCCGGCAGGACATCCCCCCGCACCAGCGCCTCCGTGCAGAACCGGTACTTCTCCTCCTCGGTGGGATACTCCACCTCGCCGGCCACCATGGGAGCACCGGGGGCGAAGAAGTGGTCGTTCCCGTCCACGGCCACCAGCGGGTCGCCATGGATGTAGGCCAGGACCCCCTCCAGGAGCCCCACGAAGCCCCGGGCGCCGGCGTCCACCACCCCGGCCTTCCGGAGCGCCGGGAGCAGGTCGGGGGTGCGGTCCAGCGACTCCCGGGCCCGGATGAGGAGAAGGTCCACCATGCGGACGAAGTCCGGGTCGTCGCCATGCTCACCGGCGGCCTCCGCCGTCTCCCGCATCACCGTCAGGATGGTCCCCTCCACCGGCCTCTCCAGCGCCGCGTAGAGGGAGGTCACCCCGGCGGCCAGCGCCTCCCCGAAGCGAACGGTCCCGATGCGGACCTCATCGCCCACCTCCCGGGCAAAGCCCAGCAGGAAGTGGGAGAGCATCATCCCGGAGTTGCCCCGGGCCCCGAGGACCGCGGCCTGGGCGGCCTCACGGGCCACCACGCTCACCGATCGCTCCCGGCTCTTCCGGAGGTGGTCGGCGATGGCCTGGACCGTGAGGGCCAGGTTGGTTCCGGTATCCCCGTCGGGCACCGGAAAGACGTTGATCCGGTTCAACTCCCCCCGCATGCGCTGGGTGTGTTCACAGGCCGCGAGCAGGGACCGACGGAGCCGGGGCCCGTCGAGATAGGCGATCTGGGAGGTCGTGGACATGCGCGGCAAGATCCTCCCCCCGAAGAGGCGGCGCAAGCCAGACGCCCCCGCGGGGGGTCGGGCCCCTTTCCGGGTCAGGCGCCCTTGGGTGTGGATGCTCCCGGGGCCACAAGCCGGGCCGCCATGGCATTCAGCTCCTTGTCGTGCTTCCGGATGAGCTCCTTCGCCAGCAGCTTCAGGACCCGGAGGTTGGTGGAGCTGGCATCGTCCATGTCATCGTTCCCCTCGTGGAGCTGGGTCTGCATGCGGAGGTAGCTGCTCTCGCCGGAGAGCGACTTGAGGATGTTGGCCACCTGGTAGTCCACGGTATCGCTCACCCCGTCGAACACCACATTCAACACAGGCTGCGCCCACCTTGCCAGCCCCCAGTCCTTGGCCTCCTCATGGAAGATGGGGCGGGTGAGCTCACCGGTTCCCATGGAGAGCATGATCACGTCGCCAGGGTTGGCATTGAAGTCGCAGATGCACTCCACCAGGGCGCAGGCTGCCGGGTTGTTGGCGTAGACCCCTCCGTCCACCAGGGAGAGCCGGTCCCCCCCGCCCAGGGGCTGGACAAGAGCGGGCTCGAAGTAGGTGGGGGCGGCGGAGGTGGCCCGTGCGGCGTCCCTCATCAGGAAGTCCTTCGTCTCGGGCTTCTTCACAGCATCATGGCTCTTGAAGAAGTGGGGGTGCCGCATCTCGATGTCATAGGCTGGAACCAGCAGGGGGACCAGCGCCTCGGAGAGCCGTGCAGCCCCGAACTTCTCCTCCAGGACTCCCTCCACTCCATGGTTGGGATACTTCTCTTCGGCGATGCCCCCCATGGACCGGACCCTGTGCCAGACGGACCGGTGGAAGATCCGGGCCCCGTCCTCCTCGTAGAGCTTCACCAGGTCCCGCGCCCGGAACTCCGCCTTCTCCTGACGTCCCTTCCGCTTGGACAGCCCCAGGGCCAGGATCCCCCCCGTGGAGGTCCCGGCGATGAGGTCGAAGAGGGTCCATACAGGACGGCCGGTGCGCCGCTCGAGCTCGGCCAGCACCATGGCGGGAATGATCCCCCGGATTCCGCCGCCGTCGAGGGAGAGGATGCGGAAGGCCATGGAAGCGCTCCATCGGATGGGGTCTATGGGTGGTCGAGGAGGACAACGGTACGGATCATCGTCCTGCTGTGCAACGTCCCGTATCACCGCTGCAGGAGGTGGCCCGTCAGGCGTTCATCGCCAGGAGTCGGGAATCGGGTTCTGGCAGCCCTCGCGGACCCCGCGGACCCCGGGGAGGGAGATCTCCATCCCATTTCCGGAATGACACTTGCAGGCACAGCCTGAAGGGGGACCTCGGGCTCCGGATGGACTGCAACCAGCCCCGTATGGCCAGCTCCCCGTGACACGACCTCGTCGCCCCGGCCGACCTGTCTTTGAACAGGACATCGATGCGGCGGGCCGGAGGGGGGCACCCGCACCATGAAAGGAGCGAGACGGATGAAGACCGACGAGACGCGAACCGACAAGGCGAAGACCGACCCGGACGAGAAGACCTCCGGAGACGGGGGGGGCGGTGCACTGGAGTCACGCCCCGGTCGGGACCATGAGCCCACTGCCGAGTTCCCTCCGGAGGCCCAGCCCCCCGGGGGAAAGGGGGAAGGACGGAGGGACGCGGTCCAGCGGGCCCCAGAGGATCAGCGGAAGGGTGCCAGGCCGGGGAAGAAGGAGTCCGCGTCCTGAAGCCCCGGGGTTCCGGGCCGAGTCAGGGCTGTGGCGCGGCGCCGGGGCTTCCCGGTCGCCGCAGCATCGTTCCCGGGCGCAGGTCCATGAAGACGCCGTCGGCCACGGCAGGGACCCCGTTGATGATCACCCAGGGGATCCCCTCGGGATACTGGTGGGGCTCGGCAAAGGTGCTCCGGTCCACCACGGTGGCGGGATCGAAGAGGACCAGGTCCGCCCACGCCCCCTCGGCGATCCGACCCCGGTCCTCGAGCCCCAGGCGGGACGCAGCCAGACTGGTCATGCGCCGCACGGCGTCCTCCAGGGTGAGCACCCCCCGCTCCCGGACATAGCGCCCCAGGACCCGGGGGAAGGTCCCGTAGGCCCTGGGGTGGGGGTGGCCCACCCCGGGCTCCGAGAGGCGTCCGTCGCTGGCGGGGACCGTCTCGGGGTGACGCATGATCCGCTCGATGTCCTCCTCGTCCATGACGTGGAAGATGGCATTGGCCCCGCCCCGGCGCATGGCCTCGAGGACCAGGTCCACCCCGGTCTCGATGCCGGTGTCCAGACCATCCCGCTCGGCCCAGTCCCTCAGGGTCCGCCCCTCCAGCGAGCGGTCCCAGGAGACGGTGGAGAACTGGACCCGGGAGAGGTCGTTCCCCCCCCGGTCGTTCACCAGATTCCAAAGGAGCCCCGCCCGGATGCTGTCCCGGAGCACCGGATCCTCCAGGCGCCGCTGGAGGGCGTTATCCCCGTCGGCCAGAGCCCACGAGGGCACCAGGATACTGATCCCGGTGTGGCTGGCGGTGTAGGGATACTGGTCGGCCGACACGTCGATCCCCCGGGCCCGGGCTGAATCGATCAGGGCCACGGTCTGTGCGCTGCTCCCCCACATGGGAGCCCCCACCACCTTGTGATGGGTGAGGATCACCGGGATGTCCGCCTCGGCTCCGATGCGGATCCCCTCCTGCACCCCTTCCAGCAGGTGGAAACCCTCGTCCCGGAGGTGGGAGGTATAGATCCCCCCCCGCTCCCCGGCCACCCGTGCCAGGGCGATGACCTCCTCGGTTCCGGCGAAGGCCCCGGGGATGTACCGTAGCCCGGTGGAGAGGCCGAAGGCCCCCTCGTCCATGGCCTGCCCCACCATCTCCTGCATCCGGGCCAGTTCCCCCTCGGTGGGAGCCCGGTCGGCGGCCTGCATCACCTCCCGGCGGATGGTGTTGTGCCCCACCAGCATCCCGATGTTCATCCCCACGCCGTCGGTCTGCTGCTTGTCCAGATACTCGCCCACGGGCCAGGGGGAGGATCCGTCGGGCCCCCCCAGGGCGGTGGTCACTCCCTGCCGCACGTGGCTCTCGGCCCCGGGGAGCATGGGGAGGGGCTCCAGGTGGGCGTGGAGGTCGATGAACCCGGGAGCCACCACCAGCCCGGCGGCATCGATGACCCGGGCGGCGTCCGTGGCATCCAGCGGCTCCCGGGACACCCGGACGATGCGGCCGTCCCGGACCCCCACGTCCCCGGCAAAGCCGGGCGCTCCCGTGCCGTCCAGGATGGTCCCCCCTGTGATGAGGAGGTCCAGCGGCTCCGGCGCCTGGCTGCATGCCAGTGCCGGAAGCGCCATCATCAGCAGCATTGGGGCGGCGGACCGCCGGGATCGAGGGGCGTCGTCCATGTCTGGCTCCCGGGGACACCGGAGGTGGGGGCGATTGGGGGGCGGAGGGGAGCATAGGGCTCCGGGCCCCGGGGTCAAGAGTCGGGTGCGTCCCCGGCGATCCGCCAGCCCCTCCTCCGTCCACCCTCAGCCGAAGAGGCTGTAGAGCATCTGGGCGCAGAGGAGGAGGAGCACCCCGGCGAAGATCCGCTTCAGCAGCGCCACCTGCAGCCGGTGGGCCAGCCGGGCCCCCAGGGGGGCCATGGTGACGCTCACCCCCGCCACCAGGATCAGGGCGGGGATGTAGATGTAGCCGGCGGTGTACGGCGGCATGTCCCGGGCCCCCCAACCGTTGACGATGTACCCCAGCGTCCCGGCCACGGCGATGGGGAAGCCCACCGCCGCCGAGGTGGCAATGGCGTTCCGCACCGGCACGTTGCACCAGGTGAGGAACGGGACCGTCAGGGAGCCTCCACCAATGGCCACCAGCGCCGAGATCCCCCCGATCCCCACTCCCACACCTGTCACGCCCACAGCTCCCGGGAGGGTCCGGCTGGGCTGGGGCTTGATGTTCAGGAGCATCTGGACCGCCACATACGCCGTGAAGACGACGAAGAAGATGGCCAGCGGCCCGGACGCCACCCGGGAGGCCACGAAGGTCCCCCCGAAGGTCCCCGCCAGGATCCCCGGGGTGATGGACTTCACCACGTCCCAGCGCACCGCCCCGTGGGCGTGGTGGGCCCGGGCGCTGGACAGGGAGGTGAGGACGATGGCCGCCATGGAGGTGCCCAGCGCCATGTGCACCACCTGCTCCCGGGGGAAGCCCTGGGCCAGGAAGAGGGGGGTCAGGACCGCCACGGTGACAGCGCCCCCTCCCACCCCCAGAAGCCCCGCCATGAGCCCCACCACGCCCCCCAGAAGGGGATAGGAGAACCACCAGGGATCAAAGGGCATGGAGTGGACGGTCCCTGGGGAAGGGGAGCGGCACGGGGGCGCCGGGGGGCGCTGGGGGGCGTCGGACGGGGGCGGGCGAAGCAATCTGGGGCATCGGACCCGGATGCGGGAGCCCCGCCCCTGCACAAAGATTCTGCTTGCGTGCCAAGGGAGCGCCGTCGTAACCTCGGGATTCCCGCCAGCCGTTTCCCGGGTGCATCCCCGCCCTTTCCGCATCCGGCCCCCCCCCCGCTGCACACGAGCGCCCCATGGATCGCCTCCGGCACCCACGTCGCCCCACCGTCCGTACGCTGGTCCCGACCCTCCTGCTGGCCGGCGGGCTCCTCCTGTGGGGGCCGGCCCACCCCATGGGCTCCACCGCTGCGGCGGCTGCCCCCCTCCTGCTCCAGCAGGCGGACTCCATCCGGAGCTACACCGCCTCCATGGAGTCCATGGAGGGGTTCATCGACCTCCACTACGACGCCGCCACCGGGCGCCTCCTCTTCGAGGTGGGACCCGAGCACTTCGACCGGGACTTCCTGTACCTCACCACCCTGGGGACGGGGCTGGGCTCCGCCCGGGCCTTCAACCTGGACCGGGGCTCCGCCAACAGTCAGGGGGTGGTGCGGCTCCGTCGGGCGGGGCCCCGGGTGATGCTGGTGCGGGGAAATGCAGAGGTCACGGCCTCGGGGGGTGAGATGGCGCAGGCCAGGGCCACCGAGTCCTTCCCCACCTCCATCCTGGCGGCGCTTCCGGTGCTGGGGGAGGAGGGGAACCGGGTGCTGGTGGACGCCACGAACCTGCTCCTCAGCGATGTGTGGGGGGTGTCGGGGTCGCTCCGGGGCTACAACCTGGGGAGTGTGCAACTGGACCGGGACCGGAGCTTCGTGTCGGTGGAGCGCACCGGCTCCTACCCCCTGAACACCGAGGTCCGCTCGGTGCTCACCTTCGGGGCGGAGAGCCCCAGCGGGGAGCTCCGGCGGCACACCCCGGATCCCCGCTCCATGACCCTGGAGCAGCACCACTCCTTCGTTCGCCTCCCGGACGAGCCCATGCCGGAGCGGGTCTACGACCCCCGGACGGCCAACGGCTCCACCACCCTGGAGGACTACGGAGAAGGGTTCGACGAGGACTACCGGCGGCGGGTGGTGAACCGGTGGCGGCTGGTCCCCAGCGATCCGGCGGCCTACCTCCGGGGGGAACTGGTGGAGCCGGTGACCCCCATCGTCTACTACCTGGATCCGGCGCTTCCGGAGCCGTACCGGTCGGCCTACAGGGAGGGGACGCTCTGGTGGAACACGGCGCTGGAGGCGGCGGGGTTCCGGAACGCCCTGCGGGTGGAGGACCTCCCCGAGGGGGCGGACCCCATGGACGCCCGCTACTCGGTGATCCAGTTGACCCACCGCACCGATGCGGGCCCCTCCACGGGGAACGGGGTCAGCGACCCCCGCACCGGCGAGGTCATCGTGGCCATGCCCCGGATGGACTCCCACCGCTCGCTGATCGACTTCAACATCTACGCCGGGCTCCTGCCGGCCTACGACGAGATGGGGGTGGAGCCACAACTGGACGCCGAGGAGTTCATCTCGGCCCGGCGGCGGCAGCACACCGCCCACGAGGTGGGGCACACCATGGGCTTCCCCCACAACTTCATCGGCGGGGCGGACAACCGCAGCTCGGTGATGGACTACCCCTTCCCCCTCATCTCCGTGAACGGCCAGGGGGCGCCCGACGTGAGCGACGCGTACCGGGAGAGCCCGGGCTACAGCGACTCCCTGGCCATTCGCTACGCCTACACCTGGTACCCGGATGCAGAGTCGGAGAGGGCCGGGCTGGAGGCCATGGTGCAGGAGGCGCTGGCCCGGGGGCACCGCTTCATCACCGGGAGCCACGCCCAGTTGGCGAGTTCGTACCCGGAGGCCACCCGCTGGGTGGAGGGGCGGACCATGTTCGAGGCGTTGGACCGGACCCGGGCGGTGCGGAGCCTCATGCTGGAGCACTTCGACGAGCGGGCCATCCGACCCGGGGAGCCCATGTCGTGGCTGAATCAGCGGCTGGCCCACGTCTACCTCCACCACCGCTACTCGGTGGAGGGGGTGGTGAAGTACGTGGGGGGGATGCAGTTCACCTACACGCTCCGGGGGGATGGGCAGGTCCCCACCCAGGTGATCTCCCCGGCGGAGCAGCGGCGGGCGGTGGCGGAGTTGCTGGAGGTCCTCTCTCCGGAGGAGCTGGCCATCCCGGACCGGGTGTCGGGGATGATCCCCCCCACCCCCTCCGGCTACGAGGAGCCCGCCTCATGGTATGATCCGGCGGTGGGGGTGGAGCTTCCCCCCGCGGTGGGGGCCCATGCCACCTGGATCGAATCGCCTGCAGGGACCGCGCTGGACCCCTTCGCCGTGGCCCGGAGCTTCGCCCAGGAGGTGGTGGACAACCTGCTCCACCCCCAGCGGATGGCCCGGGTGGCCTCCTTCCACACCCTGGATCCGGACCAGCTCTCCCTGGATGAGCTCTTCACCTCACTGGTGGAGGGGACCTGGGGACGGGCCGAATCCGGGAACAGCTCCATGGCGGCCTACAGCCGGGCGGCGGAGCGGGCGGTGCTGGACGGTCTCTTCTCGCTGGCCATGGACGACCGCTCCACCTCCGGCACCCGGGACGCCGCCGAGGAGCACCTGGCGCGGCTGGCCGGGCGCATCCAGGACATGGGGACCGGGGGGTCGCCGGCGGAACGGGCCCACCGCCAGCGGGCGCTCCGGGACATCACCCGCTACCTCGAGGACGGCATCGAGCCGGCTCTCCGCACCGGAGTCTTCCCCATGCCGCTTCCCTGGCCCTGACGTTGGGTGGGTCCCGGCGCCCGCTCCGGCGCTACTCCCCCTCCAGGATCCTCCGGACCAGGACCACCTGACCGATGTGATAGGCGGCGTGGTCCTGGGCCAGGAGTAGCGCACGGGCAAAGGTCTGATCGGGACGGGTGGCGTGGGGCACCTGCCCAGCGAGGTCCGGCTCCGGGTCCAGGGCCAGACGCTTCAGCGCCTCCCGGTCCAGGGCCAGGGCGTCCAGCGACCCCTCCCATTCCTGGTCGTCGGCAGGGGCCGGGGCGTCTGGCCAGTAGCCCTCCGGCCAGGTGCGGTGCGCGTAGTCACCGGGGGAGCAGAACTCCAGGATGTCCCGCTGGGCAATCCGGATGTGCTCCACCAACTCCCAGATGGAGTGGGGAGCCCCTGGGGGACGGATTCCCCGATGGCGGGGGTCCAGCTCCTCCAGCGCCGCATCCAGGGTGAGATGGGCTTCCCCCCAGTCCTGGTAGCGGGCCAGGAGGGTGCGGAGGGGCTCGTGATCAGCCGGGGTGGAGGCCATATGCATGCTCCGACCAGAGTCAGAAGGGCTTGGCGTAGGCCACGTATCCCGCCAGCATGGCCAGCACCGGTACAAGGAGGAGCAGCGGCATGGCCCACCCGGCCCTCCTCCGGGCCAGCACGATGATCCCTCCCAGGATCACCCAGATGACCAGCTTCACCCAGACCCACCCGGGGAAGAGCACCCCGTGCTGCACGTTGATCCGGGCCAGCAGCCCGAAGCCCCCCAGGAGCACCAGGAAGAGCGCCAGCCCGTGGAGCATGGCGAACCGCTTCCGGAGCGGGTCCGGCCCTTCCGCCGACACCCGACGGCCCATGGAGGCTCCCAGCACCACCACCAGGAGGAAGATGCCGAGGTAGTGGATGACCTTGTAGACGATGTAGGGCATGGCGGACGACGTGGAGGGAACGGGCACGGGGATGGCAGGCCGGAAGATAGGGATCCACCCGCCGGCGGTCGACTCACTGGAGCCCGGGGCGCACCCTCCGATGCCCGGGCCAATCCTCCCTCCCCTCCTGCTCACCCCCCCCCGGGCCTTCTCCAGCCCTTCCCGGAGCTTCCGGGCGATGCGCTCCGCCGAGTACTCCGCCAGCCCCCGGAGGGCCTCGGCCATCTCCTCCTCCGTCATGTCCGCCAGCGCCCGGGCGGTGAGGATGTCCCCCACCGCGCCGGAGGGCGTCCCCTCCCGGACGTCGTCCCCCCTCATGACCGAGGACCCCACATGGACAACAGACGCCTGAGGACCCTGAGCGTCTTCCTGCTGGCCGGCGCCTCCCTGGCCGGCTGCTGGGACGATGACGACCCGATCGCTGTGGACCCCATCGACCCCGTGGAACTCACCTTCTCCTTCGATGACGACCTCCAGGGTTGGGAGCCGGTGGCCATCGATACCCTGAACCCCCCCATCGAGTGGAGGGTGGAGCACACCGACCAGGAGGGGTATGAAGGGGACGGGGCCGTGGAGCTCTTCCTGAACAACATCAACGACGCCGGAAAAGTCTGGATCGAAGGAGCGGTGGAACTCGTCCCCGGCATCAACTACGACGTGGACATCTCCTACAAGCTGGGGACCTCCGACTGGGGTGATGTGAACCTCTTCACCATCATCACCGGGGTGAACGAGGTCCTGCCCCGGGACGCCGAGGATCTATTCTTCCAGGGAGACACGGGGCACGATCAGGGGCAGGATGCGGGGTTGGTCTGGCTGGACAAGGCCTACCAGTTCGAGATCACCCCCCCACATCCGGGCTGGTCTACGTCAGCATCGGCGTCTGGGGGACCTTCGAATCCCCCCGGACCTACTTCATCGACGAAGTGCTGATCCGCTTCACCCCCTCCGACGTCTGAGCGGTCGACGGGGTGGCTCCCTCCGGGATGGGCGGCGGACCGTCGTGGCCCCGGGTGCCCCCAAT
>CAYQVI010000097.1:0-12855 GCA_964420725.1 uncultured Gemmatimonadaceae bacterium | reverse complement strand
CCCAGGAAGATGCTGTTGAAGAGCAGGTTGAACGTCCCGTGGGGCTGGGAGCGGAAGGTGATCCGGGGCGTGAACATGAACATCTGCCCATCCCCCAGGGGGGCCTGGAAGCCGGCCACCCCACCCTCCATGTACTCCTGTCCCCATGCCCAGCCACTCTTGAGCGGCGTGGGCCCGTCCACCGTGACAATGGGACGAATGCCCTGCGCCGCCGCTCCGTCCTGGAGCCGGAAGAGCCGGCTGCCGCTGAACATGAAGTCCGCGGTGGACCCCATCCCGTGTGCCACGGGGAGCGTGTTGTCCACCGTCATCTGGAGGATCGACGGGGGCACGAAGAAGTCCTCCCGGGGAAGCGGTCGGCCCTCTGCGGTCACCAGGTGCTGGGTCACGGGAAGCCCGGCCAACTCCGCCAGGTTCGTGGAGGACCCCTCAGCCACCACGGTGCCGCCGGCCCGGACGAACTCCAGGATCTGCGGCACCGAGACATCGGCGGACATGGCCCCCAGACGGGCCCGGAGTTCCGGATCCGGGATGTCCTCTGCGGGGATGGGAGGCAGGTTGCCGATCTCCATGGGGATTGCGCCGTCCGGGAAGATCAGGACGTCGTAGCTGGCCCGGAGATTCCCGGCATCCACCTCCGGCGGGAAGACCAGGCTGAAATCGAACTCGAAGCTCTCCAGCATGTACCGGATCCACCCCGAGGGCATGGAACCGCCGTACTGGTCCCACAACCCCACCCGCACCGGGCGAAGCTGCCGCGCCTCACCGGAGGGACGGGCACGGGTGCCGTGGAAGTCCACCCCCAGCTCCCGGGCGATGGGCTCCAGCGTGGCGGCCAGCGACTGGTTGCCCGACACGAAGAAGGCTCCCTGGGGGAGCGTGGTGCCGTCCACCGTCTGGGGGGTCTCCACCCACCAGACCTCACGCCCCTGGCGGAGGAGACGGTTCGCCGCAATGGCGCTGTTGTTCACCCGGCGATCCATGAAGAAGCCGGAAGCTCCCTGGGCGTTCGCCACCCTCCCCGCGGGCATGGGAAGGTCCTCCCCGGTCACCAGTTCGAAGGGTCCGTCGAACCCGTCCAGGATCCGGTCGAACTCCACCCCCATCTGGAAGGCCAGGGTCCAGCCCGCCACGTCGTAGGGAGGGGTGGGCGCCCCGCCGGGATAGGGGATGTCGTCCGGATGGTCCTGGGGCTCGAAGGCGTCGAGAACGAAGGGACGGAACGCCTGGTCCGCCCTCACCACCAGCGACCCGGCGGGATACTGCTTCCCCGCAACCGTGAAGTCGCCGGTGGCCCGGTGCACCTTCACTCCGTTGTAGAGGAGGGTGTTGGCGAACTTCACCGCGGTGGGGAAGTCGGGCTGATCGGCCGAGAGGATGAAGCCCCGGGGGTCCCGGAGCTCCGGCCGCTTCATGAGGCGCTCGTAGTCCGCCGCGCCGGCGGGACGCATCATCCCCCCCAACTCCTCGGCAGCCGCGTACAGCGTCCGGGGCTTGGTGGTCCAGTGGTCCTTCCGGCCCCGCTCGATGGAGTTCATCCCCATACGCCAGATGTTGTACAGCAGATGCTCACCATTCCGGGAGGCGTAGTCCAGAAGCCCCCGGTTGGTGGACATCAGGTACTCCATCGTCTGCCGGAAATGCCAGATCTCGGTGGGTTCCACCGGCTTGTGGAGGTCATCGCTGGTCAGCTGACGCTGCGGAATGAACGGGATACGGATCGGCGTGGGATGTCCGTTGGACTCGGAAAGCAGTCCCACGATGTTGTGGTAGTACGGCGTGGTCCGCAGCCCCCCGTTCCACCAGGTGGAGAATCCCGCCTGGGTCCTCTTCACGGAACCACCCTTCCCCTCCTGCACCAGACGGGAATGCATCGAGGTCCCGGCCAGCTCGATCTGGCTCAGGATCAGCGGGTCCAGGAAGTGGTTCGGCGGCCCCCGGAAGGGGGGAATGAAGATGACGGTGCCCTGGGGCCCGGTCTGGTGGTGGTTGTACATGATCTGCGGGTACCACTCCCGGTAGGCCACCCGGTTCAGATTCCGGGTCTCCACCAGGTTGGACATGTAGAAGTCCCGGTTGTTGTCGTGCCCCGCGTACTTGTGGTAGAGGACCGGAAGACCGGCGTACGAACGCTCCAGGGGGTCCGCGTTCCTCATGTACCAGTTCGAAACCAGGTCCATGCCGTCGGGATTGGCGTGGGGGACCAGGAGGATCAGGTCATCCAGGAACCGGAGGGTCTCCGGATCATCCATGGAGACCATCTGCCAGACCAGCTCCAGGAGCTGCTGGGCTCCGGCCACCTCGGTGGCGTGGAGCCCGCCGTCGATCCAGACCACCGGCTTCCCCTCCAGGGAGAGTTGCCGGGCCTCGGTCTCGGTGAGCCCCTCCGCCAACGCCATCCGCCGGGAGATCTCCTTGTAGCGGTCCAGATTCCGATGGTTTTCCGGGCTCGTGATGATGGCCATCACGTGGGGACGGCCCTCGGAGGTGACCCCGATGGTGTCCAGCACCATGCGGTCCGACTGCCGGGTGAGGGTCTCCCAGTACCGATGGAGGGTTGCGTAGTTCACCAACTGGTAGTCCGCCCCCACCTGGTGCCCGAGGAATTCCTCGGGTGAACTCAACTGGGCCTGTGCAGGGGGGGCCAGGAAGGCCAGAAAGAGCAAGATGCCCTGGAATAGCAGGATGGGTAGCCTTCGGGAGCGCATGGATCGCCTCGGTGAAGCGTACGGGAATGGCGGGAGGGACCCATCATAATTCCGGAGCCTCCCTCCGGCGTCAACCGGAACGAAACGAGGCAGCGGGTGGAATCACCCGGCTCCTCCACGCTTCGTCCTCTCCTTCAACACCTCCAACCGGGACACGGATCCGCCGCCGTGGGCCCAACGGGCCAGCGTCTCCTCCTCCGATTCCAGCCCCAACCCCCACGTGGCGTCCCGGACCACCTCCACGGGGATCCCCCGGGCGAGAAATCCATCCACCGCCTGCGTCACGCAGACGTCCCGGGCCACCCCCGCAACCACGATCCGGAATGGGGAATCCAGCGCCTCCCGGAGCCCATCCAGGAAGGCGTCGGTGGCGGGATTGCCGGCGAAGACGTCAAAGCGGGTCTTCCGGATGAACACGGGACGCCCCTCCTGCACCGCCTGGCGGGCGACGGACCGGGCCTCCCCGGGGGTGGCGGATACGTCCAGGACCATCGGATCCGCAGGGGCCACGGCGGGGATGATCTCCGCCCCCGCCCGCTCCGCCGGGTCCGCCGAGCGCCCCATGCAGTGGGGCGGATAGGTCCCCTTCCCCGGATCCGGAGCCTCCGCATCAATCTCCGGGTCCTCCATCCCATGCCAGTCCCCGGTGTAGACCATCACACGGACCTGCTCCCGCATCCACTCCACCGCCTCCACGATGACGGGGAGCGCCAGGATGGCGCCGGGGTCGGATGGATTCCCCAGGTCCTTCACGTACAGGCGCCCCTCCGGTTCCATGAAGTCACGCTGTACATCCACCACCCACCCCACCAACGCCGCCCTGGACTCCGTCATTTCACTCCACCCGTTCGAGTCGCGGATTGGGGCGGTCCTCCCGACCGGCCTTGGCCGAAGGACGCCCCTCCACCCTCACCAGATCCGCCGTGTAGTGGTAGGCCCCCCTCACCAGGGAGGATCCGACGCCGAAGGAGTCCACGGGCACGCCCTCCTCCCGGAACCTCCGGATCTTGGCCGCGTCGAAGCCGCCGGACGCCACGATCTGCACGGAGGAGAACCCCTCGGCGTCCAGTGCCCGACGGACGTTCCAGACCAGTTGGGGATTCACCCCCCGGGGGTCAAAGGTCCCCATCTGCTCCCAGAGCGACCGGTCCACCATGGTCCCCGAGGTGTCCAGCCTGACCCCGTGGAGCCGGGGACCCAGAGCCCGGGCCACGGCCAGGGAGGTGGCCACGGAGTCGTTCTCGAAGTCCACCAGGACCACGATGTTCGTGGATTCCGGAAGCACCCGCGCCAGCGCCTGCGCCGCCCGGACGGTGTCGCCCCCGTAGGCGGCAATCATGGCGTGGGGAACGGTCCCCAGCCCCTCCGATCCCCACCAGGAGGCCTGGGCATCCGTGGAGACGCCGATGGCTCCCGCCACGTGGGCGGCCCACCCGTCCCCCGTCTGCACCATCCAGTGGTCGTGGCGGGCCGGGAAGAACATGATGGGACACGGCCAGGCTGCCTCCACCACCTCCCGGGTGTTGGTGGCCACCATGGTCCGCCGGGCCAGGACCCCCAGGTAGAGGGTCTCCAGGTGGGCGAAGGCCGTGTAGGGACCGGTGATCCGCATGACCGTCTCGTAGGGGGCAACCCGGTCGCCGTCCCGGAGGCTCAGCACCTCCAGGTCGGTCCAGGAGTACCCCTCCGTGAGACAGCTCTTGAGGATCGCCACCGCCTCATCGGTCCCCGCCACCCAGGCGTGGTCCTTCTGGAAGAGCTGCATGGTCACCAACGGATTGTGGCCGTCGGCCTGCAGCGCCTCCCGGGTCCGGACGAAGTACTTATCGCTGTAGTAGCCCGACCGCATCTTCTCCACCGGGAGATTGAAGACGGCGGGATCCAGCCGCGATTCCGCCCGGAGGGGGGACGGAGGCCCCTGGGCATCACTCATCCTGCCGTCCCCAGTGAGGCGGCCAGCAGGAACACCAGCTTGGCCGAGCGGACCATGGCAGGAATGTCCGCCCACTCCCCGGCGAACCCTCGCTCCCCCCCCCGCTCACCCCCCAGACCAATGGCTGGGATACCGCTCCCCATGGGAACATTCATGTTCGAGGATCCGGCATTTCCCAGGACGGGATCCAGACCCAGGCTCCGGGCGGCTCCTTCCGCCACGGTCACCAGGGGAGAGTCCCGGAAGCCGGGGATCTGCCCCCCGGGGGTGATCTGGAAGGGCTCCATCTCCAGCGCGATCCCGGTTTCGGCGGTGACCCCGGCCAGGATGCGTCGCACCTCGTCCTCCATCGCCAGCACCACCCCCCGGTCCAGGGAGCGGAGATCCAGCGAGAACCACCCCTGGGGGGGCTTGTGGTTGAAGACCTCCCCGCTGCGGAGCATGGCGACATTCACCACAGTGCGCCGCTCCGGATCCTGCACCTCGACGGCCCAGGTGAGGATTCGATCGGCGGCCCGGGCCAACCCCTGGTTCACGTTGGGGACCCCACCGCCCAGGGAATGCCCGGGGGGGCCGCTCCCCACCACCCGCCACCAGTGGATGCTGAGGGCACCGTAGGAGATGCTGCGGCCATCCCCCAGGATGTCCACGAACCCCAGCGCCCGGTCCCCATACTCGTGGAAGAGGGCCTTCATCCCGGTGAGGCCCGTCTCCTCCTCGGCCACCGCGGCGAAGACCAGGTCATGTTCCGGCTCCAGCCCCGACTCCACCCAGGCCCGGGCCGCCTCCAGCATGGCCACGGTGATGGAGGAGGTGTTGGTGCCGGGCCCCACCACCCGGTCCCCGGCCATCTCCGGGGGACCTCCCCTGGCCCTCTGGTGCTCCGCCACCGTGGCCAGATCGTCCAGGGTGGATACGAAGACCAGCGCCCGCCCGGACCGGCCCGGGACCACCCCCACGGCATTGGTGGCGGCATCCACCCGTACGTCGGCCAGGCCGATCTGGCGCATGACCTCCGCCACCGCCAAGGCGCGCTCCCTCTCCCCCCCGGAGGGGGAAACGATCCCTCCGATCTCCACCAGGAGGCGCGCCGCCTCTCCCCGTCGGGCGTCGATGGACTGGAGACCCATCTGGACCTCGGCCCGGGAGAGGGCCCGCTCCAGCGGCTCCTGTGCCAGGGCCTCCCCTCCGGGAGCCAGCGCCCCCAGGCACAGGAGGGCGAGGATACGCGCCGGGCCCGGGTGGGACCGGTGAACGGATGGAGTGGACGTCTTGATCATGGGCAGCCTTCTCCGGACGACAGGAACGGGACTGGATCAAGGTGGCCCCCTCCGGGGGCTCGCGCGAGAGGGTGGCGGTCTCCCCTGCATGGGGGCCCACTCCACCCGGGTTGGCCCGGGATCGCAGCACCGGGGACGGGGGTAAGGATCCCTTCCTGAGCGGCCCCCATTCCGGGAGCCCGCGACAAACTGACTGGAGGGATTGTCCATGCCGGTGCGCAGCGCGAATGCCGAGTGGAAGGGAGACCTGACCGGGGGACGGGGGACGGTGAAGACCGGGAGTGGCGCGCTGGACGGAGCCTATTCCTTCTCCTCCCGGTTCGAGGAGGGGACGGGGACGAATCCGGAGGAGCTGATCGCTGCCGCCCACGCCGGCTGCTACTCCATGGCCCTCTCCAACGGGCTGGCGAAGGCGGGATTCACCCCCACATCGGTTCGCACCCGGGCCGACGTCCACCTGGAGAAGGTGGGAGACGGGATGGGGATCACCCGCATCCACCTCCACTGTGAGGCGGAGGTTCCGGGGATTGACGCCTCCCGGTTCCAGGAGGAGGCCAATGCCGCCAAGGAAGGGTGCCCCATCTCCCGGGTCCTGGCTGCCACCGAGATCCATCTGGAGGCCACGCTCCTGGGATGAGCGTCAATCCGCCCCGCCCCCTCCGTCAACAAGGCGGTGGGGGCGGGTGTCTGGACTTCTGGACCCCATCGCACCGACCATAGCGCAGGATCTTCAATGCCGTCCCGAGACGACGACGCCCCCGCCTCCGAATCCGTGTCCGACCCTCTCAAGGTGCGGATGAACCAGCGGCTCTCGCAGCTCCACTGGACCCTGGTGGACCTGGCGGAACGGACGGGAGAGAGCTATCGGAACGTCCACCGCTGGATGCGGGAGGATGTGAAGGTGCCGGCCCACTTCCTGGCGCGCTTCGTGGAAGTGGTGCCGGTGAACGCCACGTGGCTCCTCTCCGGCTCCGGCAGTCCCCACCCGGTGGAACAGAGTGCCGCAGAGTCCGCCCTGGAGCGGATCGCCGCCATCCTCACCTCGGTGCGGGTCTCCACCTCCACCGGGGTGCTGGCGGAGCAGGTGATCCACGGATCCGTGGATGGAATCCTGGCCTTCGACCGGGACTGCCGGTATCTGATGTGGAACCCGGCCATGACCAGGATCGCCGGAGTCGACGCGTCGGCGGTGCTGGGACGGGTGGCCTTCGAGGTATTCCCCTTCCTGGATGAGATCGGAGAACGACAGTTCTTCGAAGCGGCCATCCGGGGGGAGACCACCGTGGCGGACCAGCGGCGCTACGCCGTCCCGGAGAGCGGACACGAAGGGTGGTTCGAGGGCCACTATTCGCCCCTTCGGGACGCGTCCGGCGACATCGTGGGGGGGGTCGCCATCATCCGGGACATCACCCGGTGGAAGGACGAGCTGGACCGCCTCCGCCAGGGCGAGGAACGGTACAGGAGACTGCTGGAGATGAGCCCCGACGCGGTGATGCTGGAGGCCGACGGGGAGATCGTCTACGTGAACCCCGCCATGGCTGAGCTTCTGGCCATGGACGCGGCGGAGTTGGCGGGGCGCCCGGTGGGAGAGATTGTCAGCCGGGAGGGCTCGTCTGCCTCATGGCCCAGCGGGGGGACGGGTGGCTTCGAAGCCCACAACCTCGTGCGGGGAGATGGGCGTGAGGTGCCGGTGGAGGTGCGCCGGGTGGGGGTTGAGCTGGACGGCCGCCCGGGAACCCAGGCGCTCTTCCGCTCGCTGACCCCCGCCTGAGACACCGGGGGGGATCCGCCTGGTCCCACTCCGCGACTCCCCTCGCTTCTTCCCCGGAACCCCTTGTCCCCTGACGGGGAAGGGGGCCATTATCCCCGTCAATGGCTACTCTATTCTGGGTCGTGGGGATCAGTCTGGGGGTCTCCTTCCTCTGCTCCATCCTCGAAGCGGTCCTGCTCTCCATCAACCGGTCGTACGTGGCCGTGTTGCAGGACCGCGGCGAGACGAGCGGTCGCCTCCTGGCACGGATGCAGGAGCACATCGACGAACCCATCGCGGCGATCCTGACCCTCAACACCATCGCCCATACGGTCGGGGCCTCCATGGGAGGCGCCATCGCGCTGGAGATCTGGGGGGACCGATGGATCGCGCTGTTCTCGGCGATCCTGACCCTCATCATCCTCCTGTTCTCCGAGATCGTCCCCAAGACGCTTGGCGCGACGCTCTGGAAGCAGCTCGCTCCCTTCACCGCCTACACGCTGCAGGCGATGATGTGGTCCATGAAACCGGTGGTGGTGCCGCTGAACCTCTTCAGCCGTCTCATCACCCCCTCGTCGGACAACAGCTCCACCGTGAGCCGGGCGGAGCTGGAGATCCTGGCGGAGATCGGCCGCCGGGAAGGGACGCTGGACGAGGACGAGTGGCAGGTTGTGACCAACGTCATGAACCTGGACGATGTCACCCTCGGGGAGGTGATGACCCCCCGGACCGACATGGTGGCGGTGCCGGTGACGGCCACGGTGGAGGAGGCCAAGGGCGTGATGCTGGACGAGGGGCATCTCAGGGTCCCCGTCTACGAGGAGTCGCTGGATCGCATCGTGGGGCTCCTGCTGGCCCGGGACCTCTGGCAGGCGGACCGGGAGGGAGTCACCGAGATCCGGGGGATCCTGCGTCCCGCCCAGTTCGCCCCTGCCACCAAGCCCGTGGAGGAGTTGATCCCCGACATGCGCCGTCGGAGGGCCAGGATGGTGATCGTGGTGGACGAGTTCGGCGGCACGGCGGGGTTGGCCACCCTGGAGGACCTGATCGAGGAGATCATCGGAGAGATCCAGGACGAGCACGAGGAGGACGAACCCGACGACTTCCACGAGGTGGGAGGGGGCGTGCTGCGGATCTGGGGAGGCGTCTCGCTGAGGGACACCAACGAGCGACTGGAACTCGATCTCCCGGAGGACGACTACGACACCATCGGAGGATTTGTCTTCGGTGCCCTGAACCGGCTCCCGGAGGTGGGAGATGAGGCGCCGGTGCCAGGGGGGGTCCTCCGGGTGGTGAAGATGAAGGGGCGCAGGATCGAGTACCTCCGCTTCACCCCTTCCCCGGTTCCCGAGACGTAAGTTCCCCTGCTGGCGTGCCTGCCGCAGCGGCGGCCTCCTCCCGGGCGATCCGGTCCAGTTCCCTCCCCTCCAGCCAGAATGAGACGGCCAGCGCCACGGCCCCACAGGAGATGGCGATGTCGGCCACGTTGAAGATGGGGAAGTTGTAGACGATCAGGTTCATGGGGCCGATGAAGTCCACCACGCCCCGGTCCCACCGGACCCGGTCGATGAGGTTCCCCACTGCCCCCGCCATGACGAACGAGGCCGCCCAGATCCGCAGGTGATCGTCCCGGGCCGCCTGCACCAGCAGGACCGCCAGCATGATCATCGCCAGAATGGTGATGGGGATGAAGACCATGCGGGGGTCGTCCCCGATGGTCAACCCGAAGGCGGCGCCACGGTTGAACGCCAGGGTGAAGGGAAGGAACCCCTCGATCACCTGGATCTGCCGTCCGCCGGCAAGCGCCTCCAGCGCCCACCGCTTGGTGATGATGTCCAGCGCCACCACCACGGTGAACACCGAGCCGAGAACCGCAGTCTTCCTTCCCACCGTCTGTCCGCACCTCCGTCAAGGGGCCACCCGCGGCGAGCCCGGGGCCAGGCTGCAGGTCGATCAGGGCGTTCGCTGGTACTCCCCTGGGCCTTCCCCGGATCCAGTTCGCCCGGAAACACCCCTCTGAGCGCTCCGAAGGTCGCCTCAGAGGGCCCACATGTACGTGAGCTTCACCACCCCGGTCCGCCGCTCCCAACGGGTCTGCCCCGGCTCCAGGAGTTCTCCCGTGTTGACGCCGGTATCCAGCACAAGGAAGAGATTGCTCCCGGGGGTGTGGATCCAGTTCACCCGGATGTTCGCCTGCAGCCGCTCCGAAACGTCGTCGTACTGGAGAAGGGCGTCGCCGAAGAGGGAGCGGTTCAGCGCCGACTTCACGTTCAGGGAGAGGATCCGGGTGGTGAAGTCCCCACCCTCCACCGGCAGTTCCACGTCGTTCCAGGAGAACGAGGGCTGGAAGCTCAACCGGGGCGATACGGTGAGCCCTCCGCTGATGTCCACCTGGGTCCGGGTGCCGTTGTAGAACTTGCCGTTGGAGAGGGAGGCATTCACGAAGACCGGGCGGCTCCCGTTCGTCCGGATGTTGGCGGAGCCGGTGGTGAAGGTGTAGGCCCCCACCGGGATTACGACCCCCGGACGGATGGCGAAGGGGACCGGAATCACCTCCTCGTTCCGCACCACGGACGATCCCACACCGTCACCGCTCTGGAAGGTGAACTGGGTGTCCAGGCTCCGGCGCCCGGTCTGGAAGACCCCGTCCTGGCCGTCCACCTCCAGCCCCCGGGCCGTCACCGAGAGCTGCCGGGCCCACCGGCTCCGGTCGAACCGGGGGGTGAAGGCCACCTCGCCGTTCCACCGGCGCTGATCCGTTCGCCGCACGAATCCCAGGGCGGGATTGAACCCCTCCCCCACAGATGTGAAGCCCACCGCTGCGCCCAGGGTGGTGTTCCGGAGCTGCAACTGCACCGACCCCGCGGAGTTCCCCCCCCCTTCGTTGCCCGTTGGCTCGAACCCCGGCCAGACCCGGGCTGCCCAGACATCGAAGCTGCTGCTGCCGAAGAAGCGTAGCTGGGCGTCGGCACCGGCACTCCGGCTCTCCACACCGCCTCCCTGGAGGTTGGTCACCAGCCCCCCCACCGAGGCCCTTGGACCCAGGTCCGCCCGCACCCGGGCCACGGAGTTGTTGGCACCGGAGCCCCCGGTGCCATCGCTGGTCTGGAGGTTCAGCAGCCCCACACTCACCGGGCCCACCTGCCCGGTAAGCCGTCCCCCGCCGAGGATGGGGTTCTGCAGCCCGATCCTGCGGGAGAAGAAGAGCTGGGTCTGGCCTGCGTCCCCGAACGCGAAGAGCCCGGCCCGCTCCAGGAAGAACTCCCGCTTCTCCGGGAAGAAGAGGGAGAATCGGTCCAGATTGACCTGCACATTGTCCGCTTCCACCTGGGCGAAGTCGGTGTTCACCGTCAGGTCCAGCGTCAGCGAGGAGGTGAGGCTGTACTTCACATCCAACCCCGTCTCCAGAACCCCGTTGGTGGGAGCCACCGCACCGGCCTTCTGCCCGCCGGAGACCACGAAGGGCTTCACCTGGAGGTTCCGCCCGGGGACGACCCCCCGAAGACCGGTGAGGGTCCCGTACTGCGAGGCCTGGGCATAGCGGCCCCGGTACGTGGCGGGAAGGTGGGGCCAGTAGACGGTCTCGTTCTTCCGACGGATGGAGCGGAAGAAGAGGAGCCCCATCTCCAGGACCTCCTCCCGGGGGAAGCGGATCGTGGTGAAGGGGATGGCCACCTCCAGCGTCCACCCTCCCTCATGGATCCGGGCCTCCGACCAGTAGACCCCGTCCCAGTTCCAGTCCTCCCGCTCGATGGATTCGTCGGTGAAGATGGCGTCGTCCTGCGTCCCCAGGGGATTGATCTCGAAGATGTAGCCGTTCCGACGGTCCTGGAATGTGTCCAGCCCGATGACCACGTGGTCGTCAAAGCCGATCATCCCTCCCCTGTGGAGGATGTTGGCCCGGATCGCCGAGGGATCGGAGTCGAAGAGCTGGAAGCCGAAGTAGAGGAAGTCGTCGTCGTAGGCGATACGGACCTCGGTGCGTTCCGAGGGGACACCCCCGTCCACCGGATCCCGCTGGACGAAATCCGCCACCGGCAGCAGGTCGTTCCAGAAGGGCTCGTCCATGACCCCGTCGATGGTGGGACGGAGCTGGATGCGCTGTGCTACGGCCATGGCGGAGGGCCCACGGGGCGGGGACTCCACCAGGGAGATCCCACCGCTTCCGCCTCTGATGTTCTGGGCAGCCAGCGGGGCTCCAGGCCAGAGAAGGAGGGCCAGGACGAGGACCGAAGGGACCGGGTTACGGCGCAGGAAAGGGCCGGGGGGCACGACACCGCGGGGGGTAGCAGAAAAAACCAATGGACGTCTTGGGAGAGGGGGGCCAGCCGGAAGGGGAGGTGCACGTCACGATGCCGGGACAATGCGTCCCGGGGAAGATATTCCCCCCCGGGTGCTCCGGACAGCCCGGCCACGCATGGTCTCCCCTTGTTCGGTTCGGGGGCGGCACGCCCCGGGACGCCGGGTGGCGGAGCGGTCCATGTGGCTCCATCTTGAGCCCCTTCACCCTTCCACTCCCGTTCCATGCCCCTTCCCGAAGCCACCCTCCTGGCCGTGGACGCAGGTCTCCGAGCCGGCCTGGCCGTGTACGGTCCTGACGGGCGCCTCCGTAGCTACCGCTCCACCAACTTCGGATCGCCGGCCCGGCTGAAGGCGGGGGTCTTCTCGGTGCTGAACGGGACCCCGGGGGTGGCGCGGGTGGTGGTGGAGGGTGGGGGCACGGTGGCGGATCCCTGGATACGGGAAGCGGAGCGACGGGGGCTGGGGGTCCGACAGGTCCATGCAGGGATCTGGAGGGAGGCGCTGATCCTCTCCCGGGACCGACGGACCGGGGTGGACGCCAAGCAGCAGGCCGATGTCCTGGCCCGGCGGGTCATCGAGTGGTCCGGAGCCCCCCGGCCCACATCGCTGCGGCATGATGCGGCCGAGGCCATCCTCCTGGGACTCTGGGGGGTGGTGGCGATGGGGTGGCTTCCGGATCTCCCCCCTTCCCTGCGGCCGGGATGAGGAAGCGGGACCTCAACGCTCCCAGACCACCCTCCCCCCCACCACCGTGTAGTCCACCCGGATATCCTTGAGGCTCAGGGGCTCCACCTGGAAGGGGTTCCGTTCCAGTACCGCCAGGTCTGCCAGGAACCCCTCCTTCACCATCCCCTTCCGATCCTCCTCCCCCGCCACCCAGGC
>CAYQVI010000096.1:0-13232 GCA_964420725.1 uncultured Gemmatimonadaceae bacterium | reverse complement strand
TCCCCACCTTCCTCCTCATCCTGGGGGAGAGCGGGATGTACCAGAAGTTCTTCTCCGCCAAGGACGAGGGCTCCGCCCGGAAGGCGGTGGCGGGGATGGTGGTGGGAATCGTCCTCATCGAGACGACGCTGGCGCTCCTGGCCATCGTGGGGCGGGTGGCCTACCCCGAGCTCCTCACCGGGACCAACGTGGTGGGGCGAGAGGCCTCCGAGACCATCATCCTCCACATCGCCGCCAACGGACTCCCGGTGCTGGGGGGGGCGCTCCTCCTGGCAGCGGCGGTGGCCATCGTCCTCTCCACGGGGAACACCTTCCTCCTCATCCCCTCCACCAACGTCACCCGGGACATCTACCAGCGCTTCATCAATCCGGATGCCTCCGAGGGATCGATGCTCCTGGTGCAGCGGATCTGCATTGCCGGTTTCGGAGGGCTGGCGCTCCTCCTCATCACCCAGTTCGACAGCGTCCTGGCCATGGCGCTGTACGCCTACTCCCTTGTGGGTGCCAGCCTCACCCCCGCCCTCCTGGCGGCCTTCCTCTGGAAACGGGTCACGGCGGCAGGGGGTGTGGCGTGCATCGCAGGGGGGCTGGGAACCATCGTGGGGGTCCGTCTCCTGAGCACCCTGGGGGTCCCCTTCACCGCCACCCTGGGGGGGACGGAGTTCGACTTCGCGTCCAGCGACTACATCGTGGTTCCGGGGGTGATCATGTCCGTAGGGCTCCTGGTGGTGGTGAGCCTCCTCACCCCCCCATCCCCCCGGGAGAAGTGGGAGCCCTTCTTCACTCCCCGGGGATCCGGGCTGGATGCGGCGATTCGTGAGGTGGGAGTGGAGTCTTGACGGTCGGGACCCTCCCCCGTACCCTTGGCACCGCAGGCGTCGGAACGGGTCTCCGCCCGACGCGTCGAGCACCCGGGGCGGCGTGGTTCCGACCCCGGAGGACCGAACAGCCTGGAGCGGTACGGATGCGGACGAACGGAACGGTGAAGTGGTTCAACGATGCCAAGGGTTTCGGATTCCTCGCCCCCGAGGGGGGGAGTCAGGACTGCTTCGTCCATTACTCTGCCATTCAGGGCGAGGGTTTCAGGACCCTGGCGGAAGGGGAGAGTGTCGAGTTCGACATCGTGGAGGGCCCCAAGGGCCCCGCGGCGGAGAACGTGGTGCGGGTGGGGGGCTGATCCCCGCGCATTCCATCCACCGACCTGTGACGACCACGGCGCCGCCCTCCGGGGCGGCGCCGTTCGTATTTTCCCACCGGGGGGTTCTGGTGCCCCCGGCGCTCCCTCCGGTCACCCCTCCCGTGGGGCGGGAATCCTCCCGGCTCCAGGGAGGAGCCTGGCGTGCCATCCCTCGGACACCCGCCGTTCCCATCCACCGGCCCGGAGCTCCCCCACCCGGGTCAGCGCCGGATCAAAGACGATGGTGTCGCCGTCCACCTCTCCCTGCGCCGCGGCCTCCCGGAAGGAGGCCCGCCCCACCTGGTGGATGGCGCCACCGTGGCGGAACCAGATGTCCGCCTTCTCCATGAGGTGGAGCCCTGTGGCCTCCTCCACCTCCCGGAGGGTCCGCCCCAGGGCATCGATGGAGCACCCGGTGGGAGGAGCCACCGACTCGTCCACCCCCACCAGCAGAAAGCGCCCGTAGGCCCACCAGCGGCGGGCGGCCAGGGGGCGACCGTGGGCCCGCCACCCCTCCAGGAAGTGGTCCACCCGACCCAGCAGGAGTTCCTCCTCCTCCTCCGTCAGGGGACGATCGGATCCGAAGACCCAGAGGCGGGCGTCGTCGGGAAGGGGCTGCAGCGCTTCGGCGGCGTGGTCTTCGGCGGACATGGTGCCTCTCGTATCTGGACCGGGGTTCGATCCCCGGAGTGGATGTCAGATGACCGGATCCTCGTCGACCCGGGCCGGGCTCAGGGGAAACCGTGGGGCCCCCTCCCCCTGGGCGCGCACCGGGGTCTCCGACACCTGCGCCCAGACCGGCACCTCCTTGTCCAGCATCACCGCGATCCAACGGAGGTCCTCGGTGTTCTCCAGCATGATCTTCACGATCATGGTGAGTGGGACCGAGAGGAACATCCCCACCGGTCCCCAGACCCACCCCCAGAAGAGGAGGGAGAGGACCACCACCACGGTGGAGAGCCCCAGGCGCCGCCCCATGAGGGAGGGCTCCACCAGATTCCCGAAGATGATGTTCACCACCAGGTACCCCGCCGCCACCCCCAGGCTGTGTCCCACCCCGTAGGAGATCATGGCCAGCAGGACCGCGGGGATCGCCGCCAGGATGGACCCGATGGTGGGGATGAAGTTGAGGAGGAAGCCGATGAAGCCCAGGAGGATGGGGAAGTCCAGCCCCATGATCCACGACCACACCCCCACCAGGATTCCGGTGACCAGGCTGATGAGGGTCTTGATCCCCAGATAGGTCTGCACCTCGCCCACGATCTTCGCCATCCGCCCCATGTCGCCGGCCGTGGTCCCCAGCACCGCCCGGAACTTGGCGGGGATGATGGTGGCCTCTGCCAGGATGAAGAGCATGATGAGGATGACCAGCACCGAGTTGGAGGCCAGCGAGAGGAGTCGCTGGAATCCGGATGTCACAAAATCCACCGCCCGTTCGGCGCTGAGCAGGTTCCCGGAGACATAGTCACCCAGGGGGATTCCCCGGGCTTCCACACTCTCGATCCACCCGGCCTGCAGGGCATCGAAGCGGGCGATATACTCCGGCACCCGGACCTGGAGGTCGGTGACCGACTGGCTGATGAGGAGAACCGCCACCGCCAACACCGCCACGTCCACCGCCACGGCCAGGAAGATGGCCAGGAAGCTGGGGACCCCCCGGTTCCGGAGAACGATGGTCACCGGCAAGGTCAGGATGGCCAGGAAGGTGGCCACCACGAACGGGAGGAGGATGGGCGCCCCCTGCCGGAGCCCGGCCACCACGATGACCAGACACGCCGCCACCAGGAGGAAGCGGGCACCCTGCCCCTGCGCGATGCGGTCGGTCATGCGACTGTGGAACCCTGGGCGGCCGGAGACACGATACGAAGCCGGCGGTAGGAGGCTGTGGAAACGGACGCCGCTCCACGTCGTTCATTCCCCTGATGGTAGGGAAAAAGCCGTGGCGAAGCCAGCCCATCTCCCGCCCCCCCTGGGGAACGACCACGCCCTCCGAGGGTCCTGATCCCCATGAGTGACCCCATCGCCCAGGAGCCACCTGCGGACGGGCTCCCCCCCGTCCCGGAGGACGACGCCACCCTCCTGGCCCAGTGCCGGGTGGACACCTTCCGGGCCGGCGGCCCCGGAGGACAGCACCAGAACGTCACCGAGAGCGCGGTGCGTCTCACCCATCTCCCCACCGGGGTGGTGGTGGTGGCCCGGGACGAGCGGAGCCAGCACCGGAACCGGTCCCTGGCCCTGTCCCGCCTCCGGAGGGCGCTGGAGGGGCTGGGTCGGACGGAGGCTCCCCGGGTCCCCACCCGGGTCCCTCCACGGGAGAAGCGGCGGCGGCGGGAGGAGAAAGCCAGACGGAGCCAGATCAAGCGGTCCCGCCGCCGCCCTGACCGCGACGAGTGATTCCCGGGGCGCCACCCCTTGGCGTCCCTTCCCACCCGCGTCTACCTTCCCACCTCCGGGCCCGTAGCTCAGCTGGTCAGAGCAAGCCGCTCATAACGGCAAGGTCCTGGGTTCAAGTCCCAGCGGGCCCACTGGGTGGTCCGGAGCGGAAGGAAGGCGGGGCGGAATCCGGAGACGGGTTCCGCCCCGTTCCCCGTCTCTGTCCATGGGTCGGGCCGCGCCCTCCCGCCAGGGGGGGAGGCCAGGTCATCACCCCGTCCCCCTTCCTTGTGTCCGGAGGGGCCTCCACCCCACCTTCTCCCCCTGCCGGGAAGGCCACGAGGAACCCCACACCAGGGAGAGGATGAGCATGGACAGTCGCAGGGTCACCACCGCGCTGGGAGCAATGGCAGTGATGCTGGCGGGAGCCCTCCTCTCCTCGGCCACAGAGGTGGCGGCGCAGGAGCAGCCCCCCATGGGCTTCTTCATCACCAGCGAAGGGTCCGGCGACGGAGCCAACCTTGGAGGCCTGCAGGGGGCGGACGCCCATTGCCAGACCCTGGCCGAGGCGGTGGGGGCCGGAGGGCGGACCTGGCGCGCCTATCTCGGTACCACCGCCGCCAACGGACAACCTGCGGTGAACGCCCGGGACCGGATCGGGACGGGGCCGTGGCACAACGCCAACGGTGCCCTCATCGCCGCCAACGTGGCGGACCTCCACGGCGACAACGAGCGCGACCGGAACTCCATCAACAAGGAGTTCGCCCTGAACGAGAAGGGGGAGCAGGTGAATGGACGGGGAGATCAGCCCAACCGCCACGACATCCTCACCGGTGCGGACTCCCGGGGGATGGCGCTCTCGGGGAATGCCGCGGAGACCACCTGCAACAACTGGACGTCCAACGGCGAGGGGCGGGCCATGGTGGGGCACCACGACCGGGCCGGGGGCGGAAACTCCTCCTGGAATGCCGCCCACCTGAGCCGGGGGTGCAGCCAGGAGAACCTGGTGGGCACGGGCGGGGACGGGCTGTTCTACTGCTTCGCGGTCACCGAGGGGTAGCCCGGGACGGGCTCACCTCGGTGGTTACCGGGGGGTGAAACGATGAGAAGGGGGCGGCCGGATGCATCCGGCCGCCCCCCTCTTCGTCCCTCCCCGGGAGGCCCCTACCAGCGGAGGCGCGCCCCCACCCCATCCCCTTCCACGTCCAGTCGCTGGGCTCCCTCACCGGAGAGCTCCTCCACCTCGGCCCCCTGGCCGAAGGCGGTTCCCACCAGGTGGTCGGCCCGCTCACTGTGCTTGTGCACGAAGGACCGGGAGATGAGGAGCGCCTCCACCCGCCTGTCCAGCAGCGCCTGGATCACCCCCTCCTCCCCCAGGACCCCCCTCCCACCGGAACGGGCCAGGTCAACCACGTCGGTGACCAGCCCCACCTGCAGTTGCCGGGTGATCCCGGTGGCGGCCTCCTCCGCCCGCTTCTTCACCTCCGCATCGGTCATCTGGAGGTGGAGCCCGGCCACCTCCATGGCCCTCTCCCGCGCTCCCTTCGGCAGGTGATGCATCACCTGCGAGCCGGTCTCGCTGGTTCCCCCCACCACCACCAACCCCTGCTTCCCCGCCCGCTCCACCACCCGCTCCACCGCCGCCTTCACCATCTTCTCGGCATTCACCTGGATGATCCTGTGGGCGGCGTCGGTGGCTGTCTCCCCGCCCACTCCCGAAAAGAAGTTGGGCCGCTTGGAGACATTCACATCGGAGAGGTCGCCGATGTCGTCGTCGGTGCGGAGGTCGTCGGTCTCGGCCAGGGTTCCGTCGCGGTACGTGAAGATCCGGGCCTTGAAGCGGTCGGCCAGGATCACCACCACCGGGCGGGCCTGCTTCAGCGCCCGGACGTAGGGTGCAGCCCGGATCCCCTGTTCCCACGCCACCAGGTCGGGCATGGGAACCGGCACAGTGTCCGCGTAGACCATCCGGTCCGCCGTGGCGAATCCCACCCACCCCCGGTCGGGGATGAAGGCCGGGAAGCGGTCGAGTTCCCGCACGAGGTGCCCAGCCGCCGCATCGAGACCGACGGCGTCGCCATCCTCCCCCCCGTTCATCCGCCGACGCAGATCTGCCAGGTGCTGGTCCATCCGGGTGCGCCAGGCCCGGCGCTCTGCGGGATCGTGTCCCTCCCCGTCCACGTAGATGCTCAGGACCCGATCGTCCCTGAGGTCCCTGTAGAGTTCCACCAGCCGGTCCTGTGTCAGCATGACTCCTCCCACCCTGGAGATGAACAGCGAGGTCCGCCGACCCTCCCGGGGCCGACCCTCGAACCTCACCTTGTTGCTTCCCCGAAGACCCGCCGGGGTTCCCCTCCTGGGCGGCCCCGAAGCCCTTTGACACCCCTACCCCGCCGGTCTAGCTTCGAAGGTCCCCAGGGGAGCGTGATCTTGAGAGTCCTCATCGTAGGAGCCGGGGAGGTGGGGTTCCACCTCGCGCAGCGGCTGTCGCAGGAAAACCAGGATGTCATCCTCATCGAGTCCGATCCCGATCGGGCCCGACACGCTCAGGAACAGCTGGACGTCATGACGGTGGTGGGGAACGGCGCCTCCCTCCCCATCCTGGAACAGGCGGGGGTTGGCAGAGCCTCCATGCTCCTGGCAGTGACCTCCATCGACGAGGTCAATCTCATTGCCTGCCTGGCTGCCTCCCGTCTGGGGGTGAAGCACACCGTGGCACGGATCTCGAACCCCGAGTACTACGCCCGGGATTCTGTCCTCTCCCGGGAGGCGCTGGGAATCACCCTGATGATCAGCCCGGAGCGGGCCTGCGCCGAGGAGACCTTCAACCTCCTGCAGAGCGCGGCCTCCACGGACGTGGCGGAGTTCGCCGACGGCCGGGTCCAGCTGGTGGGGGTCCGGGTCCGGGAGGGGGCCCCGGTGGCGGGGAAGACGCTGGCGGAACTCCGACGGGACCTCCGGAACTTCCACTACGTGGTCCCCGCCATCGTCCGGAATGGCGAGACCATCATTCCCGGAGGGAACTCCAGGATCGAGGCCGGTGACCAGGTCTTCCTCCTGGCCCCCTCGGATGAGGTGGATGCCATCCCCCCCATGGCGGGCTATGACGCCTTCGAGCTCCGACGGGTGATGATCGCGGGCGGAAGCCGGGAGGGGGTCTACCTGGCAGAACTCCTGGAGCGCCGGGGGATCGAGGTGACGGTGCTGGACAGCGACCGGAAGCACTGTCTGGAGATCGCGGAGATCCTCTCGAAGAGCCTGGTGCTCCACGCGGACGCCACGGACCTGGAGCTTCTGGAGCTGGAGGGGGTGTCGGGGGTGGACGGCTTCGTGGCGGCCACCGGGAACGACCAGACGAACCTCCTCTCCTCCCTCCTGGCCAAGACCGCCGGTGCCCGGAAGGTCATCGCGCTGATCCAGAAATTCCAGTACCTCCCCCTGGTCCCGAAGGTGGGGGTGGATGCCGCAGTCTCCCCCCGGATGTCCACCGTGAATGCCATCCTCCGCTACGTGCGGCGGGGACGGGTCATGACCGTGGCCACCCTGAAGGGGATCGACGCCGAGGCCATCGAGTTCCGGGTAGGTCGCGGAAGTCGGGTCACCCGGGGCTCCCTCCGGGACCTCCATCTCCCCAAGGGGGCGCTGGTGGGCACCATCCTCCGGGACGGGGAGGTGATGGTCCCCACCGGGGACGACATCCTCCAGTCCGGGGACGAAGTGGTGGTGTTCTCCCTCCCCGAGGCGATCCACGAGGTGGAGAGCTTCTTCCAGTGACCGCTGCAGCCGGGCACTGTCTTCCCCTGGACGCCCCGGACGGGGTTCGCTAGATGGACCTGCGGAATGTGGCGGGGGTGGTGGGGATGCTCCTCCTCTTCATCGCCCTTTCCATGGTGTTGGGAGGTGGGGTGGGCCTCTTCTACGGGGACGGGGCCGCCTCAGCCTTCTTCCTCTCCTCCCTCATCACAGCGATGGTGGGGTTCGCCCTCTGGAGACTCTTCCCCCCTGCAGCGGGAGACCTCACCGCCCGGGAGGGATTTGCCATCGTCACCTTCTCGTGGACGGCCACGGGGCTCGCAGGAGCCCTCCCCTTCCGGCTGTCGGGAGTGGCCGACTCCTTCCCCCGGGCGGTCTTCGAGTCCATGTCCGGATTCACCACCACCGGCGCCACCATCTTCGGCTCCATCGAGACCCTCCCCCACGCCATCCTCTTCTGGCGCTCCCTGACCCACTGGATGGGGGGGATGGGGATCATCGTGCTGGCCATCGCCATCCTCCCCTACCTGGGAGTGGGGGGAATGCAGCTCTTCCGGGCGGAGGTCCCGGGACCGACCCCGGAGCGGCTCCGCCCCCGGATCACCCAGACCGCCAAGTTCCTGTGGCTGGTCTACGTGGGGCTGACCCTCGCCCAGATCCTCCTCTACCTGGCGGGGGGGATGGGATGGTTCGACTCCGTGAACCATGCGATGTCCACCCTGGCCACCGGTGGCTTCTCCACCCAGGACGACTCCATGGCCGGCTACTCGGCCTGGATCCAGTGGGTCACCATCGTCTTCATGTATCTGGCCGGGGTGAACTTCGCCCTCCACTTCCGGGCGGCCTCCGGGCGCCCCGTCTACTGGAAGGACGCCGAATGGCGCTTCTTCACGGCGGTTGTGGTGGGAGCGGGGATCCTGGTGGCGGGAATGAACCTGGTGGGGGGCGGGTACGGCTGGAGCGTGGAGGGGTTGGAGCAGGCGGTGCGAGACGGCCTCTTCCAGGCCACCTCCATCGCCACCACCACCGGCTTCGTGAGCGCCGACTATGCCGGGTGGGTCGCCCCTGCGCAGGCCCTGCTCCTGACCCTCTTCTTCCTGGGAGGGATGGCCGGGTCCACGGGAGGAGGGATCAAGGCCATCCGGATCCTCCTCCTCCTGAAGCACACCGGCAACGAGCTCCGCCGGCAACTCCACCCCAGGGCCATCCTCCTGGTTCGGGTGGGGCGGCATGTGGTCCGTGAGGACGTGATGGCCAGGGTGCTGGGCTTCGTGATCCTCTACGTCCTCCTTCTCCTGTCGGGGGCGGTGGCCATCTCCCTCTTCGGCAACGACCTCCTCACCTCGCTGGCCGCCAGCGCCGCCACGGTGGGGAACATCGGACCGGGCTTCGGAGGGGTGGGACCGGTGGAGAACTACGGCTGGATGTCGGACCCTGAGATGCTCATCCTCTCGTTCCTCATGGTGGTGGGACGACTGGAGATCTACACGGTGCTCCTGCTGCTCCGGCCGGAATTCTGGCGGAGGGGGCGCAGGGGAGTGGTGACGGAGTGAGTCGTCTCTTCACTTGGTCCCGAAGAGCCGGTCCCCCGCATCCCCCAGTCCCGGAAGGATGTAGCCCACCTCGTTGAGCTGCCGGTCCAGCGCCGCGGCATAGACCGGGACGTCGGGATGCGCGTCCAGCATGGCCTGCACCCCCTCCGGCGCCGCCACCAGACACATGAAGCGGATGCTCCGGGCTCCCTTCCCCTTCAGCAGCGTCACCGCGTGCACGGCAGAGCCCCCGGTGGCCAGCATGGGATCGGCGACGATGAACTCCCGGGCTGCGGCCCCCGGAGGAACCTTGAAGTAGTACTCCACCGGCTGCAGCGTCTCCTCGTCCCGGTAGATCCCCACATGCCCCACCCGGGCTCCGGGGATGAGCCGGGTCATCCCCTCCACCATTCCCAGCCCCGCCCGGAGGATGGGCACCACCACCAGCTTCTTCCCGGCGATCCTCTGCCCCACCATCCGCTCCAGGGGGGTCTGGACCTCCACCTGTTCCAGGGGGAGGTCGCGGGTCACCTCGTACGCCATGAGCATGGCGATCTCATCCACCAGCTCCTTGAAGAGCATCTTCGGGGTGAAGCGGCTCCGGAGATGATGGAGCTTGTGCTGGATCAGGGGGTGGTCCAGGACGGTGAGGTTCGGGAATGGAGGGGTCACCGGAGGCTCGCGAGGGGGGCTGGAGGGGGCACGGGGGGGAGTTCCCGGCCGGGTTGCAGTGTGGGCGCCCGGCCTCCCCACCGTCAACCCGTCCCCCTGTCCAGTGGATCCCGACAACCTGCGTATCGGCAAACAGCCGCAGGTCCCCAGCGGGCTCCCGTCAGTCGTCCTCGTCGGGAGTGAAGGGTCCCAGCACCCAGTGCTGGGCCTCCAACAGATCCCGGAAGACCCTCACCTGGAGGTTGGGCGACTGGCCCAGGACCTCATGCATCCGCAGCACTCCGTACCCCAGGTCGCCCTGCACCAGGAAGGCCACCCGGGCGCTCCCCCTCCGTGCTGCCAATCGGCGGTTCACCTCCGCCAGGGAGCGGGAGTCGGTGGCCCCGAAGGAGCTGAAGTCCGCCTCCCGCAGGTCGAAGATGGCCGGCATGCCGGGAACCACGTCCGGCCGCTCCACGAAGGCCCTGGCGTGCCGTGTGACCTCCCCAAGGAGGAGGTGCCCCGTGATCCGGATCACCGCCAGGTTCAGCCCCCGGTCGATGGAGACCTCCACCTGCATGCTCTTCTTCGTCACCTCCCCTCCCGCTCCACCACCAGGACCACCCACAGGCCGTCCGGGCTCACCGCCAGCCGGCTGATGGTGAGATCCGGGTCCGGGAGGGCCCCGACTTCCCGGGGACCCTCGCCGCTATCGGGGCGCACCGCATAGAGCCTGTTCCCCGCACCGTAGACCAGCACACCCTCCGGGGTCCACGCATGGTCCGGACCAGGGAGGAGGGGAATCCCAAGGGGGATGGTCCGGTCGGTGTCCTCCCCCGGGTCATACCTCCGCAGGAGGCTGCCGCCGTTCCTGTTCAGCGTGTAGCTCACCGCCTCCTCTCCCGGGATCCGCTCGATCCCCCGTCCGATGTCCCGGGCCACCACCTCTCCTGCTCCGGGACCGGGACCCGCCCGCTGTAGCGTGGCCGGCTCTCCCAGCACGAAGAGGGCAAGCACCGTGTCGTTGGCCCAGGCGTGGTAGCCCACGGGGCGGATGTCCGGGAGGAGCACCTCTTCACCAACCACTGCGCCGGTGGCTCCCAGCCGGATCGACCAGAGCCGCTGCGCGGAATCGGGCTCGACCCGGATGATGCTCACCGCCGGCGCGCCCTCCTCCCACCCCGGAACGGGGGTGGCGGAGTACTCGCTCTGGTCCGGGGTCGCGGTGACGGGGGTGTGGGTGTCGGTGGCGGGGTCGTACCGCCAGATGTCGGTGCGATCCCCCACCCCCAGGGTGTAGAAGATCGTCCCGTCGGGGGCGAACTCCGGCTGGTTGTCGTAGCCCGCCCGCTCGGTGATGTTGCGCCCCTCTCCCAGCCGGGGCAGTCCTCCCCCCGCCCCATCCAACTCCAGCGGCGCCAGCCAGAGTTCCGTCCCATCCACCCACGGCTCCCCGGCACCGGGACGGGGGATACCGGATCCCGTGGCACCCGAGAGGTCCCCCTCCGGTTCGTCCGTCCCCTGGCAGGACACCAGGGAGAGGGGCACGAGGAGAAGGGTCATCAGGGTCCGGAAGACGATCATGGGGTGTCCCGTTTCAGGGGGAGGGGGCGGCCCTGGAATCCACGATGGCCCGGTACACGGCGCTCTTGAACTCCTCCCGGAAGCCGCCCCCTCCCGCCGGCGACACCTGCGCCATGACGATGGTGACCATGTTCTCCACGGGATCGACCCAGAAGCGGGTACCGGCCGAGCCGTCCCACCAGTATTCCCCCCGGTTCACGATGTGGCCATAGGCCTCCGGATCCAGGACCACTGCCATCCCTCCCATCGTCCAGCCGGAACCGGCCCAGTAGCCCCGCTCCCCCAGGGGAAGGAGCGCCCGGGGGACCCCGTTCTCCGCTGCCAACCGAACCCCCTCGGGGCTCAGGAGCCGCCGCCCCTCCACCACCCCCCCGTCCAGGAAGAACTGGGAGAAGCGGAGGACATCCAGGGTGGACCCCACCAGCCCCACCCCGGCGCTGACCAGGGGTCGCCGCTCCGTCACCGGGATGGTCTCCAGGGCGAAGGGGGCCAGGACTCCGTCGGGACCCGGGCGGTAGAGGGTGGCCAGCCTGGGCCGCCGGCTCGACTCCACATGGAAGCCGGTGTCCGTCATCCCCAGGGGGCCGAAGATCCGCTCCTGGAGGAAGCTCTCCAGCGACTGCCCCGACACGACTTCGATGACCCGCCCCAGCACCTCCGTCGACATCCCATAGCGGAAGCGGGTCCCCGGCTCCTCGAAGAGGGGGAGGGCGGCGGCGGCGTCCACCACCTCCTCCAGGGAACGATCCCACCGATGTACCTCCCGGTCCCGGTACAACGACGCACTCCGGCTCCCGATCCCCGCGGTGTGGGTCAGGAGCTGCCCCAGCGTCACATCCCCCTCCCGGGGGCGGGAGTCGGAGGGGTCGGTGGCCCCCGGCGCCGAGAGGACCCGCTGCCCCGAGAACCGGGGAAGATACGTCCGAACCGGGTCGTCCAGCTCCAGCAGCCCGTCGTCCCGGAGCATGAGGATGGCCAGGGAGGTCACGGGGCGGGTCATGGAGTAGAGCCGGAAGAGGGCATCCGGTGGCATGGCGTCCCTCTGTTCAAGGTCCCGGGAGCCCAGCGCCTGCAGATACACCAGCCGTCCGTCCCGCACCACCGCCGCCACCACCCCGGCGATGGCCCCGGCGTCCACATGGGCCTGGAGCACCCCGGTGGCCCGGGCCAACCCTTCTGCGGACAACCCCACCTCCGCGGAAGGGGAGAGGGTGAGCCCCTCCGGCAGGGGTTGTGCGGCCAGCGCCGTGCCGCCCTGGCCTGCACCGGCTCCGTCGGCCGTGGGCGCCCCGAAGGCACCCAGGATGGGCCACAGCGCCAGGAGGGCCCCGGACAGCCCCACCGGAAGCGAGATCCGGCGCCGGAGGCGCGTCCCTCGCCCCCTCATCGCTTGATCCGCTCCCCCTGGTCCTCGTACCGGAAGATCCAGGCCGCCAGCCGTCCGGGACGGATCTCCGGGGCATCATCCCCGAATTCATGATCCCCCACGGAGCCCTCCTCCACCCCGGGACGGGCCGCCAGCTCCGCCTCGAACGCTGCCATCCGCTTCGCCCACCTCGCCCAGTTGGAGGGCCGGAGATCCACCCACCCCCGCTCCACCAGCCGAGGATCACCCACCGGGACGTCCGGCGCCGGGGGCACATCCACCCGGGGACCCCGGAGGAGCGAGCCCCCGTCGGGGAGGAGGATGGGGAGCCCCACCGAGAGCATCCGCTGCCGGAGGTCCGTGTCCTCCTGGATCAGGGCGTGGGTCCGCTTCGCCGTCTCCTCAGGGTCCAGTCCTCCCGCTCCCCCCCGGGTGCCGAAGAGGCGCCGGAGGAGCTCCCCCTCGAACAGGAGCTTGGCCAGCCGGGGGGGACCCAGCATCTCGAAGGCCACCGAGCGCCCCTTCTCCGCCTCCATGGCCTCCATCCGCTGGAGGGCGGTGCTCCGGAGGACCCCGGCCCGGTAGGTGGGTCCCATGGTGGCCCCGTCCAGGGCGGCCACCACATCCTTCCCCGTGGGGTGGGCCATGATCTCCCGGACCACCCCGGTGGCGATCTCCTCCGGGGTGATGAACTCCATGAGCCCCAGCGCCGTGAGGGTCTCGAACTCGGCGAGGGAGAACAGTCCGTTCTCCCCGGCGTCCAGGTAGACCCCCTTCAGCTCCTCGTCGGTCTCCT